>JBOFZL010000067.1:0-24399 GCA_051655155.1 Filifactoraceae bacterium
ATAGTTTACACTTTTTAAAACTTTTTCGATACCCCCACCCTAACGATTTTTTTCCTCGTCCAAGGTTTCATGCGCTTTTCGATGGCATGCACGACATAAACATTTAAGATTACTTAACTCAAATGCTTTGCCTCCATCCTTAAGTGGTTTAATATGATGCACATCTATCGCTGGAGTAACTCTACCTTTCTTAATACAATCCTCACATAAAAAGTTAGACTTACTTAATGCTCTCTTCCTTGCAGTCTTCCAAGCCACTGATATATATATCGCCTGATATTCCTTATCAGTCCTGTTGTCCTGGTACTTCCTTTGCCTAGCCTGTAAATGTTCCTTACCTTTGCTGCTTAAGTATCTATTGCTCTTAGCCTCACATGCTTCACATAACTGCTTACCATAATCTATCTCTGCCTGGCATCTTCTACAAAACTTCTTTAGCATTCTTGTCTACCTTCTCTTTATATACAACATACTCCTTGTCACAACATGGTGTATGATAATAAGTCTCTCTTATTCCTTTTATGGTTCTAGATCTTAGCTTTACATTATTCTTATTCAACACAAATGTTGAACCACAATTACAATTAACTAAACCATTCAATACAATCACTTCCTTATATTCTATCTTTATATCTACTTCTGTCTTCATGTATTCAATTATCAAAGAACATAAAAAAAGGACTGGCACTATATATTGCATTGATGAGGGTCTATTCACATCCCTTCAATATATACTTGCCTGTCCTTCTTTCGATAATACTATTTTACTACTGTTCATCCCGCTTGTGTTAACATGAGATTAACTAAATGTTGTTAGTTAATTAACTAATTATTTAATTATCATTAAACATTATATTTACCATTCGATTAATTATCTTCTTGTTGATCTTACAGAAATATGGTTCTGATATATACATCTTGCAAGCTATCTCTTTATTGGTCTGGCCATTGAAGTACTTCTTCTCGATAATACTTCTATCTCTATCATCCAATGATCCCAATGCATTCTCCAGTTTCATTTCTCTTATCTCAAGAAACTTCTTTCTCTTCTTTAGTTTGTTAATCACATGTTCCTTTCTTATTACTTCATCCTCAATACTACTATTAATTTTATTAGTTGGTCCACTTCTTTCTTTACTGTAGTCTATTGAACCACATCCCTGGTATTCCAACTCTACTTCTAATATGTCATAGTCTATATTAATAATAGTAGCCTTATTCTGTTTATGATTATATAGCATAGCTTCTACTTCTTTATATCTGTTGTTACTGCTCATTCTTCCTTCGCCTTCTTCCTGTTATTCCTAAGCTCTTCATTAATGCTTCTTTCTCATCTCTTAGATTATAGTATTCTCTCCAGTTTTTATTTATAGCATGGCATGTCATTTGCCTTTTAATCTCTTCTAATCTATCTAATTTGACCTGTCTAAAATCAATTTTACTCAACTTTACTCACCTTCTCTCACCTCATTTTAAAACCTGTGCAACTGTGAAAGTTGATTATATCTAGCTTTGCACAGTTTCTGCACAGAAAACTCAGTAACTCACTAAAAATATATGTGTATATATAAATACATATATATATACAATATATACGCATGTGTATATATATATATAATATATGAGTTATTGAGTAAATATATATATATATATACTCTTATCCTAGTCATACTCTCATTTCTTCACTGCACAGTTTGCTACTCACTTTTGGTTTTTTTCTGAGTTACTGTGCACAAACCGAGTATTTTTACTCATATCCAACTAATATATCCTTTAACATAGTCAAATTCTCCAGCATTTCTATAATCTGCTCCTGAATTAACTTCTACAATCTCAACATCATATCCAGCATTACTTATCTCATCCACTAACCATTTAGGATATGAAAAGTACATATTTCCAACAAGTTCTTCATTTGCTTTATCAACATCATCTATAAATTTCTTTCTATATGAATTTTTATAACATAATTCAGCCTCTTTCTTACCAGGAACAATTATCCCTGAATCATTCCATGCATAACTCATTACACTTCCTCCTTAGTTTCAATTTTATCTATAATTAACTTTCCACCTTTAACTCTTCCATAACACTTTCCTGTAAAGTCTCCATCTGGTCTTCCTTCATCAATCGCAAATATTTGACCTTTATTGGCCAAAGATTCTCTAAGCCCATCTGCAAAATCATATCCAATATTTTTATTATCCATTAATAACTACCTCCAACTATTTTAATTTCAATTCCATTATCACAGATCTGCTCTTTTCTTTCTTTTGTTTTATCATCAACAACTATTATATTTTTCCATTCAGTGTTGCTGCATTCATGGCCATTGATATTATATAAACAATTTGCTTTATTACACATATCAATCATCCTTCCTTAAGACATATTTCTTAAAATATGGAACTGAAAACACCTCAAAATCATTTCCTAATTTTTTTGCATAAACAAAACTATATCCCTTTGATACATCTTCCCACTCTTTGTCTTCCTCTTTTGTGTCTATTGGATGTCTATCAGATATAAGTTTCAATCTATAGTTGAATTTAAATTTGCTCTCGTCCCACTTCTGGAAGCCTAAACTCTCATAATCTTCCTCTGGAGTTTTAAACATTTTATCTTTCCAATACAACCTTCTATATTCATCTTGAGATATTAAAAGCATATCTAATTTAAATTGATAAGTTCCTCTATCATTATCCACTCTGGTTGAAATCTCTAATGGCAACTTATCAAATTCTTTATCAATAAGGTCTGCAATCCCCTGTATCAATCTTCTTTTTATATGTTGTTCTATAACACTAACAGGAACTCCTTCTCTATGGAAATCAGCCATATTCCACTCAACCATAGAATGTATTCCCTCAAGTTTCTTTCTACCTTCATTATTAAAATCAAATATTCCTGACATTATTTATCACCCTTTCCTGGATACTCACATAAATTTTTTATACTTATTAACCATTTCTTATATATTTCTTTTCCTTCATTATCTAATTCATCATAATCAATACCTTTTATAATATTTACCATTATTCTTAAGTTCCTTGAATACTCATATTCCAATATGCTTCCTATAAGTTTTGATTTAGTTTTTTTATATATTTTCAATAAAATTTTTACATAAGCTCTATATATTTTCAGCATTAATCTTCCTCCAATCAAACTTTTAATAAATATCCAATAGCATATAACCCTAATATTAAAACCATAAGTGATAGTGTTATTCCTATATAAACTCTTAATAATTCTTTAAAATTATCAAACCAAAATTCCTTCTCAAATGTTAAATGAATCATAGTTACAACTGCTAAAATCATAAGTGTTACAAACATAGATAAGACTACTAACGTTAATATCATAATCAACCCTCCAATATTTTAGGATTTTCAAACTTATTCCCAACAAACTCAAAACTCATAATTTCAATACTGTCAATCAATATTGCTCCTGGGAAATATAAGTTTTCTAACATAAATGATCCATTTCTATATACAACTTCCCATAAATAATTCTCTTCATCTTTAAGAATATCTCCCCTGAAAAGCTCTTTACCATCTAACATTATTCCTGTTCCTAATAGGACCTCAATATCTTCATCATTGTATGGTTCACCATCTTGAAAATTATAAAAATTCTTATATACATACCCATTGTAGGTAATTGCATTTTCAACAACTTTGTTACTTAATCTATCAATAACTTTAAAATTAAACATTATTTATTCCCTCCAACTCACAATATATTTGATTTGCGACTATAACATATAGTTTAGTAATATAGTTTCTATTATTTCTAAGCATCTAACCAAATTACCTCTTTGATTTTTTTCACTATAACTACTAACCTTTACGTCATACTCCATCAAGTCAACTGTTACACCACTTTTATTATCATATCTAAAAACATCTATTTTAAAGGATTCTTCTGTTATATCCCAAGGTTCAAACCTTTTATAAAGATTTTTCATTTTCCAACACCTTCTCACCTTCACAATAATAACTATACTTAGTAATAGAACAAATATTTTGTAACTTCTCTTCTATCTCACTTCGTATCTCTCCAGTAACAACTTTATTAGCAACTCTAAGCATAATTATTATTTCTTCTAGTTCATGCAATGTAAGTTCTATTTCTATTTTTTTATTAAATGGGTTATCCACACTAACATCTCCAATCATTCGCAATAATTTAACTATTGATTTGCGACTTTATATTAACACCTTAAAAATACTTTCAAATATTGGTACAGGAATACTATTACCCGCTTGTTTATATAAAGCTCCATTTAATTTACCTGGGATTCCAGGATGCACACTCAATGCATTGTAGTAATCAGTATCTGAATACCCTTGCAATCTCCAACACTCTTTTTCAGTTAAGTACCTATACTCTTCATCTCCTATTTCTATAACTCCAGAATTAGGGCATCTCATTTGTTTAGTAGTTATAGTATTACAATAAGAATCTATAACTTTAACCCCTAAACTATCTGTACTATTAATCTTTTTTATCATGCTTGGTTGAGTAACTAAGTGTCTTTCACCCCAATCATCATCTAAAAATCTATTTATATGAGGTGCTTTTCTTTTTTCCAAAATACCCCAATTAAACATTTGGTTATCCAACATACTTATAGTAAAAACTCTTTCTCTACTTTGAGGTAATCCAAAATCCATAGCATTCAATATTTCATAAGAGTTTGTATAACCCAGTTTTTCCATTTCATCTAGGTATCTATTAAAGTTATGCCTCATATGTTTACTTAAAACATTTTTGACATTCTCCCATATAACTACTCTAGGTTTCCAAATTCCCATTTGCTTAATAATATTTATAGTTTCCCACATAAGGCTACTTCTTGTTTCAGTTCCTTCATCTGCCCCTTTTTGTTTACCAGCTATTGAAAAATCTTGACATGGAGAACCATGTATTAATATATCTGGTTTCAAATTATATCCTACTACACTCTGAGTTTTATATTTTAAGTCATTCTTAAACATTGCATTATATGATCTAACTGCTTTTTCATCTATTTCAACATAATCTATTGCTTTCACTTCTATTCCTAAATTCCTTAACGCTGCTCTTGGTGAACCTACTCCTCCAAACAATTCTAATATCTGTATCATTTTACACCTCCCTTAAGTCGCAATAATTTAATATTGCATCTCTATTTTTCAAAATAATCTTCAAAAAACCTAACTTGTGACTCTAATTTCTCAATCCACTTGTCCACTTCTTCTCTTGTTTCAAAGTCAGGCCAATGACCCGGTACAACTTTTATTCTACATTTGTTGTATTTTTCTAAAAAATACTTATAAATTTCATCCTTCATCTAATTTACATCTCCTGTTTTAAACATTCCTCCAGATAACTCAGCTATATTATTACTCATTCCTATATGTGTAATATAAATCTTATTAAAACTTTTCAACTTCATATCATCATCATAAGCATTGTTATAATAATTGTATTTATCTTCAAACAGATCCCTTGTAAAACTTATAACCTCAAATTTGCCACTTGGTTGTATTACTTTAACTGCTATATATTCAATATCTTTTGTTTCAATAGCATTTTTAAATAACACTAAAAAATTATTTTTTTTCATTAATTTTCCTCCTTAATTTTCATTTCTGATTCAATAGATTCTATTTCTGTATCTAAATAATTATCTATAATCACTAAAGCGTTTAATTCTTCTTTATCTAGTATTGGCTCTATTGTGCTTTTATCTTCATATGCCTTTTTAACCTCATTATAAATAAGATATTCATTTTCTTTTTTTAAAAATTTTAATGTATTTATATCCAATTCCATTAAATCCAACATCCTCTCATTTTAATATCCTAAATATTTAGTTACTTCTTCAAAGCTATTATTAAATCTAAAGTAAGAATAAAGACTACTTTGTTTATAGGGCTCTCTTCCAAAGAATTTCATTTGTTCGATTGCAAATTCTTCTTTTTTATTACTAAACCTAACATCTGTTGTATTATTATCAATCCATTTTATTTCCATTAAATATACACCTCACCTTTTCTTAATTTCACTCAACACCTTAGCCACATTTACTCCAGTTTGAGTAAGTTCCTTAAAATGGTACTGCATCATCTTTGAATACATTTATTTGGTCCACTTTTTCTGCTTCTCCTAACCCTTCTATAACATGAATAACATCTATTATATTAGTTAAATTAAGCTTTCTTATTCTTTCTGGATTATACTCATCACATCTTTTTCTTATTTCGCCAAAACTTTGTTGAACTGTATCTGAAGATATAATGTAACCTGACTTCTTACATTGCTTTCTGAAATCTCTTATTTTTATTGGAACTATTTCAGCAGATCCTATGTCTTTTATATATTTAAATATTTCATCAATTAAGGCAGATGTGCTTATATACAGCTTTCCAAACTTATATTGAACAGTTATATTTCTGTTAACTCTTCCACATTCAATCAAATAATCAAACATTATTAACATTTGTTCCACTATGCTTCTCGTTTCACTTTCTCCCTCTAATAGCTCCTCATTAATATTTTTTAGAATATATTTCTCATATCCTATTAGCTTTTTCATTCCATGCTTGGCCATCAAAATATTTATCATTTCAATTCCCATAGCTATATTAGTTGCTGTAGATAAAAGCCTGTCTTTAAGCTCCTTATCAAATTTCTTTTCACACTTGTAAAACATTTCTCTATACTCTTCAACTGTTATGTTAAGTGCTATCTCTATAAGGCTTTTCCCAAATTTATTCAATACACCTGGATTCTTTTCTAACCACTTATAAGATTCCGTAGTCTTATCTGTTCTTTCCATCTTACTCAAATAAACAATACAGCTTCTTTCAACTTGGGCCTGTTCTGAGTTTGGAAAACTCTCCTCACCTACCATTACAATTGGTCGGCTATATTGGAACTCTCTCAGCTGTAATGACTTTCCACTCCTGGATACAACTCCTCTAGTGTATAAATTTCTTAAGGTTTCAGATAAGCTTTGCACCTTGTATCTATCCCAATAACTAGGCTTAAACTCTTCAAATAATGCGGTATAGTTACCTTCAGTTAAGACTTTAGTAAGTGCAAATGGTGTAATTTGTCCTAACGCTCTTATCTCATTTAAAGGGTAATTTAATATCTGAGCTATTATATTTTCTAATGTTTTAGATTTACCACTACCTGATTCCCCAACGATTAAAAGGTGATGCAAAGTGAAGTTGCATTGCTCATTTTGATAAACCAACATATTGTTTATAATAGTTCCTATAATTGGAATAGTTTTGTCAGCTGCTGCAAAACTGAATAAATATTTTTTTAATTCAATCAACTCTTCTTTTGAAATATTCTCAACATCTACTATCTCAATATTGTTCTTATTATCAGTTTTTATTTTTAAATCAAGACCATCTTTAGTTAGTGATCCATCCTTGGTAACTAACATTAAATTATCTTTATTGGCCATAAATTTAACCCCAGTGTAGGTTTCTTCTACATCTATAGCAAAATACTTATTAATCCATTCTTTTAAAGTTATTAAATCCTCTGTTTTTCCCCTAAAAGCTAAATCCATAGTTCCTAAGAAATTTCTAAATGTTCTTGCTTCATCAAATATTGTAGCTGGTCCTATTTTTTCAATTGTAGCTCCTGTTGGAGACTGCATTATCATTTTTACACCTTCAATATCTTCATCAACAAACTTCATTCTCTTAGCTTCTAATAACTTGAAATTAGTCAGATATACATTTCTTAGATTATCATTATTTTTATTGGAGACCTTTTTATATATTCCAAAACTATCCTGTTGCAATTCATAATCACTTTTCAAGTCCAATGATCTATTAGCAGCGTTTAAGAAATCCCTTTTGTTATTTCCTAACTTTAACCAATCAGATACATCTTTGTTATCTCCTAAATCTTTTAAGCCAGGTAAATTTATAACTCTAAGTTCTGAAGCAAATTGATATAGAGCACTAACTGCTTTTTTAACATATCTTTCTCCAGCTAACCCAGTATCTCCACATATCCAATATCTAATATCTTTCTCTACTATTACATCTAAATCACTACAACCTTTAGTAGACGTTACTACATAGTTAGGGCCTAATATTCTAGATAGATTGTCTACATCCTTCTCACCTTCTACCAGGATTATTATCTTATCCTCTCTTATTCCTTTAAGCACATTGTAGAAGTTATAAGGTATATTCTCTCTATCTTCACCCATTACACTCTTAACTTTTCCATCCTCATAATGGTAATATCTTATTTGTTTCTTACCATTTTCATCTTTGAATTTAGCCTTAAAGTAAGCAATTTCATTATCTTTATCTTTAAATGCATATAATTCATTCAGGTATGTCCAGCCTTTTTTAGTATTATTTAGCTGCCAATTTATATATCCTAAAATACCCTCATCTGGTTTCTCTATTCCTTTAATTCCATCTATCTTGATGTTAAGATACTCACATGCCTGTACATTATTCATAACTTTATATGATGTTATAAAGTCAACTGCATCACCTTTGGCACCACACCCCCAGCAATGAAATCTTTCTTTACCAGCTTTTTCTATATACTTAACACTTAGAGAAGGTGTCTTTTCGTTGTGAAATGGGCATGATATAAACCCTTCTCTGTTAAACCTTTCGCCTGTCTCATGCTCTATAAGTTCTTTTAAGTTTATATCTTCTAATCCCACGACAACACCTCCTCAAATCCTTCTAATATTTCTTTATCTGTCATTTCTACACCTGTTAACCTCTTATACTTATTAGGTAATAAGCTCAATCTAGCAGTAACTTTATTAAACTGTAGCTGGAACTTAAAACAGGTTTTTGGATTTTCATCAAAATACTGCTCAGCCTTTAACCTTCGTTTAAGCCAATAGTTATATTCTATTTTGAACTTATCAACCTCAGCACTCATGTTATTTTCTCCTTTTCAGCTTATTCCTGTTTCTCATTCTTTTTCTATATTTCAACCTACCTACTAATTTAGGATTTAGTCTAGAGTAGGCATTATCTATTAGTACATTTACAGGCTTTATATATACATTTACTTCCATTAAATAATCACCTCTGGTATTTATTTCTTGTGTATTTTATGGCCATATATGCTAAAAAAAATATTAAAATGTATTCATACCACCACACACTATCACCTTATTTCAATAAAATTGTGACCTCTTTTTTCAAGCTTTTTCTTATGATCATCAAATGCCTTATTTAATTCTTCTTTGGATATTCCATAGATTTTCAAAATTCCTAAATCTGCTTGAATCTTGTCCCAGAACTCCTCTAACAGATTAGCTCTATCATTCTTAATTATTGCTTTATTAAACTCATCATTTTCTTCATCTACTTTTCTAAGTTGCGCTATTAAAGTAGATTCAGATTCTTCTATATAAAATAATCCCATGTCTTCACCCCTTAATCATGCAGTTGGCTTTCATCATCCATAACTTTGAAGTAATCCTTCAAGAATGTTCTTAGCTTTCTATGGATATAGTAACCAACACATTTATTATTTCTTTCTTTATTTAAATTCTTAACAGTATCAAATACTGTTGCCCAGTTCTCACTTTGTATTAGTCCCTTTTCCATGAGTTGCTGCATTATCCAAAATGTTTCCTGAAAATTAGGTCCGATACATTCAATTGAAAAATCATATCTATTTTGAAATGCATTAAGACTTCCTAGAAATGCTTCAGGATCATAATTAGTTTCGTACCTATGAAGTATTAAATCTCTGAAAACTCCATTCTCAATCATTAGGTATGTTTTAACATTTCTAAGTCTTATAAATTCATTTTCAAGTCTCTTACGCTCTGACCTTCCATCTACGCTATCAGTAAGATTCCCACTTAATTCTTCAAGACTTGCCTTTCGCTCAATAACCACCTTATCATCAAACCAAAGGTCCTTGCTGATACCAATTTTCTTAGTATCAGCAGTTGACTTAATAAAAAATGAGTAATCTCCCTGGTCTAGTTTCATCTTTTTGTATGGTATTTTCTTTTTATCAAAGTATTCTACAACATGCTCATTTCTCTTCTCCTGCTTATCTACCAGGATAACCATATTATCCACTAGCATGTCTATTTCTTTCTTAGTATATCTAAATGCCACTCTAATCACCCCAGGCTTTACTTATTTTTCTGTTGAAATGTTCATTATTTCTATTAACTTTAATATTATTTTTATCTAGTATTTCTCTTACTTTCTTATAGCTGTATCCTGTCCTTATTTCTACATCCTTCAGCACACCATATCTTTTGTATAATTCTAAAACTCTATCTTCATCATATACTTTCATGTTCAGCCACTCCTAAAATGGAATATCCCCATCGTCCAATGGAGTTGCTCCATACATATCGTCATTAGCTCCACCAAATGTTTCGTTGTTGTTATTCCCACCAAATGTATTGCTGTTGCCTTGGCCACTTCCACCACAGAATCCAACCCCACCTACAAGTAATTCTGTAGTATATCTCTTAGTACCATCTTGAGCGTCATAACTACCAGTTCTAATGCTTCCAGTAAGTGCTATTTGAGATCCTTTGTTGAAATACTTTCCAATCATTTCTGCTCTACCCTTATAGGCTACACAGTTAATAAAATCTGCCTCATATTGCCCTTGAGCATTTTTAAAATCTCTTTGAACTGCTATAGTAAATCTTATAAAAGCAGTTCCTGTTCCTGCTGCAAACTTTAATTCTGGATCTTTTACTAGACGCCCTACGAAACTACAATTATTCATTATATTTCCTCCCATTCTTCTGTTTCAATTATCTTTTTTACACTCTTAACTTCTGTTAATTTTTGTCTAGGATATTCATTTTCTTGCATTTCTGTATTTCCTAAAGCATAATAAACCTTAAAGAATCTTTTTTGTATTTCCACAACGCCCCATATATAAGTTACCCATCTGTGTGTATCTTTTTCTATTTCATCTATTACATAGCCTTGATAAACTAAGTGTTTAACTTCACTTTCTGTTAAATACTCTTTATTTTCAACTTTTCTTAAAATCTCATTTTCTTTGTTTTTAAATTCAATTTCCCACTGCTCCATCATCTTCTACCTCCTCAAATTCAGCTTCTTGAATTTCTTCATATTCATTTATAATTTGTATTAATCTTTCTGCCTGGTCCTGAGTTAACGCTCTTAAGCTCATACCATTTTCATTACATAAACTTTCTAATCCGCTTAAGTCAGCGTCTTTTCCTTCTCCAGTAACCAATCCTTTTATCTTGGCCATACTCATTATTTGTGACTTAACAGCTGCACTTGCTTTTACTGGAGTCTTGGGAACATGCTGTTCCTCCATTATTTTTTCATCAACATCTATAACTCTTGAATCTAATTCACTTTCATCAACTTGCATTTCATCAGCTGTAAACATATTTCCTAAATTTTGTGGGAATGCCTCTCTTAAAGCCTGTACCAAGGCAACCTTTCTAATCATTGTTGCCTTTTTAGTGGCCCACATAGAAGTTATTTCTCCATTGCTTTTCTTGCCTATATACTCATCTATTGATACTGTATGGTATACTGGCTCCTTACCACTCTTATAAAATACCTTTGCCCATCCACCAACTAACTCTTCTCTATTACCTTTTGAGATATAAAAGGATCCTTTTCTTTCTTCAATTTCTCCCTTCATATTCACAACTATTATTCCTGCTGCATAACCGTTAAAATCATTGTCAGACTCAGCTCTCTTCATGAATGCTTCCTTTCCTACAATCATCGTTGCAGGATTGTCGTATTTAGGATTACTGCTCTTGTATTTAACTAAATATGCCTCTCTCAAGAATGGATTTAAGCCTTGTCCCTTGCACATTTGCATAAACAACATTACTTCCTGGTCTGATACATCTCCACCACCAGATACTAGGTATTTTTTAATAACTGCAGGTGATAAATCAACCTTATTGCCTCCAACTTCATAACTTACATTTTTTATATCAACTAATTCTTTACTCATCCTTTTTCTTACCTTCCTTTTTCCTTATTCTTTCCAATTCATTTTTACAAGCAAGCAGATATTCATATTCTGCTTTGCTTATACAAATACCTATAACATTACTCACATCTAACAACCCTTCCAGATTCAACATCATATTTCCTTGACTTACTTCCAAACATTGCAATAGCCATTCTCTCAGAATCTTTATTAGCTATTTCAGCTATAGATTTACATAGGAGTTTAAGAACTCTTAATTCATCTTCACATTTTTGTAATTGTTCAAATCTATCTTTGCTTATTGTAATAGTATTATTCATTGTTAACCTCAACATCCTTTCCTTCTACCACCTTAGCTACTATCATTTGTGTATCTAATTTTGGAATTGCTGTAATGCTTTCAGCATTATCTACAAAGATTGGGAAATACAACTCCTTCATATTCATGATAAAGTTACCTATCTCTAACCCAGCTTTAATCTTTTCAGCATTACTAAGCTTTATAAATTCTTTACCTTCATAAAGAATCTTGTAATCATCCTTTATTTCACCCAACTGAGTTAATTTCTCAAATTTCAACTCCACTTTGTCTAGGTATTTTTTAATCATTTGAGTTTCTTTCTTTAACTTAATTGAGTTATATTGCTTACAGGCTTCAATTGCCATTTTCAATTCTTCAATTTTATTTCTGCTATTCTCAATTCTTTTATTGTCATTGACAATATTTTTATCTACTTCTTCATTAGATCTTATTACTTTGTCCCTGTAGTACATTGCTGCTTCAATATCAGCTTTAACTATCTTCAACTCTTCAATTCTTCCTTTAAGAATCTTAAGCTTGGACTGTCTCTCATTATCAAAGGCTCTTATGCTTTGTTCTTCATCTTCAAGTTCCTGATTTATAGAATCTAGCTCTATCTTCATATCAGCTTTGTATTTTTCCCTAAGTTCCATATTTTCCATTGAAATTTTGTCATTGAGTTCATTAAGTTTCTCTATCTCTTTTTCTATGTTGATAATCTTTTGAATTTTATCTGCTTCAAATTCCTCTATTATCTTCATATTTTTTAATTCAGCCTCTTTATTTTCTATTTCTATTTCTCTTATTTTTTCTGCTATTGAACTACCTTTAACTTTTATCTCTTCTATTGTTTTAAGTAGTTCTTCTTTACTATTTTTATCTAATTCAACATCATGACCACAATTATCGCATTTTACAAAACTTACTTTTTTAATTCCTGCCTCTATACATTTATATCTATTTAATAGATACTTCTTATCTGCAACCAACTTTGAAATATCTTTAAGGTCTATTAATTCAGGTTGGCTTTTCTTAATGATATTTAGGTCTGTATATAATTCATTAATTGGCTCTAAATCAATTATTTTAATTCCTGGTATTTCTGACCTGTTATATTTGCTAGTAATATCCCTTTTTCTATCTATAAGATCATACATCTTATTTTTATCAGCTTTTTCATTTAGTACATTTTCATACTTTTCTTCTAGTTCTATTAGTTCATCTTCATTCATAAACACTCTTGCTACTGGTATATCTTCTTTCTTATATCCATCAATTTTCCCCTCAAGGAATATGATATTTTCTTCATGCTCCTTAACCTCAGCCCTCTTATCTTCAAGGAATGTTGCTGGTATCCTGAAATCATTTTTTTCTAATATCCCTACAAGGTAATCACCCAATTCTTTGAAAATATCCTGTCTGCTAACTGGTTTCATTATTCCAGTAAGTAATTCTTTACTGGCTTTAGGTGTTAATCCTGTGAAATAATAAGGATTAAATATTGTTAAGAACAATTCTTTACCCAGGCACAACTCATTAGATATATCATTTTGTGTTGCCTTGGCATCATTTAAAAATAAGCTGTTATTGTTGCTTTTCTTTCTTCTTGTAATATTAAAAGGTTCACCATCTATTGTTATGTCAAGTGACACCTCACACTTTTTACTATCTTTATTAATCAACCTCGTACCTGCATTTTCTGTTCCAAATAAATCTGTTCCCAACAAGCACCATACTATTGCTTCGCCTATGCTTGTTTTACCCTTCCCATTATCTGCAGATATATTTGTATATGTCCCAAATTCATATTCAACTTTTTCTTTATATCCTTTAAAACCTTCTATTAAGATCTTATTAATTGTTACTTTCAATCTTCCAACCTCCTGTGTTATAATATTTTTAAGTTTAAATTTTTTATTTGGTTCCTTCGGGAACTCTTTTTTTATTCAAATTTATAAGAGTACTTACACTTTCCAGTAGCTTCAATACCTTCTTGAAACTCAGGTATCTGTTGTTCCTCAAACTCCTTGTAAAATTCACAATCTGTACACTCTTTAGTACATTCTTTGCAATTGTAGTGCATTACCAATTCAACTATTTTAAAGTATTCTCTATTTTCTTCATAAGCTGCATCTATCTGTGTACTTTTCTTTTTAGAATACAAATCTGTATTTCCATAAACATCTAACAGCACTCTTGATTTATCCATCACATTTCTTAAAGCTCTAAATGCCTCTTTATTTAACCTTCCATTTACATTTATTAATATCTTCTTACCAAATGTAATAATCCTTTTTAAATCTCCCTTGTCCTTACCGTCTAGCACTCCACATTCTAAAAGCCTTTGTGAATCTGACATGAGATGCATAAGTATTACAAGGTCATCCCTCTCTCTACTTGATAGATAGTTTTTCATCTGCACTCACCTCAACATCATTGATAATATTTTCTAGTTCCTTCTTAAAGTCCTTTAAAGGCTCCAATTCCACTTTAGGAGCTAATATTTTATTATTGGTCATTGATAGTTCTTCATTAATTTCTTTAAGCATATTCATATTCTTCACTGCAACTATTAAAGTTGCAGCATTAATAACTAAAATTGCTAATTGCATTCCCACCTTTATTCCTCCTCTTTTTCAAATTCAACATTATCAATGTCTGAACATCCAACTACTACATACATTGTTTCCATTACATAACCTCCTCTAACTAATATCTAAACCAAATTGTTCTGCCATCATTAACATTTACAATTTGTATTCCATTAAATTCTTTCTTTACCCTCAACCAATCCTTTGGATTAAGTCCACCTCTGGTAAGAGCCTTTTTCTCAGCTAATGTTAATGTTTTTCCATTTTTCATAGCTTGTCCTCCTCAATACATTTTTTTATAACTCTACTGATTTCTTGAAAATCTTTTTGTAATGATTTAAATCTTCTGATAGATATTTCAAGTTCTAAACTTAAATCAGCATTTATTTTATTGGCTTTAAGTAATGCTAGTCTTAATTGTTCATCCATTATTCTCACCTTGTTTTTTAATTATTTTATCTATCTGAATAAGTTTTTTATTGAGGAAATATAACTCCCTTTTGTAAAGTTCCATAACAATATTTATGTCGCTGCAAACCCTCTCTCTTTCTTCTTTAAGTTCAACCTTGCTTAAGTTACTTAAATCCATTACAACATTCCTCCTTTAGAGCATTTATTATAGCTATTCGAACCTTTTTACTTGGCTCAACTTGTCCTCTTTCAACCCTACTTAACCAACTAACAGATATACCAGTAATATCCGAAAGATCTCTAAGCTTTAATCCTTTGTCTTTTCTTAAATTCTTAATATCCACATCTATTTTTCACCCCCTAGCTTCTTGCTATGGTTAAATTATATAACCACTAATGACACACTTTCAATGTGGATAGCGTGTCATTTTTACCTAAAATTATCTATTATTCTAATGTTTTCCTACTTTTTTCTTCCATATGCTAAGTTTCTTGACGAAACTTTTTTTATTTATAACAATAATAGGTAAAATCTGTAAGACTTGATTATAAGCTAAAGTAAATGTATTCAAAACTGTCAATACAGAACACTAGTTCCATCTTTACAACAATTTGTAATTTCTTTATAATTTACTTATGCCACAACAAATAAGTGTCATGTGTGGATTAAATTTAAAAATATAGAGGGATTTAGTAATGAGTAATGTAAATAATCTTAAAAAATACAGATTAGAAAAGGGATTGACTCAACAGGAACTAGCAGATATAACAGGTGTAGGACGTAGTATGATAGGCAGCATTGAAAAAAATGTGAGAATTGGAAGTAAGCAAACTTGGGACAAGTTAGCTAAAGGTTTAAATGTAGATGTTAATGATCTTATAAATCTTGAAAAACCAGCTAACTATGAAGCTGTTGGTAAGGAGCTTACTAAACTATTAAGTGATTTAGATAAAGATAATCTTATTGAAGACGTTAATAATATAGATCCAATAACAATAGAACTTATTTTAAAAACTATACAAAAATCAATAAATGTAGTTAGAAATAAAAAAGAGTAGTAAAAACTACTCTTTTTTTATTCTTCAAGCTTTTTCCTAACTAGCTCCCCAGCTAATTTAAAAGCTTCTGCAAACATTTCTTCTTCTTCATCTTTAAGTGCTAATGCAATGATTAGATTAGCTTCATCAAAACAGATACTACTATTTTCCATAAACTCTCTCCCCTTGATTGATAATTACACCATAAGATTAAAACAAAGTTTAATTCATGTTTTAATTATACTATATTAATCGACAAATTGTCATAAAATTGTGGTAAAAAATGTGACTAATTATATTTCCTACCTCCTCCTCTAATTTAATATCAAAATGCATTTAAACCAAAAAATAGACATCTAAATATTCAAGTTAAAATTAACCACAATTTTTTTATAACTTGATTTTTTTAGGTAAAATATGTTTTACGCTAAGATTTAGTTAATACATTTTTATATAAATATAAGATAGAAAATTAAGGGAAATATTCCCCTGATATTTTGTCAATTTTATAAGTATAATCAATCATTTTTTTATTAGAGTCTTTTTAAAAAATAATATATTCTGTAAATGAATTAGTAATGTTTACAGAATATATTATATCAAGTTTATCTAATATGTTAAAGAGCTTTCTTATTTCTCATTTGAGCTAATAGATTCTCAATTGATTCATCTGATTCTTTTATTTGGCTTAATGCTAATTCCTCTATAGCTTTAAAATCTGTTGTTACTGGATCAAAGTTATTGAATTTTGTATTAGATTTTTTATTTACAGAATAATTACCATCATCACAATAAATCTTTTTTAGTAGAGAGAAGTAATTTCCCCCTTCTTTTTTAAATATAGCAATAGCTTTAGTACATCTATCTATATCCCACTTATCTACAATATCCATCATGTTCTTAGTTAATCTAATGTGAGTTTGTGATTCTATAAGTTCACTACACGCACTTGACTGCGTAGTAAATGGAGTCTTTGTTTTAATCTTTGTAGTAATCTCTGGTATTGCTTGGGGCATTTTGCACTTTTGCATTGGGGCATTTTGCACTATTGCATTAGGGCAATTTGCACTATTGTTATTTAATGCGGTTTCACAAACTTTTTCTTCCTCTAATTGGCTTGTTTTCTCATTAGGGCATTTTGCACTATTGTAAAAATTATATTCTATGTTATCTAATGCAGCATAATCAATTCTATACCAAATGGTTCTATCTGCTGGTAGCTCATTATAATTTCCAGTAATAAGTATTCCTTTATCTCTAAGCTTTTTTAATGTTCTTTTTACTGTATCATAACTCCAAAATGGAAACTCTTCTTGCCAGTCAGAGATACTATTATAGGTCCACTGAAAACCAGCTTTAAATGTATAATCAGAATTTTTACTTTTTGCATTTATATTAATCCAATATTCAATCTGCTGTAATACTATAGCTTCATTAAGGCCAATGATCTTAGCTAATTCCTTATCTACTACAAGTGGTTGTTCTTTCATCAATAATCTACTTTTTTTCATAAAAAAAACTCCTTTTCTGTCTAAAATATTAGCAAAATACTTAACACAAAAAGAGTTGACATTCTATAAACTGGTATGTATAATCTTAACTAAAGATTAATATAATAAGTCTATAAGAGATCTAATCTCTTTGTGTGGGCCTTTAAGAAACTCTCCGACCAAAGTTTGTTTCTTGAAGGTTTTTGCTTTGTTATAATAATACAATATATGTGTATTGTTTACAAGTATATTTTTACCAGGAGTACTTGCATTACTCCTGGCATTATATAAATTATTTGCTTAGTACTGCTTTGTCAGTACTTTTTTCTGTTCCTGGAAATATTCATCTAATAACTTTTTTGCTTTTCTTGCTTGATTAAAACTTATATTAAATTCATTTTCTATCTGTGCTATAGTTACCTTATCACCTTCAGTATATCTGTTTAAGATTTTGGGTATTAACACATCATAGTCAACCCTTTTACTGGTAGTAGTTTTAACAACAGGCTTTTTAAAATTAACAGTTGTTATTTTGTTATTAATAACATCAGTTACACTTTTGTTATCTGAAACAACAACATCATCTTTAACAATATTTTCTTTTAACACCTCAGTTGTACTTTTGTTATCTGAGATAACAATATCATTTTCAACAACATTCTCATTTAACAAATGTTCTTTATCTACAGCAACATATTCAACAATATTAGGTTTGCGTTCTTTAACATAATGATACATTCCTAAAAGGTCTGTATATAATGCTGCATTACCAGTTAATACTTTTATACTGAAATCCTTAATAAGATCTTCTGCTTTTATCCAGTCTTTTATATCTGCTCCTATAAGGTTACAACCTCCACCACACAAGAAACAATCTGTATTTTGAGGATTTATTCCAGTAAAGATTGAAAAGTATGCATCACTCATGAATTCATTTATAAACTCATAATTAGCCTCTTTTACAGCCTGTCTGCTTTCAGTTGGATATACAAATCCATCAGCAACAAGACTGCTTAGTTTAGCGCCACTACGAACGCTTACAGGACTACAATGTTCAGGCATTAACAACCTTGTTCCCATTGGAATTGATCTAGGCTTACCTTCTCTACCACCGTTTTTATTAAGAACCAATATATCAATTGTAGAATATCCAATATTCATAACAACAACATTTTTATTGTTAACATTATATGTTTTCTTAATAAGATAATATGACATTTCTCCCTCTGGATATATGGATTCAATATGCAATGTTATTCTCTTTCCATCAACAATAAACTTTTGATTTAACACTTTATCAAATTCACTTTTGTAACAAAGCTGGTCAAATGGCAATAACAAATATATTGTTATATCGGAACTGTTAATATTTAACATCTTTATAGCATACATTATCAAAACTTCAAAATTTTTCTTTTTATGTTTTAACAATTCTTTTGATGTTGAAACTTTATTTTCATCTACTGCATAATATGTTCCATTAACATTAACAATATTTATTTGTGTTGTTACTTCAAATTGATTACTTATCTCTCTAACTGTACTTTTAAAATTAACACAATTACCATTTTCATCACAAGCTTTCACGCTTGATGCTCCAAGATCAATAAATAATACATTTCCTTTACCAGCTTTTGAATAACTAGCTACATTTTTATCATTAGTGTTGAATATCTTTTTCAACCAATTCAATTCACTATACCTCCAATTTTTTCTTTAATAATTCATTTATAATATCTGCTGCGCTCTTATCTTCCTCTATTGCTAACATCTTAAGTTTTTTTATTAGATCTTCCTCAATATATGTTGTAAACTTCTTTCTGGACATTTCATTCCCCCCTTCCCTACAATTATATTATATCATTTGTACGTCATTACGTCAATATATTTTTACCATTATTTTCTATTTATTTTAAAAAAAATAACACTTATTTCTAAGTGTTATACTTGTCCATAAACTCTAATAAAGCCTGTGAATGCAAGTCCTTTTTATTATATTGCTTCCAAGTATCTGCAAACTTACAAAACCTTTCCCAGACCACCTTATTAAGTCCTACAGTAGTTTTAAAGTTGGATAGGTCTGTTGGTAAGTCTACAGTTATATGCTTTACTGTATCGACATTAGAGTTGTTTAAAATAAGGTTTCTAAAGTCCTCTATGTGGTCCAGTAAAAATCGCAATCCCTCTAAATCTACGTTAGATAAAGTACCAGGTGTTACTTTAGTTATTCGGGGCTCTTTTCTTGCTACTGGCGTATGATCTGCAAGAATTATATCTGGAACTATAGTTATATTATCTATATGCTCGTACTTATTAACAGCCTTATTAAAGATATAATTAATCTTTTCAGCCCTTCTTGTTATAGATTTTCTACTAATTCCTAATTCTCTCTCTATACCACTCAATGTTTTATATGTTAACAGGAGCTCATTTATATTTTCTATTGCCTGTAATGGCTCCATCTCTAAGAAGTTATCTTTTATATCACCCAAGTCATCCCCTCCTTTTTAATTTAAATTATAGAGGTTGTACTTAAGTTATACAAGTTAAAAGATACTAATCTAAGTACCTTTTAACTGTAATCTTTTAAAAACTTATTTAAATATAAATCTAAAACTGCATAACGAATAAGACTAGACATGCCCATACTTTTGCCCAGCAATTTAAAAGCCTCATACTCTTCATCAGTCACCCTTACCTTTATAACTCTGTTCCTGGCACTATCATTCCACCTCTTGGTGGATAGGACGAACTGAATTGACTTAAGCTTGGCCACCATATCAAAAATACCCATTGTATTACATTACCTCCTGACCTAAGCCTTTTAAGACTCTATATATTAAATTGTTTTCTTCTAGCTTGTCTACTAATTCGTTATACATGTCCAATAAATCTAAATACATACAACTACCAACCAAATAGGTAGAAAATAAAAACATTGTTATTGGAACCATGTAATCACCTCTTTACCTTATTATATTATCCCCTACTCCCAAATATACCACTCCCCTACCACTTTTTACTATAAATATAGGTACAGTGTGGCCACAGTGGGGACCTAAAAAAAGGAGTAGAAATTAATCTACTCCTGAATATTAATTAAATCCACTTCCAACTTTATACTTATATTCAAAATTTTCATCACCAATTTTGAATGTTATCTTTATATATTTAGCTTTTTTCTCTCCTAAATAATTATCGACACTTAATCCATTTTTTATAACAATATCAATAATTTCATTTCTAAGTGCATCTATCTGTGCCTGGTTAACTTCATCAAATAATTCTACAGACACCTTAAGATCTATAGAAACAGATTCTACTTTAGTCGTATTATTTAGATTCTTATCTTTAAGATTATTATATATTTCAAGCTCAGTTTCTTCTATTGCCTTTTCAGGATCATTTGCTAAAGGTTGTTCATCTACTATTTTTTGTGCCTCTGTTTTTGGTTTTGATTGACTTGCAACTACAGTTTCCTCTTTGGTTTCTACCTTCTTTTTACCAATACCAGCAAACATTGCACCTATAAAAAGAACTGGAATTAATAAAACTATTAAAATAGCTATCTTAGCACTTTTATTCATATAATCTCCCCCTTTTCTACTATTGTATTAGAGTTGGCATTATATGTAAATAAAAAAAGACACCCTTTCAGGTGCCTTATCTTAAAACTAACTTATCATTTAAAAATATACTAGAGATTCCTATTAATTCCCAACCTTCTTTAGCAGTCACAGAAATTATTTTCCCGTTGGATAACTCTTTTTTCTCTCTTTTATCATTATGAAAAACTCCAACACCAAATTGGCAAGAGCCTAATTCTTGATTTTTACTTCCATAGTAGCTACATTGTGCAAGCAGCACAGGTACAGGAGATATAAAAACAACACCTTCACATCTCATTTCTAACACTCTTGCTAGTTCTAATTGTTCATCAAGATTCAATCCTGCAGCAGGAATTTTTTCAAACTCCCATTTTGAGCCGAATTTTTCATCAAGAATCTTCTTTTGTCCTTCTAAAATTGTGTGAGTTTCATTAATAATAACTTTAATCATATTATTTCCCTTTCTTAACGTTGCTTGATATGCTCAAACAACAAAGCTATGTACAAAGGGCTTAAGCCCTTTATTTGTACTTATCTTCCCAATCATGATGTTGAGTAAACAAATCATCAGTTGGATTTATAAAAGTCCCTAACACCTCACACTCTGTCAACCAGTACTGACCATTTTCATCTTTTTCAATTTTTGAACCCTGGTGAAATACATCATTTTCACAATATCTTATATCAGAAGGTTTGTCACCTTCTTCAAGGTAAGCTACCATTAGATAAGTGTAACTATCCTCGCTCACATTTCTAATAATTACAGCTCCAGCAACAACCATAGCTTTCTTATCAATCTCAAAAAATACTTTTGTGAATTTCTTATTCATATCAACATCTCCCTCTCAATATCCTTATTAATATATTACCTTACCCTTAGAACCTTTTATTTTCGGAAGCACCTAGAATATAAATACTCCAGTACAATACCGAAATCATCTTTTAGCATACTGATACTCTTTTTTCAATTGTCCTTGACAAAGGTACCAGATTATTCAGGTGCCTGGATTTTATAAAAAACTTGAAGGTACTTCTAACTTTCTTAATATATCTTTGCAGATTTCTATATCTTCTAAAATATATTTATCCGAACTAAATTCTCTTATTTTATACAAATCCTTCAAATTATTTTCTATTAAACTAGAAATTAAATACCTTTCATCTACTGTTACAGTTATTTTTTTATCCAACTAAACCACTCCTTAATCTTCAAATTGTGTTAGAGAATCAATCTCTATATATTCTAAGTTATCAGCTAACCACTTCCCTAGCTCGCTGTAACTATAAAATTCTTTAAACTTTGTTTCATCATCTTCAATACTGTAATAAACTATCTCAGCTACTGGCTTCATATTCTAACACCCCTAACCTCTAACATGTATTTACTATAATTAGTAAGTGTATCCTTTAAGTTATTATAAACTAACCACCATGCGTAATCTTTAATATGCATTTTCTTTTTATCAAATTTCATTATCCTTACTCCTTTACTTAGGAGCATATAAAATGTTATACTAGTTTTGCGGACTGGTGGCATTTTATATGCTGCCTTTTTTATTTAATTTATAATAATAACAACGCTATATCTTTTATATCTGGAGACTTTAAGTCAGACGAACTTATATCCGTTCTACTTATAGGAATACCATTAATCGTATTAACTATTTTACCACCAATAAGTCTTATGCCAGTTGTTCTAACAAAATACTCGTGTGTTTTGTCGAACAACTCTAATATATTATTAGATATATAATTAAAGCCATTTTCTTTAAGTTTTGCTAACAATTCTGAAGATGTTTCGTAACTTTGTTTTATTATATAATATAGATCTGTGGCTTTACGTAATTGTTTAGTAGTTGCTAGTGGAGCACCTTTTCTAATTAAAGATACAACTCCATTTACATCTTCGGAATATCTATCAACTAAAGGAAAATTATAGTACCAACAGTTTCTGTATTCTAACAAATTAGTATCTGCTATTTTATTGTAATACAGTAAACTGTCTGTTTTATTTAAAGGAATTATTAGATTGCCTGTTCTCCAAGTAATCTCTATATAGTCATATTCTCCATTGGCCCAAGTACCACATTCTACATATTTAATGTATTGATACAAACCTTTGCTTAACAAGATGTCTAATTTAGCTACGTTTTTATTGAGTCTAGATTCTCTAAAATTTACATATTGCATATTAACATCTCCCTTTTATTTATTTTTTTACAATATACAATCTTCTACAGTTTCTTTTCTAACTGTAAGCTCTTTAGTTGTTGTATTATACTCTAATACAACTGCTCTATTTTCCGTATCTATTCCCATATCTTCCAATATTTCTTTAGGTATAGCCAACATACCTCTTAGTGCTCCTTTAGATGCATTTCCACCCGGTTTGCTTAATGCTATATTTTTAAAATATACTTCTTGCATATGTCCTCCTCTAGAGTTATAATAATCTTATTAACAACAACATTTAATGTATTTAAATTTAATCATATATTTAGATTAATTGATTAACCGTAACATATGATGTTATAGAGAGCCTTATCAAAAGGCTCTTTTTTCTATTCTCTTAAACTTAACTCTAAATTATAGACTGTGGTGTTGTATACATTGCTATCACTTACTATAAACTCTAAATTTGCTATCTTATAATAAGTAAATTTAACATATTTATAATCTTCTCCATCTTCAGTCCAAACTTTTTTATAATCTTTAACCAAGAAAGTTTCTAACACTTCTTCAACACCTTCATAATTAAAATGTTGGTCTGGTGTAACTTTTATTGTTCCATCTGGGTTTATTACTGCAGCTACTATCCATTTAACCCCTTCTAATTCTTTACAAACATTTTCTAATAACTTTCTTTCCATAATTAACTCCTCCTAAACATATTCTTTTTTTATTAGATCATAAATTTTATTGTATCTATCAAAAGATACATATTCATTAGTGTTGTAATCCCAGTAACCACACTTAATTGT
>JBOFZL010000068.1:0-26808 GCA_051655155.1 Filifactoraceae bacterium
CAATACAGGCAATTTATAAGATTCATAAAGATGATTTTGAAATGAGATTGAAGGATTATATTGAGACGTTTGATTGTTCTGACTATATAAATAGACCATTGAGAAAACTTAGCCTTGGCCAAAGAGTAAAAGTCGATATAATAGCAGCATTAATTCATAATCCTAAAATATTATTTTTAGATGAACCGTTTATTGGATTAGATTTTAAAGCCAAAAAAATTATAATTGAAAAATTAGATTATATTATAAGACAAAATAAAATGACATGTTTGCTTACTTCACACAATATTGAAGATATAGATATGTTATGTGATAGAATTTCTGTTATTGATGATGGTAGGTTAGTTTCAAACACATCTAAAATGGACTTGATAAATTCTTTTGATGGAAATTATAAAATAGAAATAAAAAAAAACAATGATAAGGAATTAATCATTAATAATGATTCAGAAAAAATATCCATAATGGGTACAATGTATAATGATAATAAAACAATTATTGAACTGAAAATTCGATGCGATGGAAAAAATCATAATCAAATAATTTCGAATATATTTAGAGATAATGAGGATATTATAAGTGTGGTAATTGATAAAAATGGTTTACAAGAAGCCATTGAGGAAAAAATATTAAAGAGTAAGGTAGAATATTTTAAATGAAAAGAGAATACAGTTCAGTAAGACTTGAAGTAACATCAAAGTGTAATATAAATTGCCTGTATTGTCACGGGGGCTCAACACAAAAATACATTTGGCCGTGGATGCTCATGGTATGCCAGTCCGAGTTTTTATCACAGCAGGTACCACAGCGGATTGTAAAAAGGCTGTTGCACTCATCGACGCAATAACTGCACAAAATTTACTTGCCGACCGCGGCTATGATTCCAATGATATAATAAACACTGCAAAGTCCGCAGGAATGAATCCCATCATCCCACCAAAGAAGAATCGAAAAGAACAGCGTTCATACGACAAAGACCTCTACAAGCCTCGTCATTTAGTAGAAAACGCATTCCTTCACCTCAAAAGATGGCGCGGCATTGCTACACGATACGCTAAGAATTCATCATCCCTTCTTGCAGCAGTTCAAATTCGGAGCATCGTTCTTTGGGCAAATATATTAGCTTAATTTCGAGTCAACGCTATCTAACTTATTAAAGTGAAATTTAAAAATTATCTATTTGATCAATCTTTAGATATTAAGCTTGAACCTCTAGGTAGTTATGTTAAAATGAGGAAAACGAGTATATGATCAACTAAAATATGAAATACATTGTCAAAATCTGTTCAGTCTGGTGACTTTTAGGTGTTACACATGAATATATAATGCCTATAGATATAGTTATGATGTATGTAGAATAAAATTCAAATTCTAGGAAAAATAAGGTTTTAAGAGGTTGATGGCGGGAGAAATTAAGAATGGAAGATGCCTTAGGTGTGAAAATAGTTGGAGTGGTATGTGGTGTTTTGGCATGCATACTACCTACCATTAGTTTTTCTAGAAGAATAAAAAATTCTGCCTTCCACGTTTTTAGCTTTATTTTTTGCTCCATATCCATTTATACAATGATATTGCATATTGACCTTAATGTGAAAGAGGCAAACTGGCGGGAACTTTCAAAGCTTATGCCGACTTTTGCTTTTATGACTACTGCGCTTTTTGCAGTAACTATGGCTTTGAATTTTATTGCGCTAATTATGCCGAGAAAAAAAGTGGAGCCTAAGGTCGATAAAAAGGAACCCCTAAAAAAAGAGTAAAAAGAAAGGAAAGAAAAAAATGTCAGAATTATGGATAGAAAATTACCTACTGGCGATGAAAGGTGTAACTAGCGATTATAAATTGGAATGGGAATGGAAACGCTATATGATTGGAGGGAAACTTTTTGCTGCAATCATGCACCCATCAGATAAGTTTGACATAGCCTATGCTAACAAAGACTTGATAAATATAAAGTGTGATCCTCTTGTATCAGAAGCTTTGTTTAGGGACTACAAGGGGATAATGCCTGGATTTTATATGGATAAAAGCAACTGGATCTCTGTAGACTTAAATGCGGGAATACCCGAGGATTTGTTAAAGGAATTAATGAGAGATAGCTATGAGCTTATATTTAAGAAACTTACGAAGAAATTGCAAAAGGAAATAATTGGCTAGAAAAATAAATCAAGTAAAATGAATTCCTTTCATAGAGCGTATCCAGAGCAAAGTATCAAGTGAAAATCACTTGATGCTTTTTTATTTACAAAGTAAAGGAATCATACGTTTATTGTTCAAAAATAAGAAAGAGAGGGAAAAAAGATGGCAAAGTATTTTATGAATGTTAGAATATAGTTTCCAAACAAGAAACTGACAGAAGTATACCGACCTCCAAATATTAGATTTTAGGGCTGATTTTTGGTGGTCGGTCAATAATCTAATTTTTTAAATAGAATTTGCAAACTAGATTATAATACATAAATTCAAGCTGTTCCTATAGTCTATTTCCTTCATTTTACATAAGGCTAGGTTTTTAAGAGTGCTTAATTATTTATTTTAGGGGATGCTGGCTGACATACTAAACTTTAATCAATATTTATCTTGACATATAAAATTTTTGGTGTAAAATAAACATATGAACATATATTCATATGTTTATTTTCAGGAGGTGAATCATGAAGGAATCTAAATTAGATTTTTGTAATTGCAATATAGTTCATAGGGATATAATAGAGAAAGCTAAGGCTGTTATGGTTGATGAAGATGAGGCTTATAGATTAGCAGAATTTTTTAAGGCTTTTTCAGATAGTACAAGGATAAAGATAATGAATGCTCTTTCGGAAGGGGAGCTATGTGTTTGTGATATAGCAATTCTTCTTTCCATAAGTCAATCAGCTACATCCCATCAGCTTAAAGTTTTGCGTCAGGCAAGACTTGTAAAACCTAGGAGAGATGGGAAAACAGTTTATTATAGTTTGGATGATTCTCATATAGAGGATATATTTAGAGAAGGATTGGTTCACATTAGAGAGGAGGCTGGAAGTACTAATGAGTAAATTAAAAAAAACATACAGAATAACTGGTTTAGGGTGTGGGAATTGTGGTAATAAAATCCAAGATAGAATAGGAGCTATGCCAGAGGTTGAGTATTGTAATTTAGATTTTGTTATGAGTAAACTAACTGTTAAGATTGATACTTCAAAACTAGATAAAGGTTTAAATGTGGAATCAGATAAAGGAAATAAGATAGGTGCTGGTAATTATAAGGATAATAAATTAGAGGCTATATTGGATTTAGGTGAGATGAAATCGGATAATGAGCATCATCATGTTGTAGAACCTAAAGAGGAGTGTGGATGTGGACATGATCACGAAGGCCATAGTCATAGTCACGAAGGACATAATCATAATCATGAAGATGTGGGCGAAATAGTGTTGGACTCTTATGGTAAAGAGTTTGATTATCAGATATTTTTTAATAAAATCAGCACTATAGCAGACAAAATTGAGCCTGGGACTAAATTTATAGAGATTGAAAAGGGAAATGTAGTAGCTAGAGAAGATAATTCAAAAAAGCTTAGGTTTAGGTTGGCGAAGATTGTGGTTTCTTTGATTTTATTTTTTTCGGCTTTGTTTCTTGATTTAAATGAAACTCTAAAGTTTTCGCTTTATGCTGCTGCATATCTAATAGTTGGAGCTGATGTTATAATAAGGGCTTTTAAAAATATTATAAATGGTGAGCTTTTTGATGAAAACTTTCTTATGACTATAGCAACTTTTGGGGCTTTTGCAATAAAAGAATATCCAGAGGGTGTTGTGGTTATGTTGTTTTACCAAATTGGAGAATTTTTTCAAGAAACAGCAGTTGAAGAGTCTAAAAAGTCTATAGAGGCGCTTATGAATATTAAGCCGGAGTTTGCAAATATTAAGGTGGATAATGATATTAAACAAGTTAGTCCTGAAGAGGTTTCTGTTGGCGATATTATTGTGGTTAAACCTGGAGAAAAGCTTCCTATAGATGGAGAGGTTGTTGAAGGAAGTACCACATTGAATATGGCAGCTATTACAGGAGAATCAGTGCCTTTGGAGGTTCAAAAGGGGGAAACGGTTTTAAGTGGAGCTATTAATATAGATGGAGTTATTGAGGTTAGAACAACAAGGTTATTTGAAGATTCAACTGTATCGAAAATATTAGAATTAGTCGAAAATGCCAGTTCTAAAAAGGCAAAAACAGAGCAGTTTATAACACGATTTGCTAAATTTTATACACCTATAGTGGTTTTAATAGCTGCAATTATAGCAGTTGTTCCTCCTATATTTATTCAAGGTGCCGTTGCTTCAGAGTGGATATATAGGGCATTAGTATTTTTGGTTGTGTCATGTCCTTGTGCTCTGGTTATTTCAATTCCATTAGGATTTTTTGGAGGGATTGGAGGTTCATCAAGACAAGGTGTTTTAGTTAAGGGTGGAAATTATTTAGAGGCGATGAACAGGGTAGATACAGTTATTTTTGATAAAACAGGAACTTTAACGAAGGGTAACTTTAATGTAGACAAGATAATTCCTTTTGAAAATTCTTGTAGTGAAATGGAGTTGCTTGAGTTAGCTGCCTATGGAGAAGCACTATCAAATCATCCGATTGCAAGGTCTATTGTAGAAAAGTATGGAAAGAACTTGGATAAAAATGTTATTAAAGATTATAAAGAAATTCCAGGTCATGGTATAACTGCCAAGGTTTATGGTAGAAAACTTGCTGTTGGAAACCATAGACTTATGGATAAACTGGGGATTGATTATAAGAAGGTCGATTTAGTAGGCTCAGTAATTTATGTTATGGCTGATGACAAGTTTATGGGTAGGATTTCTGTTGTAGATGAAATAAAAAAAGAGGCTCCATCAACTATTAAGACTTTAAAATCTATGGGTATAAGAACCGTTATGCTCACAGGGGATAATACTGCAATTGCCAGTAAGGTATCAGCGGTATTAGGTATAAACAAGTTTTATGCAGAGCTGTTGCCACAGGACAAGGTTTCTAAAATAGAAAAACTTAAGTCAGGTATGAAAAATAGCAAGGTAATGTTTGTAGGAGATGGTATCAATGATGCTCCAGCTTTGGCTCTTGCTGATATAGGTGTAGCAATGGGCGGATTAGGGGCTGATGCAGCTGTAGATATAGCAGATGTTGTTATTATGAATGATGATATTAGCAAAGTGGTATCGGCTTTAAGGATAGCTAAGAAAACAAATAATATTGTATGGCAAAATATAACTATCGCCTTTGTAGTTAAGCTAGCAGTACTTATACTGGGAACTGCTGGATTAGCTACTATATGGGAAGCTGTATTTGCGGATGTGGGAGTTGCTATTATTGCGATTTTCAATTCTATGCGTGCTATGAAAAATTAAAATTTACTGTTATAATAAAAGCATCTGATTATTCAGGTGCTTTTTAAATTTACATCTTAGGAGTTGGATATATGGATTGGTTACTGGTTTTTGGGTCTGTGGGAATTATTATGCTGTCTATTGTTTTTAATTTTTCTATGTTATATGCATTTTTAGTTGCAATTTTGATATCTTTAATTTATTTTAGGGTTAAAGGATATAGAGCTAAAGAACTGATGACAATTATATGTAAGGGAGTTTTTGAATCAAGGGTAGTATTTTTACTTATATTATTAATGGGATTGGTAATATCATCTTGGATGGCATCGGGAATTGTTCCTACAATGATATATTATGGATTTGATTTTATTAACAAGGGTAATTTTTTGTTAAACTGTTTTTTGATAGCATCAGTAAGTGCTTTGTTCATGGGTACGGCATTAGGTTGCTTTAGTACAATAGGAATGGTACTTTTTTGCCTAGGACAAGGTTTAGGTTTACCAACACCTATTCTATTAGGTAGCATTATTTCAGGCTGTTTTATGGCTGATAAGATGTCGCCTATTTCATCATTAGTTAATTTACTTATAGGAGTTTCAAATGGAGATTATAAAAAGTTTTGTAGAAGCATACTGAAAACAACCTTGCCCACGTTTATTATTAGTGGCATAATATTTTATATTATAGGTAATAGATATTCCAATAGTCTAGAGATTGAGAAATTGTTGAACTACAAAGAGGTTTTAGGTGAACAATATTATATATCGCCAATGTTTTTTTTAATACCTTTAGGCATGATGATACTATCAGCTAGTGGGGTTAAGACTATATATAATTTACTTGTTAGTATTATTACTAGTTCGGTTATTGCTATTTTCATTCAAAAGATACCTTTTATGAAGTATATAAATATTTTACTTTGGGGATTTAAAGGAGAGTCCGTATTAGACCTTAAGGATCTCATAAAAGGTGGAGGGGTTATCCCTATGATAGAAGTGTTTCTTGTAGTTTTATGTGCTGTAATTTTAAGTAGTATTTTTATAGAAACAGGATTATTAGAGAATATTGTTGGAACATTTTTTAAGAAAAAAGTATCATATTTTATTTTGGTTGTTAAAACAATAATATTTTCATCTATATTAACCGTTGTAACTTGCGACCAGACCTGTGCAATACTTATTCCAGTTAAGTTTTTAAGAGGTAAGTTTTCTGATATGAACAAGGCAGGGGTATTGGTCAGGAGTATATCTGATAGTGGAGTTATTATTGCTCCACTTATGAATTGGAATGTTAATTCGATAGTTATTTTTACAATTACGGGAGTTACGGCTTTTAGCTATGCTCCATATGCAGTGCTTTGCTACATTGCACCTATTGTTAGTGTTATAGTTGCTTATTTTGAGGACAGGAGAGAAAGGGCGTAAGTTATATGAAAAGATTAAATTCAATTTTTGTTTTGATAATTATAGTTCTCATATTTGGCTTTACTGGTTGTGAAAAAGAGCTGAATAAGGCAGAAATTATAGGTAAGTATAAGTGTGAAACTATAAATGATAAGCCACCTGAAGAAAATGTGGAATGTTATTTGGAGATTATTAATGAAGAAAATTATACTCTTGTTTATAATGGACACGGCTATGCCATTGATTTGCCCGGAAAATACAGACTAGAGGGAAATAAATTATTTTTAAGTGGTTTTTTTGATGGAAAGGGAAATCCAAAGGAGCAAGAATGTAAAATAGAGGGTAATACTATCAGGTATAAAGAGCTTCAAACAGATTATAAATATGTGTTCAAGAAGTAAAGAGGTGAGAGTGTGATTTTTTATGATATAGAAAGTGGGATGAAACAAGTATTCAAATTACCAACAGAAAATTATATAACAATTGGAAGTTTAAGTGAAGTAGATAAAATATTTGATTATTTAGAATTTGATAAAAGATTCATAGATGAGATAGGTAAAAGCGTTATGCCTAAATTAGAATCATTTAATGAAATGGATTATATATATGTTTATGATATAGATGATAACTTAGAAAAATCAGAAGAGTATTGGATATTTTTAGAGAAAAAAAGAATAACTTTGTTTTGTGAGGATGAAGAAAAATTTAGAGAAAAGTTTCTGGGAGAAATGGAAGGGAAGAATATAAAGTTTAGTAGAGTATCAAGGGTGTTATGGGGATTTTTAAATCAACTAATGATTGACGATGTAAACTTAGTAAGAAAATTGGAATCAGATATTGAGGATTTAGAAGAGAGAATTCTATCCAGTAAACCAAAGGCTGTTAACATGGAAATTATTGGGATGAAGAAAAAATTATTATTTCTAAGACATTATTATGAGCAGATTTTAGAGGTTGCCTGTGATATTGAAGAAAATGAGAATAATCTTATTCCAGAAGAGGAACTTAAAAGTTTTAAGAATTTAACAGGCAGATTGGAAAGAATAACTAAATCAATAATTATGCTTAGAGATTACCTTACTCAAGTAAGGGAGGCTCATCAAGCTGAGGAGGATTTACGGCTTAATGCTACTATGGAAATTTTTACAGTTATAACTGCTATTTTCTTTCCTCTTACCCTTTTAACAGGTTGGTATGGTATGAATTTTAAGAATATGCCTGAGCTAAGTTGGAGATATGGATATTTTGGAGTGTTTATAGCTGGAATATTAATTGTTGTGAGTTTGATTTATTATTTTAAAAAGAAAAACATTCTTAGATAGGAAGGAAATTTATGGAAAAACCATTTTGTCATTTACATGTGCATACTCCATATAGCTTACTAGATGGATTTGCAAAGATAGATAATATGGTAGATAAAGCTGTTGCAGACAATATGACGGCAATAGCTATAACAGACCATGGTTCTATGTTTGGGGTTATAGAATTTTATAAAAAGGCAAAAGAAAAAGGCATAAATCCCATAATAGGTTGTGAGGTTTATGTATCTCCAAGAACAAGATTTCAGAAAGAAAATATAGATAAGAGAGCAAACCATCTTGTGTTATTAGCGATGAACAATATAGGTTATCAAAATATTATTAAGTTGGTATCAATCGGATATACTGAAGGTTTCTATTATAAACCAAGGGTAGATATAGAGGTTCTTAGAAAATATTCGGAAGGGATTATATGTTTATCTGCTTGTTTGGCAGGTAAGGTTCAACAGGAATTGCTTAATGATAGATATCAGGAAGCTAAGAAAACAGCGCTTGAGTTTAAGGATATATACGGAGAAGAAAACTTTTATCTGGAAGTACAAGATCATGGAATATTAGATCAGCAAAGGATTAATCCATTTATCAGGAAGTTATCAAAGGAAACAGGTATACCTATTGTGGTTACTAATGATGTTCATTATGTTGAAAAAAATGATGATAAGGTACATGATGTCTTAATGTGTATTCAAACTAATAAAACAATATATGATGAACACAAGATGGAGTTTGCTACTTCGGAGTTTTATTTTAAAACGAGAGAAGAGATGTATCAGAGGTTTGAAGGATATGATGATGGACTTCTAAATACCCAAAGAATTGCTGATAGGTGTGATGTCAGTTTTGACTTTAATACCATACATTTGCCTGAATATAAAGTAGAAAATGGAATGTCTCCAGAGGAATATTTAAGGTTTTTAGGGGAAAAAGGATTGAAAAAGAGATATGGAGACATAGATCAAAATATAAGAGAACGTTTTGAATATGAATTCTCAGTTATTGTAAATATGGGATATGTAGAATATTTCCTTATTGTGTGGGATTTTATTAACTACGCAAAGACGAATAATATAATGGTAGGTCCAGGAAGAGGTTCTGCAGCAGGATCTATTATTGCTTATGTTTTGGAAATTACGGATGTAGACCCATTAGAATATAATCTACTTTTTGAACGTTTTCTTAACCCTGAGAGGATATCAATGCCTGATGTGGATATAGACTTTTGTTATGAAAGACGTGAAAAGGTAATTGATTATGTTAAAGAGAAATATGGAGAAGATCATGTTGCACAAATAATAACTTTTGGAACTTTAGGCGCTAAGGCTGCAATCAGGGATGTAGGAAGAGTAATGGCAATTCCGTATTCTGAGGTAGATAAGGTGGCTAAGGAAGTACCATATTCTCTTGGGATGACCATTGAAAAAGCTTTAGATACAAATCCTATATTGAGAAAACTATATGAGTCAGATGAAAAGTCAAGAGAGTTGATAGATATGGCAAAAAGTGTAGAGGGGTTGCCACGTCATGCTTCAACCCATGCTGCCGGTGTTGTTATATCAAAAAAACCTGTTGATGAGTATGTTCCTTTATATATGCATCAAAATTCAGTAACTACTCAATTTACAATGGGAACGTTAGAAAAGTTAGGTTTATTGAAAATGGATTTTTTAGGACTTAGGACGCTTACCGTAATCCAAGATTGTATAACTATGGTTAAAGAAAATCATGGAGTTAATATAGATTTACACAATATGAAATATAATGATCCTAAGGTGTTTAAACTTATTTCTCAAGGGAATACATTAGGTGTGTTCCAGCTGGAAAGTAACGGTATGAGATCATTTATGCAAGAGCTAAAGCCGGAAAATTTTGAGGATATTGTGGCGGGTATTTCTCTTTATAGACCGGGACCAATGGAATCTATACCAACTTATATTAAGAGTAAGAATAATGCTGAATTGATAACCTACCTTCATCCTAAATTAAAACCTATTTTAAGCGTTACAAGAGGTATAATGATATACCAAGAGCAAGTTATGCAGGTGGTTAGAGATTTAGGTGGATATTCATATGCACGGGCTGATCTTGTTAGAAAAGCGATGAGTAAAAAGCAGATGGATGTTATGGAGATGGAACGAGAGTATTTTGTCTATGGTAAGCAGGATGATTCAGGTAATGTGGAGATAAGTGGTTGTGTAAGAAATGGAGTAGAACCTGAAATTGCAAATAAAATATATGATAGTATGATAGACTTTGCTAAATATGCTTTCAACAAAAGTCATGCTGCTTGTTATGGAGTTTTGGCTTATGAAACTGCGTATCTTAAAAGTTATTACCCCTTGGAATTTATGGCTGCCTTAATAACGAGCGTAATGTCAAATAGTAATAAGGTTGTAGAATATGTAAGAGGTTGCGCAGAAATGAAAATTAAGGTATTGGGACCAGATATTAATTTGAGTAGTGATATTTTTTCGGTAGAAGATAGTGCTATAAGATTTGGCTTAGTAGCAGTTAAAGGGATAGGAGTTGAAGCAGTACGTTCTATTGAAAGAGAACGTAAAGAGAATGGATTATTTTTAGGGTTAAGAGATTTTATAAATAGAATGATTAATAAAGATATTAACAAAAAGCTTATTGAAAATCTTATTAAAGCAGGTGCATTTGATACATTAGAACCTATACGAGCATCGCTTTTAGCAAGTTATGAAATAATCTTAGATGGAGAAAATTCAAATCGTAAAAATAATATAGAAGGGCAACTTAGTTTTTTTAAAGAGATGGAGAGTGAAAAGCCGTCAAAATATGAATTAATTAAAGTTAATGAGTTTTCAAAAAAAGAGAAACTCATGCTTGAAAAGGAAGTGGTAGGTCTTTATATAAGTGGACATCCGTTAGAGGATTACGGTGATATTATAAGTAAAAAAACAACTGTAAATACAGGAGTTTTACTTGAAAAAAAAGAAAATTATGAAGAGTGCCAAGGTGATGATAATATGAAGGTGATTATAGGTGGAATAGTTGCTAGTAAAACCACTAAAATCACCAAACGCAATGAAATGATGGGGATAATAGAGTTGGAAGATCTATATGGTTCTATTGAGGTCATTGTTTTTCCAAAACTAATGGAAAATACCATGAGTTTACTTCAAGAGGATCAAATTTTAATTATTGAAGGAAGATTGTCTTTAAAAGAAGATGAAAAAGTCAAGATATTAGCAGAGAAAATAAGTGAGTTAGCAGTAGAAGATAGTAAAAAACTTTATTTAAGAATACCAACTAAGGATGACAAAGAACTACTTAAAGCCATAGAGCAGATAATAAAAAAATATCCTGGTGATACGGATGTAATTTTCTTTGCGGCAGATAAAAGAGAAAGTTTCATCTCATCAATTTATAATAAAGTTAAATTTAATATGAATTTTAAGTCTGAGATATTAACTATTATTGAAGAAGAAAATGTAAAATTTCAATAAAAATATTATACAACTTTAGATAAGTATGATAAAATTATTGTCGGGATTAAAATTAACACAGGGGCAAAAATGTCCAAGGAGGAAGAATGAAAAGAATAGCTGTTTTGACAAGTGGAGGAGATGCACCTGGGATGAATGCTGCTATTAGGGCAGTGGTAAGATGTGCTATATATAATGGACTAGAAGTATATGGAGTTGAAAGAGGATATAAGGGTTTAATCGATGGAAACTTATTTGAAATGAAAGTATCTTCTGTAGGGGATATAATTCATCGAGGAGGAACAATTTTAAAGTCTGCAAGATGTAGTGAGTTTTTAACAGAAGAAGGCAGAGCAAAAGCGATAAATGTTTTGAAAGTGTTTAAAATAGATGGTCTAGTTGTTATTGGTGGAGATGGAAGTTTTAGAGGGGCACAAAAGTTATCTAAACTAGGGGTTCCTACCATAGGAATACCAGGAACAATAGATAACGATTTAGCTTATACTGATTATACAATAGGTTTTGATACTGCCGTTAATACTGCTATTGATGCAATAAGCAAGTTGAGAGATACAAGTTCTTCTCATGAAAGGATAAGTTTAGTGCAGGTTATGGGTAGAAATTGTGGAGATATTGCGCTTTATGCTGGACTTTCAGGAGGGGCAGAGGCTGCTTTAGTACCTGAAGTACCCTTTGATATAGAAAATATTTCTAGAAAAATTATTGAAGGGACGAAAAGGGGGAAAACACAGAGTATAATAGTTGTAGCAGAGGGGATAGGACATATTGATACAATTTCAAATAGAATAATTGAACTTACAGGTCAGGAGGTTAGAAGTACAATCTTAGGTCATATTCAACGGGGTGGAAGCCCAAGTGGTACAGATAGGATTTTAGCTAGTACATTTGGAGCAAAGTCTGTAGAGCTTCTTTTAGAGGGTAAGTCATCTAGGGTGATTGGTATTAGGGGCAATGAGATTATAGATTTAGATATTGATGAAGCGTTAGGTATGGAATCAAAGTTTAATAAAGAGATGTATAAGTTAATAGATATACTATCAATATAGGAGGGAATTATGGATAAGAAAACAAAAATTGTATGTACAATAGGTCCTGCAAGTGAAAGTGTGGAAGTGTTAAAAGAGCTTATTGATAATGGTATGAATGTAGCAAGGCTTAATTTTTCTCATGGAAGTCATGAAGAACATAAGGTGAGAATAGACTCAATAAAAGAAGCTCGAATAATTAAAAATCAGCCTATAGCTCTACTTTTAGATACAAAGGGTCCGGAAATCAGAACAGGTCTTTTTGATCAGCCGGAAGTTAAGTTGGAAGAGGGTCAAAAGTTTATAATTACTATGGAGGATATAGTAGGCAATAATGAAAGATGTACAGTTTCCTATAAGGAATTGAAAGATGATGTTAGTGCAGGGAATACTATTCTTATAGATGATGGACTAATTGAGCTAAGGGTTTTGGAAGTTATAGAAAATGAGATAATTACAAGAGTAGAAAACACAGGTATTGTTAAGAACAATAAGGGGGTTAATGTACCAAATGTAAAAATAAATCTTCCGGCTGTTACAGATAAGGATAGAGCTGATATAATTTTTGGTATAGAAAATGATATTGATTTTATTGCGGCTTCATTTGTAAGAAAAGCTTCAGATGTTCTAGAGGTAAGAAAGGTGCTTGAGGAAAATAATGCTGAGCATATTCAAATAATAGCAAAGATAGAAAATCAAGAAGGTGTAGACAATATTGATGAAATATTAAAGGTAGCAGATGGAATCATGGTTGCAAGAGGAGATTTAGGGGTAGAAATACCGACAGAAGAGATTCCTATCGTCCAAAAGCTCCTAATAAAAAAATGCAATGAACTTTCAAAGCCTGTTATAACAGCGACTCAAATGCTTGACTCTATGATAAGGAATCCAAGACCTACAAGGGCTGAAGTTACAGATGTGGCCAATGCTATATATGATGGTACTGATGCTATAATGCTTTCAGGAGAAACAGCTGCAGGAAAGTATCCGATTGAATCAGTAATTACTATGAGTAATATTGCAAAAAGAACAGAAGAAGAATTAGACTATAGTGCTATTTTAAGATCCAAAGTTGAATTAAGGACGGTTAATATTACAAATGCAATCAGTCATGCTACATGTACCACAGCGGTAGATGTAGGAGCTAAGGCCATTATAACTTCAACATCTTCTGGATATACAGCGAGGATGGTTTCAAGTTATAGGCCTAAAGCTCCTATCATAGCATCAGTAAGTAGCGAAAGAGTTATGAGACAGATGAGTTTAATTTGGTCAGTTAAATCTTTATTAACACCAGTAGTAAATAATACAGATGATTTAATAGAGGTGGCTGTTAGTAATTCTATAAAGGAAGAACTTATTAAATCTGGCGATATAGTTGTAATAACAGCGGGAGTGCCTGTAGGAAAGACTGGAACTACAAATTTAATTAAAGTTCATATGGTTACAGATGTAGTGGCAAGAGGAATAGGTATTGGAAATAAATCAATATCAGGAAAAGTAAGAATTTGTTCTGAAAATCTTATAGACATTGAAGAGGGAGAAATCTTAGTGGCTAAATATACAGGTCCAGAAACCGTGGGATTAATCCAAAAAGCTGCAGCGTTAGTTGTTGAAGAAGGTGGGCTAACATCTCATGCAGCTATCGTTGGAGTAAGTTTAGGGAAGACAGTGATAGTAGGAGCTTCCGATATTACAACAATGGTAGAAGATGGACAATTAATTACGATAGATCCACTAAAAGGTTATATATATTCAGGTATAGTGGGAATGGTATAGTAGTAAACGATTAAGAAATTAAGTTTATTGAAAAGTGTAGATGTTAAGCATAGAATAAGTGCTAAAGCATCTACACTTTTTATATTTTAATAGAGGGTGGAGGCTAAAAACTAGAGAAGAAGCTAAATATTTAAACTGTTGCATTTGATTTGTCAAATTAAGAAAATTCTTTTATAGATAAATAGGATGCTTATAAAATGGATGGGTTGACTATATGGGGATAGTAGGATATTATAGTATAATACATAATAAAAATACAGATATAAAATTTTAAAATTAAAAATTAGGGAGGGGAAAACTATGAAAAAGATAATAGTTTTAATATTAATGGGTATCGTACTTATAACTGGTTGCCAGCAAAGTACGGTGGATAGCAAATCGGAAAATAAAGTGAATGAATCAAAAGAGGTAGAGTTTAATGACATACCTTATAGCAAAATGCTAGATAGTATGGTAGGAACAATAAATGAAAAGGCAAAAGTAATATTAGACGATAAAAAATTAAATTATGATGAGTATGAGAAGTTAGTATTTGCAGGGAGAACATACATTGTAAAAGGAACAAGGCATGAAATTTCAATAGAAGATTACAAAGAAAAATATCCCAACGCACCAATACCGGAAGCAATAGGGGAATATAAAATAAAAACTATAGTAGTAGGTAGCACATTATCATCACCATATTTTTCTATAGCTAATGAGGAAGAAAAAGCTCAAATAATGAGTGAGGGGATAGATAAAGAAAAATATAAAATCCAACAAACAGCAGCTCCTATAATGGAATTACTTTATGAAAAAGGAGAAAGTGGATTATCTGTAACTATACAAGACACTAATTTGTTAAAGTTATGTACAAACGAAGAATTAAATAGTATATACTCTTTCATGGCAATACATGAGGTTACAACTTCTGATACAAAAGAAAGTAAGGAAGATAAGAATTTAAGAGCTTATTATAGCGAAGAAAATAAAAAATATAAGGGTGTTGCTATTTATCAAGAGGAGAATAGTAATATTGTAACTAAGATTGCTGTTGGAAAATTAGATAAAATTGATGCTTATGGTGTTGGCTATGAGGCAATAGCAGTGGATGAAAGTGATGAAATAAGTCCAATATTTATGGAAGTGGTAAAGGTAATTAAGGATGTAAAATTACCATAGTATCAGGTGGAAATAGAAGTGTTTATTAGAAGATTACTTATGGATAAAAATAAGGTGTTACAATCTAATTTCTTAGATTTGTAACACCTTATCTACTGTAGATTTAATATGTTACATATTTAATTAAACTCCCAGTGAGAAAATATAAAGGCCTGCAAGGATAACTAAAACTCCAAATACATACTTCAAAATAATACCTTTTTTCTGGTTGTCAGGATTTTGAAGAATTTGGTTTACAGTGGACATAGATAATCCTGCAAGTATTATTAAAACACCATGACCAAAGCTATAAAATATTAGCATCATTGTCCCGTAAAATATACTTCCATTGGTTGCTACAAAGCCTAAGATTGCCGCTAATACAGGTGTTGCACAAGGGGTGCTGACTACGCCTCCAAACATTCCAAGAAAGAAGATACCTATTAAACCTTTTTTGTTATCCTTATGATTAATTGCACAAGTATCGTGGCGTTTTCCAAGTGTCAATACACCTAGCAAATTAAGTCCACTAACCAATAGTATTATAGATATTAGTATATAGATATATTTAGTATAAGATGCTAACAATTGACCTAGTATGGCTGTGGTTATTCCCATTATTACAAAGGTTATGGTAAGACCAATTACAAAGGTTAATGAGTATAAGAGACCTCTTTTTTTATCTTGCACATCAGAATTTCCAATGTAGCCAATTACTAAAGGTAAAGTACTTAGTATACAGGGACTAAAAGAGGACAATAAACCAGCTATGAAGGCTAATGGTAATGCCATTGATAGATTATTGGTCATAAACTCTAAAAAACTTCCCATTATATCCATCATTCAACTCCTGCTTCTTTTAAGTATTTAAGTAAATCTTCTTTGGAAGTTAGTCCCTCTATTTTTTTTGTTGGGTTATAGTCTTTATCCATAAAAATTAGGGTTGGGACTACTTTCACATCGAACATTTGTGAAATTTCGGCATTTTCAGGATGGTCAGTATTAATTACAACTATATTTGCTTTTTCGTTAAGCTCTTCTTGTAAATCTGCAATTGAAGATTCCATCTTCAAACATGCCGGTCATGTATGAGATGCAAATTCAATTAAAATAGGTATATTATCATTTAAAGCGTTATTTAGTATATCCATTTGAGATACACTATGGTCATGTTCACCGGTAGAAGAATCTGTTTTTGTTTCGTTTATATATATTCCTACTATGGCTGCTGCTACCAAGGCAAGAACCAATATTTTAATCTTTTTATTCATTTTATACCTCCTTTAAATATTTAATTGAGTTATTTTACCACAAAACATTAAAATTTGATATAACTAATTGTGTTATTAGTAAAGTATTCTTTGTATAGATTAGTAATCATTATTGTAAATATATTACATATTTGAAGGTTATTTTATATATTTCTAGTTTTTAAACCATGAGGGAGTAAGTTCATATATTAGTTCTTTTGATGCAAGCTTTAAATTTTTATGAATTTTATATCTAGAGTATATGGTTTTAAATTTTTTCTCTAGTGTAGGCGAAATAAATGATAGCCCTACAAAGAATAATAAAAATCCCGGAATAATAGGGACTAAACCTCCTAGTCCACCTAAAATTATCAATAATATTCCTATAAGTTTTTTCATGTAAACCTCTTCTTCTTTATCTTAAATTTTGACTTTGTTAAGTATTATATCATTATTAAGAATCTGATACATTAAAACTATATTAAATTTTATGGGAATTTGTGGGATTTTTATAGGTAAAAGGAATTAATAAAGATTTTATCTTTTTATTTGTGTATAAATATAGTATAATTTATACGGAGGATTTTATGATAGGTGTAGGTGTAGATATTATAGAGATAGATAGAATTGCTAAGGCTATTTCTAGAGGTAAATTTTTGGAAAGGTCTTTTACAGATACTGAGATTAAGTATTTTTGTGAAAAGGGTAGAAAAGCTGAAGTTTTGTCGGGGATTTTTGCAGCTAAAGAAGCAGTAGCTAAGGCTATGGGCACGGGCTTTAGGGAATTTAAACTTATAGATATTGAAATTATTCATAGTGAGCTTGGAGAACCTGTTGTAGCTTTAGGAGAGAGAGCAATGGAGGTTGCAAAGAGTAGAAATATTAGTGATTTTAAATTAAGTATATCCCATAATCAGAGTTCTGCAATTGCTTTTGCTGTTGCTTTTTAGAACTGGCAGATAGTAGAGGATAATTTATATTTGACAAAGATATATAAAGTTTGTATAATTATTTAGTATTTTATGAGAACGATTATATTTTGCTTTTATTTTTAGGAAAGGGCGTGTTTTTGTGGAGTCATATAGACCTACATGGGTGGAAATTAATTTGGACAATATAGCTTCTAATTTTAAAGGGTTGCGTAGCTTGATTAAAAATGAAGTGAAGTTTTGTTGTATTATTAAAGCCAATGGATATGGACATGGAAGCGTTGAGTTGGCGAAATTTTATGAAGAATTAGGCGCTGATTATTTTGGTGTTGCTACAGGAAAGGAAGCATTAGAACTTAGGAGAGCAGGGATAAAGACTGATATTCTTTGTTTGGGTTATACTCATGAAAGTGTTCATAAAGTGCTTATCGAGAATGATATTGATATTCCAGTTTATTCATTTGAAACAGCTGAAAATTTAAGTAGGCTGGCAGGACGTTTAGGTAGGACGGTTAGCATACATATTAAGCTGGATACAGGGATGTCCAGAATAGGATTACAATGTAATGATGATACTGTTAAGATTATTGAAAAAATTAAAATGTTGGATAATGTTCATCTTAGAGGATTATTTACGCATTTTGCTAGAGCTGATGAGATTCAAAGGGATACCACAAGAGAGCAGTTTGAAAGATATGAGTATGTTAGAAGGAGATTGGAAGATATAGGAATTGTTTGCGATATTAATCATGTTTGTAATAGCGCAGGTACTATAATGTATCCTGAATATCATTTAGATATGGTAAGGGTTGGTATTTCTCTTTATGGGCACTATCCGTCAGATGAGGTAGATAAGTCTAGAGTTAAGTTGTATCCTGCTATGACGTTAAAGTCTATGATTTCCCACGTTAAAAATTTAGAAAAAGGTAGGGGAATAGGTTATGGACATAAGTATGTTACTGTTAATGATGGGGAATATATAGCGACTATGCCAATTGGATATGCAGATGGGTTTACCAGAATGTTAAGCAAGGATGCTAACGTTATGATAAATGGTAAGATATATAAGTTAGCTGGAAATATTTGTATGGATCAATGTATGATTAAAGTTGATGATAAAGTGAATGTAGGAGATGTAGTTACTATTTTTGGGGAAGATGATAGTCTTAGGGTAGAGCGTTTTGCTGATAAATTAGGAACTATAAGTTACGAAATATTATGTATGGTTCAAAGAAGAATACCAAGAGTTTACAAATCTGATGATAAATTGATAAAAGTTGTAGACTATCTTTTGGATTAATAATGAAGGTTGGATTAAGATGGGGAATATGAATATAAAGCGTGGAGATGTGTATTTTGCAGATCTAAGCCCTGTTATTGGTTCAGAACAGGGGGGCGTTAGACCTGTTGTTATTATTCAAAATAATATAGGTAATAGGTATTCGCCTACGGTTATTGTGGCTGCTGTTACTTCACAAATGAATAAGGCAAAGCTTCCCACCCATTTGGAAATTAAAGCTGGGGAATATGGGATGGAAAAGGACTCTGTTTTGCTTTTGGAACAGATAAGAACTATAGACAAAAGACGGTTAAAGGAGAAGCTTGGTAGTTGTGATGATAAGTTTATGAAGGTTGTTTCTAAGGCTATAAATATAAGTCTGGGTTTAATAGAAATGAACGAGTATTAAGTGCTCGTTTATTTTTGTGGATATAACCTGACATTTTACTAATATATGTGTTATTATATTTTTGATATTATTTTGTTTGAAGGAGATATATATGAGAATTGACAAGGTTTGTGCCTTATTCTTGGCACTAGGCATAATTTTTTCGGCAATAGCAACGGTACAAAGGGTGAATATTGAAAAATCGTATACTAATTATCAAATTGTTATGGATTATCAAGAATTGATTAAGTTGGCAGCTACAGCTTCGGAAGATCTGACTTCTTATGCTCAAAAAATGAGTGAGGCTGGAGTAAGTAGCGTGGCTATTACAGAAGAATCTATAGATACTATTTCGCAAAATCCAAATTACCATGTTAGATACTATTTATCAGGTTATGATCTTATGGTTGAAGGAGAGAAAGAAGCTTTAGATTTTATAAAAAAAGGATTTGAGGAAACTCTTAAAGAGGAAAGAACTATTAATTTTGAAAATAACAACTTGTTAAGAATACAAGGAAATGTTAAAGACTTTATGTATAATAATACAAAGGTTAAAGATTATTTAGGGAATAATAAGCAGGCTATGAATATTTTTGTAGGGTCTAAACTTGTAAGTATAGGTATAGGGTTTGATGGTGAGAAGATTAAAACTATGCAAGATGCAGGGATAAAAGTTAATCTTAGACCTATTTATTACAGTTCATTGCAAGATGGGAAGAAGTCTGTAGATAGGTTTTTTGATACTCTAGATGCTTATGGGATTGATCAAAATTTTATTATCTCATCAGGAGGAGAAGTTCTTGGATATGATGAGGCCGGATATTTGGTTGAAGTGATGAACAAAAGAAATATGTGCCTTGTACCAATAGAAGATACAACTCAAAGGCAACATATTAAGGCAGAAGGACAAGATGAAATAATAGAGAAAATGGATTATAATGCAGTTAGAGGATTTACAACCTGGGACTATATACAAAGAAGATTTGATTATAAGATGCCTCTTCACCACAATGGAGAAGAAATTGTTAATACATTTTATAGAGCTATTGCAGAGAGAAATATAAGAGTGGTATATTTTAAACCTTATGTAACAGCAAAGGAAACTTATGTAACGGATATTTCTGTATATAAGAAAACTTTAACATCTTTAGAAAAAAGATTGGAGAAGCATGGAATAGTTTTAGGTGAAGTTAAGGCTATGAAAAAATGGGACTTTAGTCCGATGATGAAATTACCTATTATTGTTGGGATTATCGCTGCTGGTTTTATGCTGTTGGATAATATTTTTAGGATAAGAAAAAAGCAATTAGAAATAGGTTTCGTATTGTCAGCATTAGGATGCGTAGGGATATACCTAACTGGTGCATCGAGAGATTTATTGGATAAGATGTTTGCACTTATGGGAGCTATATTCTTACCTTGCTTAGCGATTTGTTTTGTTATAGCAGTGATTAAAGGAATTTATGAACATGAAAGAAGAAGAAAGCCATCAGAGGCATTTGTTTTAGGGGGATTAACTTTACTATCTGCTATATTAATAAGTTTGGTAGGTGCAATGTTTGAAATATCCATGCTATCTCATAGTAAATATCTTTTAGAGATAGATATATTTAAAGGTGTTAAACTTTCTCAATTAGCACCTATTGGGGTAGCTATACTTTTGTATCTTTCTTATTTTGGGTACAAAAGAGAAAAGAGTAATAAGGATATAGGTCTAAGTATAAGAGAGTTTATTGGTGGGCTTAATCAAAATATTAAAATTTGGCAGGTCATGTTAGTTGGACTATTACTTGTGGTAGTGTATATATTTATAGGGAGATCAGGTAATGATAGTGGTTTGAGTGTGTCTTCTCCTGAACTACTATTTAGAAATATACTAGAGCTTGTTTTTCCTGCTAGACCAAGAACCAAGTCAATATTTATGGGTTTCCCAGCAGTTGTATTTGTTGTGTACTTAACGTATATTAATAGATATAGATGGTTAACTCCGCTATTAGTATTATTTGTAGCAATAGGTCAGAGCAATATAACTAATACTTTTTCTCACTTAAGGACACCACTGGTTATGTCAATTCAAAGAGTTAGCGTTGAATATTTATTAGGAATAGGCATTTCCGTAGTGTTTATTCTTTGCTTAAATATTATAATTAGAGGAGAAAGAGTATTTAGGGCAAGGGTGAAGGTTAAGTAATATGTATAAAATTCTTGTATCTGGATATTACGGATTTAACAATGTTGGGGACGAAGCTATTTTAAAGGGGCTGGTTGAAGGAATAAGGCGAGAAGTGCCTAATTCAAAACTTGTGGTTTTATCTAAGTATCCTGACTTTACGGAAAAAAAGTATGATGTTATAGCTATAAGACGAATGAACTTCTTTTCTATAATGAGAGAGATGAGAAGCATGGATCTTTTAATAAGTGGTGGAGGTTCACTTTTACAAGATGTAACTTCAAAGAGATCTATTTTATATTATTTATTGCTTATATATATGGCGAAATCTATATTTAATAAGAAAGTTATGATATTTTCACAGGGTATAGGACCTGTGAATAAACCATATCATAGAGCTTTGGTTAAAAAGATTTTAAATAGGGTTGATGTTATAAATGTTAGGGATGATCAATCCAAAAAAGAGTTGATAGAGATGGGAGTAACAGGTAATATTAGTGTTACAACTGATACTGTTTTTGGAATGGATAGGCCTAGCAAAACTAAAGGACAAAAGATTTTAAGAAATCTTAAAATTAAAGAGGGAAAGCTGACGCTGGGGATTTCCGTGAGGGCATGGGAGTCATATACAGAAAACACAATAAATGAAATATCAGAGCTTATAATAAGTTTAACTAAGAATTTTGATATAAATATTGTGCTTATTCCTTTTCATTATTATGAAGATTTAAAGATAATGCAAAGTATATATTCAAACGTTAAGTCAGTAGAAGATAAGGTGTTTATATTAAAGGATTATCTATATGTAGATGATTATTTATCGGTTGTTGGGAATATGGATATAATGCTTTCCATGAGACTTCATGGTCTTATATTTGCTACTTTAATGGGTAGCTATCCAGTGGGAATATCCTATGACCCTAAAATTCAAAGTTTTATGACTTTATTAGAGAGGCCCTTAGCAATGGATGTAAGTAAAATAAGTGGAATAGAGCTTTTTTATGAAATTAAGTACGCTATAGAAAATTTAGAAAATTTAAAAACTGGGAATGAAGAAAAAGTAGAATCATTCATGAAAAGAAGTAGTGTTCATAATAAGCTACTTAAGGATTTGTTGGAGGAATAGTAATGGAAAGTTTAAGAGTACTAGGAATACGAATCGATAAGGTTACTATGGATGAGGCTGTAACATATGTAACAAATGGACTAAAAGGCGAAAAGCCTTTTGTCATAGTTACACCAAACAGTGAGATAGTTATGGATGCTAACTATGATAAAAAGCTAGGTAATTTTATTGAAAATGCAGATCTTGTTGTACCAGATGGAATAGGACTTGTTATGGGGTCTAAGGTTATAAAAAAGCCTTTGAGAGAGAGAGTCACAGGAATAGATTTGATGGATAGACTTTTAAAGTATGCTGATGAAAACAAAAAGAGTGTCTATTTATTAGGAGCAAAAGATGGAACGGCAAGAATGGCAGGAGAAAATATCAAAAAGAAATATCCAAATTTAATTTTAGCAGGTACTCATCATGGATACTATAAGGGAATGCATTGTGGGCATAAAGGACACCCAGAGGAAGTTGAAGTATTAAATGAAATAAAAGGGAAAAATGTGGATATGCTCTTTATTGGATTTGGAGCACCTAAACAAGAAATGTTTATAGATGAATATAAGAATGTGTTAGGGGCAAAGATTCTTATGGGAGTAGGAGGAAGTTTTGATGTAATTTCTGGAAACATAGAAAGAGCACCGCAAATTTATCAGAAAATGGGGATGGAGTGGTTTTATCGAGGGATAAAAGAACCCTGGAGATTTAAGCGAATGGCAAAATTGCCTAAATTTGTTATTAATGTTTGTATTCATAAGGAGAAACCATTAAATTAGGGGGTAAAAGATTATGGATTTAAAAAAAGCATCATTAGAAGCAAAGGTAGCCTTAGAAGAGCTCTTGTTAGGATGTAACATAGAAGCAGGTGACCTGTTTATATTAGGTTGCTCGACATCTGAAGTTATGGGAAATAAAATTGGTAAAGGAAATAGTTTAGAAGCGGCAGAATTAATTTTAGAAGAAATTTATAGTGTTTTAAAGTCGAAGGGCATAAATTTAGGAGTTCAGTGTTGTGAGCATCTAAATAGGGCTATTGTAGTTGAGAAAGAAGTAATGAAAAGTATGAATTTTGATGAAGTTACCGTAAAACCTGTGGAACATGCTGGAGGTTCAGCAGCGACTTACGCTTATAACAATCTTTTCAAAGATGCTGTGGTAGTAGAAAAAGTAGTAGCGAAAGCAGGGATGGACATAGGGCAGACTTTAATAGGAATGCATCTTGCAAATGTGGCAGTACCTGTTAGAACTTCAGTAAAAACCATTGGGATGGCAAATCTTACACTTGCGAAAACAAGACCTAAACTAATAGGTGGGGAAAGAGCTCAATATAAAGATAGTATAAGGTAAAAGTTGACAATGAAGGTTATTAAAGCTATAATGAGGTTGTAAAACTTAATATCAGGGGTGCTAACAATTCTGTTGGCTGAGAGTGGAGATTGCATCCAAAACCCTTAAACCTGAACCGGATAATGCTGGCGTAGGAAATTATTTTATTGGCAAAAGGCATATAGACAATTTTCTATATAGCCTTTTTTTAAAACTAAAAAGGAGGTAAGAATGGAACAGTATAATGCATCTGTTGCAATTCAAGTACTGCCAGATTTAGAAGGCGAAGAGATAATAACAGTTGTGGATAAGGTGATAGAGTATATCAAAAATACTGGATTAAACTATTTTGTTGGACCTTTTGAAACGACTATTGAAGGTGATTATGATCAGCTTATGGATATTGTAAAAGAGTGTCAAAAAATATGTATAAAAGAAGGTTCACCAAGTGTTATGTCATATGTGAAGATTGCCTATAACCCTAAAGGGGTTTGGACAATAGACAAGAAGGTAGCAAAACATCATGATTGTTAGGTTGATAAAAAGATTATATTCTTTTTTAGAAAAATATGGAATTTTATTAGGGGTATTTATACTTTGGACCTTTGTATCAGAAGTTAATCTAATACCCAAATATATGTTGCCATCTCCAATTGATGTGATAAAAGCTTTTATAAATGATTTTCAGCTATTAATGAAAAATACAGTGGTTTCATTAACAGAAGCAGTGTTAGGCTTGACAATTAGTATTTTAGTATCATTTATCATTGCTATATTGATGGATAGGTATGAAAAATTATATAGGATAATATATCCAAGTCTTATAGTATCTCAAACAATACCGGTTATAGCAATAGCGCCTTTACTTGTACTTTGGATGGGATATGGACTTGCACCTAAAATTTTTTTGGTGTTCCTAGTATGTTTCTTTCCCTTGGCAGTCAGTTTGTTAGATGGGTTAAGGGGATGTGACAAAGACTATTTATTTTTATTAAGAACCATGAAAGCTACAGAAAATCAAATATTATTTCATGTGAAATTACCTATGGCTTTTAGTTCTATGTTTACAGGGCTTAAAGTATCGGTAGCTTATGCAGTAGTAGGTGCAGTTATAGCTGAGTGGTTAGGAGGAGAAGGTGGATTAGGGGTGTATATGACAAGAGTAAGAAAGTCATATGCTTTTGATAAGATGTTTGCTGTTATTATTTTAATAAGCATAATAAGTCTTATGGCAATAAAAGTGGTATCTATGGTAGAAAAAAGAGCTATGCCTTGGAAGGACATTAAAACAATAAATAAAAGGAGAAGTGATATAAAATGAAAAGATCAATTAGATTTGGAGTTTTAGCATTAGCTTTAGGACTTGTATTTACAGGATGTACACCAAAAGATAAAAAAGATGAAACTGATAAAGGTTCATCTGAAAATAAAAAGGTTACGGTTGTGTTGGATTGGACGCCTAATACTAATCATACAGGAATGTATGTAGCCTTAGAAAATGGTTATTACAAAGAAAAGGGCTTAGATGTGGAAATTATTCAACCGCCTGAAAGTACAGCATTACAGTTGGTAGCATCTGATAAAGCGCAGTTTGGAGTAAGTTTTCAAGAGGAAATAGCCCTAGCTATATCAGCAAAAGAACCACTTCCGGTTAAAGCTGTGGCAGGTATTATGCAGCACAATGACTCAGGTATTATATCTAAAAAAGAGAAGAATATAGTTAGTCCAAAAGACATGGAAGGAAAAACCTATGCCTCGTGGGATAGTCCTTTTGAAATAGCTGTTCTTAACAATGTACTAGCTAATGATGGAGGTGATTTTGCAAAGGTGAATTCTGTGCCAAATACTGTAACAGACGTGGTTACAGCTCTGAATACGAATGTGGATGCTGTATGGGTATACTACAGTTGGGATGGAATAGCAGCAGAACTTGCAGGACTAGAAACTAACTTTATTGACTTTAAGGGGATAGAGTCAGTTCTTGATTTTTATACACCAGTTATAGCTACAAGTGACAAACTTATTAAAGAGGATCCGGAGATGGTAAAAGCATTTGTAGAGGCAACAAAAAAAGGTTATGAATTTGCCATAGAAAAGCCTGAGGAAGCAGCAAAAATTCTTGTTAAGCATGCTCCAGAAATCAGTCCAGAGTTGGCAAAGGCTAGTCAAATATATCTAGCAGACAAGTACCAAGCAGATGCACCAAGTTGGGGAGTATTTAATGAAGATAGATGGAATGCTTTTTATGGTTGGATGGAAGAAAATGGTATAGTAGAAAGAAGTATTTTGGGAGAAGGATTTACCAATGAGTTTATTGGAAATTAATAATATTAGCAAAAGATATAAAGAGAGTTTTGTAATAAAAGATGTAAGTTTAAAAGTAGAAGAAGGTGAAGTAGTATCAATACTGGGTCCAAGTGGAGTAGGTAAAACGACACTATTTAATATAATTTCTGCAATAGAGGATACAGAGTCAGGAAGTGTATATTTTAAAGGTGAAGATGTAACAGGGGAAAAAGGACATTATAGTTATATGCAGCAGAAAGATTTGCTTTTAGAGCATAAAACGGTATTAGATAATGTTGCATTACCAATGATATTAAAGGGAGAGAATAAGGAAAAAGCTAGAGTAAAAGCTTTGAACTATTTTAAAAAATTTAATCTTTTAGGCAGTGAAAATAAATATCCAAAAGAACTTTCAGGAGGAATGAAACAGAGAGCATCCTTCCTTAGAGCCTTTCTCTATTCCAGTGAGATGATGTTACTGGATGAACCCTTTAGTGCTTTAGATACCATAACAAAAGGAGAACTACACACTTGGTATTTGGATATAATAAAGAAGTATAATATAACTA
>JBOFZL010000069.1:0-35381 GCA_051655155.1 Filifactoraceae bacterium
TAGAAAAAATAAAAACAGGTAGAAAAGTTACACACTTAAAATTTACTTGGGCTGGAAATAACACTGACTTAAAAGAAATGGATAAAATAGAATTAGAAATTACTCAAAGTTTAAATAGTTTATTTGAAAAAGCAAAGAAAAATAGATTCTTAACAGAGATTTTAACAGATAAAAATATATATAAACTAACTGAAATGTACGAAGAAGACCAACTAAAAAAAGGTTTATTATATCTTTATAAGCAAGTAAAAAAGGAAGTTCCAAATTTTACGTATTTGATAAAAGTATTAGAAACAGGAATACAAGAACAAGAAATTGAAATAAAAGTTGTACCAGACCAAGAAGAAAAAGAGTGTTCCACCTTTACTGAAAATATAGAGAGTGAAACAAAACAAGAAATAAATATTGAGAATCCTTTACTTGTTGCATATGCCAATTTTCCAGAATCAATAAAAAGTGGAATATTAGAAAGTGCAAAACAGCTATATTTAAAAGATGTTAATATGAAAAATCTAACAAAACAACATGAAAAATATTTTAAAGCAGCAGAAAAACAATATATTATTAGAGTATTAGGAGGGGAAAAGTGAAGATAATAAGTGTCATAAACGAAAAAGGTGGAACAGGAAAAACAACATCTACAAGAGAGATAACAGGAGTTTTAAAGAAAAATAAAAAATGTTTATTAATAGATTGTGATTATCAAGCTAACCTTACAGGGAGTTTTGGTATAGAGTTTGATAAAAGTATTTACAATGTTATGACAGGTGATGATATAAATGATTGTATATTAGAGCTAGATAAAAACGTTGATATAATACCGGGAACAATAAATGCTCGAGATTTAGAAAATGCTTTAGAGTGGGAGAGCGAAAAAGAAACTATACTAAAAAATAAGTTGGATCAATTAAATAAAAAATATGATTATATTCTTATTGATTGTAGACCAGACATGAGATTATTAGAAAAAAATGCTCTTGTTTGTTCTGATGTTGTTTTAACTCCAATTGAACCTCACAATTACAGCCTTGATGGATTTGATATTTTAGAAGAGTTATTAAAAGCAATTAAACCTATTTTAAAAGACGATTTAAAGCACGTTGGGTTCTTTAGTAGGGTAGCGATAGGAAATGCTCCTAAAATGGTTATAGCAAATTCTGACAACACATATGAAAACATATTAGAGAATTACATAAGACATTCAGTAAAACTACAAGAGTGTAGTTTAGCTGGTAAGTTTATTACAGATTATGCACCAAGAACTAATGGAGCTTTAGACTATAAAAATTTAGTAAAAGAATTAAAAAATAAAAAGGTTATTTAAAAGCTGTAAAATTGATTTTAAGACTATACAAAATAATTATAGTCTTTTTATATGGGCGAACTTATAAAATGGTTTTTTAAAACAAATCACAGAGAATGAAAGGAGATTATAAAGTGCTATTAGAAAGAAAGAAAAAGAATGTCCAACTTTCTGAATCAAGTGTTATAGATTACAAAAGTAAGGTTGACTATTTCAAATATACAGATAACCCCAATGAGGCTAAAGAACTTTTAAAGTTAGAACATCAAGTAATATTTTGTACTGGAAAGATAGAAGAACTTAGAGAGAAAAGATGGGAAGCTCTAGCAAGAATGAGAGTTATTTTAAAAAAAGATAAAGTTTTTATCGAAGTTATGAAAGCTATAGGAATATCTAAAGACATGATTTATGATATTAACAATAGAGAAAAAATATATTTAAAATGTGAAGTTGAAAGAAAAGAGATTTCAAAACTTCCAACTAGAGTAATTAGAAATTTAGTTCAAGATAAAACTCTTGATAAATCAAGTTTAGAAAGAATTATAAAAGCGGAAATTCCACATGAAGAATATGAGTTTATAAAGAAACAGAGAACGGAAACTATCATCTACAGTGATGATGAAGTGAAAAAAAATAAAAGGGTAGCAATTGAAAAAAAGATTAAATGGCATAAGGAACAAATCTCAATTTTAGAAAATCAATTAAAAGAATTATAATGCTGGGAGGAGACAGATGATAGATTATGAAAAAACAGCTATTGGTAACAGGATAAATTCAACGTATAGAGAAATTATCGAAGAAAGATTGATAGAACTCGGATTAACAAAAGATATAAAAAAATTAACAGAATTGGAATTGTATGATGTTTTTAAATCTTCTGTATTTAATTTTGAAAAAAAGAATTCAGATATTATTCAGTTTAAAGGAATGACCATTTTAAAGATAAGATCAATTAATAAAACTATTGATTTGGGATCTCAATATGGTTTTACTATTGAACCAATATGTTTTTTTCAAGTTACAAAAAAGGAAATACCTAAAGATTATGAAATAGAGAATGCTCTTGAATACTATAATGAAGTGATTGAAGGCATGATTATGAAGAAATCGCTCATTGAACAAAAAATATAACTTCACATAGTGTGAAAAATAAAAAGAGGCTTAGCCTCTTTTTTTATTGTTCCCAGTACTTATTTCTTCCATTTGGTAAAATAGTTAAATGTATAAAGTTACTCTTAGGATAATATATAATCTTATCTACAAATGGATATTTTTTAGCATGAATTAAATCAGCTATTTTTTTCATATTAGTATTTTTTATTGTGAAATCAAAGGCTGTACCATCTTTGTGTTGGGAATGGGTAGCTCCTTTGACAGCTTTATTTAATCTATCATTTCTATAAAATGATAATATAATCATAGGCTTTTCTATATCATCTCTAATTATTTGGGCTTTCTCTAAAGTGTGATTTACATTTTTTATAATATTTTCATCAGTTGGAAGTATAGCTAAATGAGGATAACTTGAAGATACAGCCACCTCTTTAGTTTTAAAATTTTTAGTTTCTTTAATTTCCATTTTTAATCAACTCCTTTATCTCTGCTAAGTCTTGTTTAGCTGATTTTAGTTCTTCTGTCATAAGTTTCATGCACTCTTTAAATTCACCAGATATTTCTTTTAGTTCTGTTATGAGTGTTTTTATATCTTCATCTTTAGATTTATTTGATTCAATCAGATTTTGAACAAGTAAATCATTTTGATTATTTTGTTGAATATCTTTTTTATGAAATACTTTAGCAAATAAAGCAATTAAAACAGCGATAATTCCACCTTCTTTTATGATGTTATCATCTATCATTTTTTAAACTCCTTTTCTATATTGTCCATCTTATCAACCGTATCCTTTTTATCTGTAAGGTGCAAAATAATTTTTACACCATACCACAGAATATTTAATATTTTTGTAAGTTTATTCATATTGGTAATACCTCCTTAACTTTTAATCATAAACAGTAACACAAATACCATGTACTCTTTGGTATCTGTTTTGTCCGCCATCAACATGAGCTTGATAATCTCCGGTTGATAAATACATATTTAAATGTAAATCATAAATATTAGAACTATTATCGCTAAGTATGGTTGATAAAGATTTATTAAAAACTTGTCCAGATTCAAAGCCAGAGGCACCATCACCACCGTTTGTTTGGTCGCTCCATATTTTTTGTGAGAAAACTCTATTTCCATTTTCAAAAGCCTCTAAAATAACGTAACCAAGCGCACCGGGTCCATCATTTCTATGTGAACCGGCTGTTGTAACTCTTACATCAATTTTCAACTTTGATAAATTAACAGCCCTTGCCGGTATAATATAATTATCAACTCTATAAACTTGTGAGCTATTTCTTGGGTTTGGAGTTTGAGCGCATATAGTAACGGATTCAGTTTTATTAAACTTTTCTCTAATGTAATAATTATTCCCATTTTTACTAAATTGTAATATAGGTTTCCCATGAGTAAGTTCAATATTATCTGTTAGATCAAACTTATTTCCGTTAATTGAAACTTGGTGTCTAGCGTTTAAATTTCTTCCTTTTATGATTCTTATTATATTTCCTTTTTTTAATTCGAATATCATTCTTCAACCACCGTTATAATGTAGCCGTTTAAACTTAAATTCACTTCACCAGTTTTATTAAACTTTTTGTTTAACATTTCTTGAACCTCTTCTTCTGTGAAATACCTATCATCATGGTTGTGATTTCCGGGCGGAAAAGATTCTGGTACTCCTTCTAAATCACACCATTGATTCGAGCCTTTGTCTCCTTTGTCTCCTTTAACTCCAATAGGTCCACGTTCTCCTCTGTCGCCCTTATCTCCTTTAAGCCCTCTTTTTCCTTCTTGACCTTGTGGACCTATTATTCCCGGGTCGCCCTTATCTCCTTTGTCGCCTTTGCAACCTTTATCGCCCTTATCTCCTTTATCGCCTTTGCAACCTTTATCGCCCTTATCTCCTTTGTCGCCTTTGCAACCTTTATCGCCTCTATCTCCCTTGTCGCCTTTACTTCCCTTTTCTCCCTGTATTCCTTGTGGTCCTTGTGGTCCGTTTTCTCCTTGTTCCCCTTTGTCGCCTTTATCTCCTTTTATTAAACCTAAATCAACTTCTTGTATAAGTGTTTCACTCATTCTATAACCTCCGTAAACCTTTGAATCAGATGTCCTCTATCATCAATATATAAATCCGGTGGACTTCCATTTTTATTAAATAGCATATAAAGGTGTCCATTACTTGAATATTTTAAAGCGAATGAACCGTCTATATTAGCTATAAGTACCTTATCCCCGGGGTCGCCTTTATCTCCTTTACATCCTCTCTTTCCTTGTGGTCCGATAGGTCCTTGTTCTCCTGTGTAGCCTCTACAACCTCTATCGCCCTTATCTCCCTTGTCGCCCTTATCTCCTTTGATTCCTTGTTCTCCTTGCTCTCCTTTATCGCCCTTATCTCCTTTATCCCCTTTTACTTTATTTTCATCAACAAAGGCTTGTAATTTTTTAAAAACATCTTTGCTTAGATTTATAAAATCTTGATTTAGTTCTTCAATATATGTAGGGGGTAAATTGTCAATAACTTCAACTCTTGTGTTTGGAAGTAATGGAGTTGAAAAAATAATATTTTTTCCTGTTATAGAGTAATCAATTTCAAAAGTTTTTAAGATTCCGTTAATAAAAATATTAGCTCTAGCACTTAGATAAAAAGAACTTGGAACAGTTATTATATTAACTTCTTGTGTGGTAGTTATATTAAATCTTTGTTGACTTATATAACTTATTGTATCTCTTATTTTTTCTTCAATACTATCAATTAAATCTTTGTATACCTCAATCATTTGATTTGAATAATTATTAAAAATAAGTTTGCTTTTTTCATCAATATTTGTATAAATTTCATTTAAGTATTCTTTATACTCATTTAGTAATTTTTCAGAAAGATTATTATATTTGTTCTCTAACTCATTTCCAAGATTGTTATATTCATCTTTTAAGTATTGTAATTTATAAGCCACAATAGCTTTATTTTTGAAAACCCAAAAAGTATCTTCTAGTAATCTTGGTAAATTTGTTTGATTGTTGATATTCTCATCATCAATGAACACTCTACTATTTAATAGCTTTTCAATTAGCTGAATATGACTTGAATGTTCATTAAATTCAGTATTTAAATTTGGAGCAGTAATACTTCCATTTCCTGTAAGTTCCACTTGTCTATTATTGTAATCTTGCAATTCAACAATTTTTATTGAATCGTAGGGATATAAAGTACATGGTTTATTTGAGAAAATTATATTTCCATCACTGTAGCTATAATCATTTTTAGGGATAACTTCTGTATATGATTGATTCGCTACATAATCACCTTCTACATCTTTTAACTTTCCATAAACAATATGGTTATTTAAGTTAGAAAATGGGATTGAATAAATCAATCTATTGTTTTCTAACTTTATAAAATATGGTTTAATCTCTATCATCTATAACCTCCTTTAAATAAAGCTTGGTTCATCATCATAGCCTGTAGCTGATGAATAATGACTTACTGTGTTTTCATAATAATTTTTAATTAATGTTGGTAATATATAAATTGCAAAGTATATAATACCTGTTCTGAATGAGTCGGCGTCATCTGACGCTTTATCATTTTTATTGTGGTCTGGAATGTCTAAGTATTCTCCTGTTATTTTGTCAAATTTCTTTACATACTCTTGAAGTTTGATTATTCCAACAGCGCACTCTTCACTATCAATTTCTATATCTTTAAAAAATCTCCTCACTGTTTCTATTTGAGCCATAAGAGCTTGTTGATTATTTTCTGCCAGCTTTCCTTTATCAAGAACAAAAACATTAAGTCCTTTACTTACTAAGTAATCACTTCTTTTTGTATCTGTCGCCCATTCTGTAACATCTCCATCATGTGGCAAGATATTTAGGGCTGGTCTTAAACCATGTTTATATAACCAATTTTTTTCATATTCAATAAAATGATCTCCGCCTGTTCCTTTTTCTCTGTAGTGATGTATAAATCTAATTCTGTTATTATTTGGGTTTATTTGAAAGAACCATAAAACAGTGTGGTCTCGTCTTCCAATATCCCAACATACATATACTGGCTCATTAGGAAAACAAAAACCTTTGTATTGGGTTTCCGCGAACTCGTCATTTATATTGGTGTAAAATCCATATCGTCCTATTCTTTTCTCTTTAAAAGCTGTATCAATATATTGTCCATACCAACTACCAATTACAGCAAGGTTTAAATCACACTCATATTCTTGTAAAAACATATCTTCTGACATTTCGACTTTTGCTCCTGTAAGTTGTTTTTTAGAAAGTACAGGCGCTCCATTCCATGCTTTAGAGGAACTTGCTTTTTGAATATCTAAATACCACTTCTTTTGAATTTCTGGATTCTTAGATAATTTAGTAAAGTAATCTGTAAATAGCTTTGTAAACCAGTTATGTTTGCCTCTAGGGGTAGAAATAAACATAATAAATCCGAAGTCTGTTTTATCAATAACGGATTCAATAGCCGGTTTCATGTATTGGTAAAATCCCGGTTTCATAAGTGCAGCCTCGGTAAAAATCATTCCTCTGGCTCCAACTCCAACCGCACTATTTGGATTGTCTGCTCCTCTTATAAATATTTTTGAACCATTAGAAAGTGAGATACTCCAATCGCTTTTATTAACAACTCCAATTTGTGGAGCTTTTAAAAGAAGTTCTCTAGGAATTAATGTTTCTAGTAGTGGCTTACCATCAAATGTTTTTGCGTCAGTTACAATCTCTCGAGCTTGTTTTTGAAAAGGCGCATATATATAATAGTTACCAATATGTTGAGTTGCACATATAACCATGATTAAAAGGGCTATAAAGTCCTTTCCATATCTTCTGTGGCACATAAGCGCTACGTGAGTTTTCTTGTCGTTTAAAATGGCATTTAGAGCGTTACGTTGCCCTTTGTGTAGATATTTAATAATTTTTTTATAACTGACTTTCACAGTCTTTTTTATATTGATATGATCCTCCTTTCTGAAATAAAAAAAGGCAACCCTTAAAGGCTGCCTTTCAAAGTCTATATAAACACGAAAAGGACAACCTAAAAGGCTGTCCGTAGATTTCTAAATCTATTATAACATAAAAAGTCGATTTCGCACAGTGCGAAGTTCATTATTCTAATTGTTCATAAAGCCATTTGCCCATATTATAATTTGTTGTATTTACTCCCATTTTCAATAAATTTGTACCAGCTTTTTCATAATCTCCATTTACAATGTTACCTGTTATTCTCATAGGTCTAACAATAGCATTTGCACCTGTAGAGAATCCCCAAAGATTACCTTGTTCTGATATAGCGAACCATAAAGGTGAGGCTGGATTGTCAACTAATTCGTCTATTTTATCACTCATGTATTCTATTGGGTCGGCGTAGAACTCTGAATCTGTAAGAGCTGTAAGAGCAACAAGACCGCCCCCTGTTTCAAGTAAATGTTTTAACATTCTTTGTTGATATATTTTATTGTTCCAATCAAATTTACCAGTTTCAGATGATACGTTAGAATAGTAATAATCTCTTGCTGTTCTTCTCCATTGTTCCTGTATGGAGTTTTTAAAGTTTCCCATAAGTCTTTTAAAGTTTCTATTTATTTCATCATCTGTCATGTCAATTTCGTATTTTAAAGAAGTTCTTGCCTCTGTTGGTGAAATATCCTTAACTATCTTTTCATAAAGATTATCAAATTTATCTACAATACTTTTAGCATATAATGGAACCTCTTCATCATATAAAGTTCGATTAAAAACTTCTGATAAATTTTTTTTGGTTAATGTATTTTCAAATTCAATTTTATCAAATATTCCCCTCTGTTTAAATGAGCCAGTTTCTAAAATATTTTTAAATAAATTAAATTCTGATTCTGATATATTCAAATTATTGAACACATTTTTTACATAGTGAGTATTAGAATTAAAAAGATCATCTAGAGAAGATTTGGATAGCATTTTATTTATAATCGGTTCAGCCTGTAAGTATGAGGCTAGTTTTAAAATTCTTTGAGTATCATCATAGAAGTTTACCTTATTAATTCCTTTGTCAAGACTCGATAGAGCTTTTTGAAAGTTTGTACCATGTTCAGTAAGTCTAGTTTTTTTATATCCTGTAAAATCTCCTAGATTATCTTGAATAATATTAAAGTATTCAAGAGGGATAGAGTTTAGATATTTACCACCAAGACTTTTATTAATTTTTGCAATTTCATTTCCATTTGAATATATTAAAGCTGTAGCTTTTAATATATCCTTATACATTGGTAAAATTCCACTTCCTCCATATAACGAACGTGCAGCCCTTGCCATAGCAAAAGGCTCTTGTCCAAATTCCCTTAATGCTTTAGGACCAGCCAAATTAATGTTATTAGTCCATTTTAAAAATGATTTAGTATATTTATCTAATTTAGTTTCTGTAGGTTTTGTCGTAACACCTAGCTTTTCCCCAATATTTGAATTTATAAATCTTTCCATATCTTTTAATAAATCCTTTGTTCTTGGGCTTGATGAACTATTTTGTAAAGAATTAAGAAGTTGTCTAAAGCCAGTGTTTGAACTTTTAGGAAAAACTTCTTTAATAGCGTAGGCATTAGGAATTTCTTTAAACATTCTTTCTAAAACCAATCTTTGATTAACTCTATTTTCGTCAACAAATTTTATAAGATTATTTCTTGAAATAATACCGCTATACTCATGGGGAACAAATCTACTTAATTTATGAACCGCGGTTCCTAAAGCCTTATTTAAATCATCACCTTTTATAGATTTCATATCATTATCAAAAAATTGAGCTGCACTTCTTTTTTTACTTTTTATAGAGGCTAACTGTAATTCTTTTTCTGATTTAATAGAAAATACATCTTTTTTGGATTCTACAAAATTTTTAATTTGAGTATTTTTTTCAAGATTATATTTTATATAAATTTCTTTTAATTTATCCCCTTGCATAGTTTTACTAGCTCGTTTAAAGTTTGTAAAGGCTTCATCAGCGTTTATAGTCTTTCTATTTAAAGAGTGTTCTAAAATATAATTCGAATCATTAAAATGTTTGTAATTTTCATCAACAAATACATTCCTAACTTTAAGTTGTCTTTGAGGTATAGTTTTACCGCTGTTTAAAGGGTCGTTAACCTCTCTACCACTTATAAACTTTGCCTCGTCAAAATTTAATGCACTATCAAGAAAATCTTTACTTTCAGCTCCTAATATTTTTTCAATTGTGATATTTCTATCGTAGGCTAAAGATAATTTTATATCTAAAGGATCAGCTATTGTTTTCTCTGCTAAGTCTTCAATCATAGTATTGATATTTTCTTTTAATTGTTTTAGTTGTGGGTATATATCAATTAATTCTTGAGCTTTTATATCTCCATCAAAAAATAGATAAGATACAATATTTTCATTATTATTTTCAAATAAATCAATTACTTTTTCTGGATTTAAAATATTTCCATTGTGTTCTAATTCAAATTTACTAAGTAAATTATTTTTCATATTTTGTTCAACATTATAAAAAGGATTTAGAATATTAGCCTCTAAAGCCTCTTTTAATAAAATTGATTTTTGACTGTGAGTATGTCCGCTTGATAAAATATCTTTTAAAGATTTTTTTAAATTAAAATATTTAGCAGTCTCTATTTTTGCTTTTTTAATAGCACTTATAACGTCATTTGTAGCGATTCCTTTTAAATGAAGTTGAACGCCTTTTATATCTTCTGCTGAAATATTTTTAGGTAAATCTAGTCCAAGAGTTTTAGCGCTTGTTAAGAAATCACCATTTATAAGCTCGTCTAATTCATTTTTTATAATATATTCAAGTTCAAACCATTTATTCTCAAAATTAGCAAAGTGATTTTTATTTGCTGTTGTTAAATAATTTTCTATTGTATCACTAAATTTAGCTATTCCATAAGTTAGATTGGAACCATTAAAATTTTTATTTCTTTCAAAATCAAGTAGATGTTGAAATTCATGTCTAAAGACTCCTATCTTTAAATCATCATCATCAAGAGTAGAATTAAAAAATATACCTCTTTTGATAGTATCGCCACTTTTTATTTCTGTTGCCTCTGCAACCCTTCCTTTTGAACCAAAAGTTTTATAACCAGTTTCAAAATCTATACCATATTTATTTTTATAAAAAGTTAAAATATCATCTAAGGAATTTAAGCCCGTTCTCTTTTTTACTACTCTTCCAACCTCTCTTAAAACTTTTAATTGAGCTTGATTTACAGCTTGTGCATTAGATATATTTTCACTTACTCCCAACCTACGCTTTACAATGTCTTCTACCATTGAAACATCATTAAAAATATCTTGTTGAGCTTTAAAATCTTTTTGAGATAGTTTAGTTTCTTGCTCTTTTATTTTAACTTTTTTATTACTCTTTTTTATATTTTTAGTCTTAATTTCTTTAGGTGCAATATAAGTATCTGCATACCATTTACCATCTTCTATATTTGCTTTATGCAAGTAAACTTTATTATTATGTTCATATGTAATAACAGCGTTTGGGTCTCCTTTTATGAATTTGTTTCTAGTATAGACAGGGTTTCCATCAGCGCCAACACCTGTTATAATAGGAACTTTAGTTTTTGGAACATTTCCAGCAACTTTAATATTTTTAGCACCTTTTGGAATATTCAAATCTTTTTTTAGATCCTCGGTTAATTTTGTTTTTTTAAAATCATAATCGTTATGTTTTATATCATTAAATATAGTTTTAATTTTTTGTATGTCCACATTATCATATACTGAATATTTTTCATCTAATTTTAAAGGAACATCTTGATTTATTTTAGCAGTTTCAGAATAAGTGTTTATATTGTTTTTTAAATTATTAATATCAACATCAACACTATTTAATTTTTTATCATCAATTAAATTTTTAAAATAATTAAGAGCTGTTCTTTTATCTTCACTTAGGTAAGGGGTACTTTTATCAGTTTTTAAAATTTCTTTAATATCTTTATAAACTTGATTTTTATTTGTGGGGTCTGTATATTTTGTAAAATCATCTAATGAGTTTATATCTGGGAATCTAGTATCGTTTATAAAGTGTTCTGCTACTTGTTTTGTATAAACTTCTGTAGCTGTTTTTACATTTACATCATTTATAAGAGTAGATTCTTTAAATATTTGTTTAGCGTTCCCATGTCTACCAGTATAAGAATCATTAGTTTTCATTTGCTCTATAATTATAGCGGTGTTATCTAAAACAACATTATCAACATCACCTTTATATTTATTAATGGCATTAAAAACATTTTCTTTAGTATTGGAATAAATACCTCTTACACTATCTGTATTTACAATATTTTTAGAAATACCATAAGTTTTTTTTACTCCTTTAATTCCTAAAGGTATTACTGCTCCTGTTAAACCAGCAATTAAAATTTGTTCAGAATCAAAAGTGTCCTCGTAGGCTAATTGGTAAACGCTCTCTTGTGCTATTTCTTCAAGTCCTTGTGTTCCAATTTCTAAAGCTAATTTAGCGAATGGTGTATTAGCTCCTACTTTGTTTATGATTTGTGTACTCATAGAATTACCAGCTATCATTAACGCTATATCCGCTGGGTTTGTAAACTGGCTTAAAAAATTTGTTCCTATGGCTGCTACAGTTCTTTGCGATACACTAGGGTCATTCATTATTTCACTTTCTATATCATCTTGAATTTTTTTTCTATTATTTTTTAATTCATTATATAGTTCTTTACTCTCTTCAACTTCTTTTTTTAAGGCTTCAACTTTAAATCCTTTATTCTCAAAATCCTGTGTATCAGCGTTTATAAAGGCGTTAAAGCCTCCTGTAATTCCTTCTTTAAATCTAGCCCAACCTAATTCAAGTCCTTTACCAGCCAAGAAATCTTGATTAATATCGAATCTCTGTTTACCTTTTGAAATTTCAACTCTATCAACTATATCTTTGTTTTTCTTATAGTAATCATCTAAATTATGTACTTCCTCTGGGTTTTGATTTATATAATTTCTAATATCATTTTTAACACCCATTTTAACCTCCTATTTTATAAGTATATGGAACTAAATTGCCATTCTTTTTTATGTAAACTGCTTGTCCTCTATATGCAAACGTTAGGGTTTTCATATCTTCGAGATATACAGGTGCAACTCTTTTTTGTGGAATTAACTGTTCTTTATCATTATAAAATTGAGTTGTTGTTATGATGTTTGCAATATTTTTACCAATGTTATCGTTATAATCATCTTTATTAACATTAATCATGCCATACCCAGTATCAACCGTTTTATAATCTTTTGTAAAGTATTCAATAACTTGATTAACTTCTGCTTTTAGTTCTTTTGAAGGGTTAGCCATATAATAATTAAATACTTTTGTTTGGTCTGCTGGTGGTAAATTATTTATTGGTAAACCAGCTTTTTTTTCTAGTTTTATTTTCTTTGCTATATCCTCATCTAAAATACCATTTGTTTCATTTAAAACATGAACTTTGACAATATCAGAAGTTCTTTGTGAAATGTTATCAAGTAAGAATTTTTGGTTTCTATCATATGCAGATGTCTCTTTAATAGCTGATAATGTACTCCCTAAAGCGGTTCTTGAACTTGAACTAATACCGGCGTACATATTATCTGTGAAACCTATTCTTGCCCTTTCTGTTGTAAAGTTATCAAGTAAAATTCCGACATCTTCCTTTATGTTAGCTTTAGAGGTAGTCAATAAAAATTCTTTATTTAATGTAGAATATAAAGTATCAAATATTTTATTATAGCCTTGATTTTCTTGATATAATTCAAGCTCTTTATTACTTGGAATAAAGGGTGAATCTTCAAAGCTGTATTGATCATTCATAATTCTATTTTGAATTTTAGAATCTTGCCCTCCTACAAACTCAAATTTTTCTTTTAATCTATTTTCTATGATGTCTTTACTTTCAATAGTAGAGTCATTATAAATTGACAATTTGTCATTATATCCTTTTTGAATTGTTATTATTGGTGTGTCGTTATACATCATATCGTCTAAAGATTTAAAGTTAGTTCCGAACTTGTTATTTGTGGCATTAACAGCAACTTCTTTTAAAATTGTTGTTGTTGGAGTTCCAGCAAGATACTCTCCTTGTTTATACGCGGACTTAACAGGATTATTTTTAATCTCATTTTCTTTGGCTACTTGCTCATATTTCAAAAGTTCTTTATCAGCTTTAGATTTGGTTTTAATATATTCTTTTTGTTGTTTAATTTTAGCTTTGAATTTAAAATAATCATCATCATTTAATGGGACATTGAACCCATTTTTATTATAATTAAATTTATCAAAATTATTAGAAAACTCTTCAAAAGTCCAATCGTGAACTTTATCTAAACTTTTTAATTGGTCCTCTAAGGTAAAATCTTTAAAAGAGTCCGTAATAGAAATAGCTCCACCTTCAACAATATTTCCTCGAGCAAGTCTTATATCTTCTATTGCTTTATCTGGGTTAATGTATCCTTTGTCAACACCTTGTATAATATTATCTACAAATCCATTAAAAGAATTTAAAGCGTTGCCTACTTCCCCCTTCGCCATATAATTACGGGCATTTTCTCTTTTTCCATCAGTGGCAAGGAAAAATACTTTTTGATTTTCTTTTTCTAAATATTTTGTATAGTCTGTTTTCCAGTCTGTATCTGTTTTTAAGTCAATAGAATTAGCTCTAAATTTAACTTTTTCCAGTTCTTCATCTGAAAAATTATAATCTCGAGCCTGTTTTAAAAATTCTTCCCATTTGTTGGTTTGAGAACTTAGAAAAGAATTAAATTCTTCTGGGTTATTTTTATATTTTTCATCAGTTTTTATTAAATTTGTAAATTGTAAATGTTCATCTTCTTTATTCAATAAATATAAATCAGCTAGATTTTTTTTATTTTCTTGTTGTAATTTTTTTTCTCTTTCTGCTAAATCACTGTATATGGCTATTGAACGATTAACTATATTCCCCAACTCTTCTACATTATTTGTAAAAGTAGGGGCTGTTAAGCCCCCATCAGCAACTAATCTATTTGTATTTAATGGATCAATAAATTTAGTCATTATTTTTTACCTCCATAATTAGAATAAATAAAAGCGTCTGTCATACCAGATGTTATACTAAGATTATTTTTATTTATTGTATTTTGTGTGTTCATTCCTATTTGTAAACCAGTCATAGCTCCTTGTCTTTCTATAGCTCTTAGGTCTTTTTTTAGATTATTTTCAGTTTTTAAAAAAGACTTTTCATGTTCTGTTAAAGTGTTTTGATACATTGTACTTGCTTTATCCACGTTACCTAATAGATTTTTTTGAGTTCCCATTCTTCGAGATTGTTCTTCAAACATAGGGGCATACTTCCCCATTATTGAACTTTTACCAGCCTCTATGTTAGCTTGGTTAGTAAGTGTCTGTATTTCATGATTTATTTTAGCGTCCTTATTGGCTCCAATCCCACCAAGTATTTTAAATCCAGCACTGGCAAGGGCTGCTATTGTTATTGGGTCCATTCTATTTAACCTCCTTCAAGCCTTTAATTTCAGAACTAATACTTAATATTTCTATTTTTTCATTATTTGTTTGCTTTATATGTAAGCTATTTTTTCCTATAAGATTAAACTCGTATTTTTTCAAATCATAATAACTGTCTTTAGAATTAAAAGGTTGCTCTTTTATCCTCTTCTCATTTATGATAAAATCAGCATTTCCAAAACAATTAATAATTAATCTTCCTACATTTGTTTTTATATTATAAGCTGGTATAAGTTGAGGTCCAAGATTGATACTGATATAAGGAACTTTCATTTCTAGCGGCTCTACTTCTGTATTTGAATAGATATAAACCTCAATACTCGAGCTTGTAACTATAAAATGATTTAATTTGTTATCTATTTCTGTATATTCGATTATCCCACTTTTTCTATTTGTTCTAGTCCATGCGCTTATATCACTTTGTAAATTATGAATAAAAACATTGTTACTTTCCCCTGTGTCAACACCTAAAAAATTATTTGTTAAAAATTCAGCAGCATATATTTTTTTTGCTCCTTTAGTTAAATGTTGGGAATAAATTGATATTTCATGTGATTTATAGGTATTATCCTCTCCTATATCATCAAATTTGTTTATTCTATCTGATGTATCTACATAATACAAAGCCCCTTGATGTTTAATATAAGTTCCTGTAGTAGCTTTTGGTGTAGGTGTTGGCATTTGAAAAAACATACTTTCTTTAGGAGTTAGAACAGTATTTAAAAGAGTTGAATAAACCCCTTTATCTGTCATAGCTAATAGTGATTTATGAGGAATTAAAGCCTTTACAGTATTAAGCTCATTGTCTGGAATAAAGGTTGTAAATCCGTCGTTATCCTCTAAAGAACTTCTAAAATTTAAAGAGTCATTAACTCTGCTTGATACAATAGCAGAAGGATTCCCAGCAACATTACCAAAGATAATACGCCCAGCATAGTAACAACATACAGCGGGATAACCATTATCTTTAAATAAATTTTCAGAAAATCTTATATCTAAGATATTTATTTTTTTATCATCTGCTGCTGCATTTTCCGCTGGCGTTTCAATTTCTGGTGCGATCATTTGAGTTGTTGTAAATGTCTGGGTATTTTCTATATCTTCTATTTTGTCAATATAGAACTCTCCACCATAAATTGAGATTCTACCTTTAGTCAAACCTTTTATAAAATTTGAATTATAAACTTTTCCTACAGTAGATTTAAAAATTATTTTAGTGCCTCTTTTGAACCATTCAAAAACTGTTTTATCCTCTCCTGTATATGTATATTCTGATGAAACCCCTTTAACTGGTGGATTGGTTATATTCTCCCAATAATCTACAACACTAAAGGTTAAATCAATTTCATTAACTCTTACCATGTAAGGTTTTTTATTTTCACAACAAATTATTAAACTATTCTCAAATTGAGTGATACTTAGTTTATTATTTATTTCTTCAATGGAATAATTACTTTCTAAGCTGTGTAATTTTGTGAAATTATCTTGTCTTAGTATATGCAACTTATCATCTGTAAACATAAATAATAGCCCAGTTAATGAAGTATTTTTTTTATTCATTTTGTATTTAAAAACTCTTAACGCTTGAATATTTGGAATATTTATTGTTGCTATTTTTTCTAAAGCTGGAAAGTTAGTTATTCCCCCACTACTGGGGATTCCATTTTTTAAATATAGCAAAGCTCTACTAGGAATATCTGTGTCTATCCTATAACAAAAATTAGGTAAAACTTCCCCAAATTTAAATGAAAATCTATTATCATACAGCATTAAAATAACCCCCTTTTATTATTATATTCAGAATAAGGATCACTTGTTGTTGGTCCTCCTAAAGCCTCTAGTTTATTTTTTTCTAGTTCCATTTCTCTGAATATCTTATTTGTCATTTCTTCTTTATTTATAGGTCCCGCTAAATCATAAGCTAACCTCAACACTAAGTAATTTTCTGCTTGAACTGGTAGCTCTGATATATCCAAGTCAGCTTTATAAGTTATCTCTAAGTTTGGATAATCACAATAAAATTTGTCTCCTATTTCATTAACAGGGTGATTACTTTGAAATAGTCCTAAATAGTCTTTTGGTTTATTGTAGATATATTTATTTTCATTGGATAAAGTTGATTGACTCAATATTGCGGGTTTTAAATTGAAGTAAAAAGTTGCTAATGATAACATATTTTCTAATAATCCATCTAATAAAAAATTAGCAGTTTTATAACTGCTGTCCTCTTCTAAATATTCATCATCAAAAGGCTCATTTAATTTCAATAGAGCCTTTTTTATAATTTTGCTTTTTTCTATCCTTACCTCTGGCATTATTCCTCCTTTAAAGTATCTTTTATTCTGTATAGAGTAGCCTTACTCAGTCCTGTAAACTTAATACAATCTGATAACTTTATATTCTTACTTATCCATGCTTTAATATATCTAATTTGTTCTTTAGATAAATTTTCCTGTTTATTAGGTCGTCCAGCTACTCTATTTGTTTTTAATGATACTTTTCTGCCTTTTTCATCTACCTTCATGGCTTTAACGCCTTGCTCTTGTCTTTCTTTAATCATTTTTAATTCTTCTTCTGCTAGTGTTGTATATACTTCAATTAAGATATTATTAATCATTTCAATCATACCTTTGTTTTTTTCATCTACAGCAATTAAGGTTGTGGGGATATTTTCAATCATTATTACAACACCCTTGTCTTTAAGTTCCCTTAGCTCTTTGAGTGATTGTTGCTTATTTCTTCCTAATCTATCAACACTTGTAATTAATAAAATATCCCCAGTTTCTAACTCTTCTTTTAATGCTTGGTAACTAGGTCTTTCGAAATTCTTCCCTGTTAATTTATCAATAAATATATCTGACTTTCTTATTCCGTATTTTTTCATTATATCAAGTTGTCTTTGTTCGTTTTGCTCTTTTGTACTTACTCTCACATAACCGTATTTTTTCATTTTTTATAGTCTCCTTAATATTTTTTATGATACTATAAAAATTATACTGCTATTGTCTCAAAACAACAAGAAACTTTATACTTTTATTTTGATAAAGTTTTTTGCTTTATTTTTTGCTTTTTAGCTCAATAAATCCGTTCTTGCTTTTTTAGTCTCAAAACGTATCCCTTTTGATACTATATAAAAAACATAAAATTATAGAGCCATAAACTAGAATAAATAAAATTATTTTAATTATTATGTCACATCCAGTAAAAAGATAATCCTTAAACTCTTTATTCTTGTTCTTCATTTTTTGCCATTCCTAGTGCGAACCCTAAACCGAACCATATTTTCTCTTCTAATCTTTCTATTAAAATTTTAGTTCCAGTTTCTTTAGAATAGTTCTTTTCATCTACAGAAGTACACGAATCAACTCCTACAAATCCATTTCGTAACTCATATTTTAAAACTGTTGTTAATTTTCCAAATATTCTTTCTGTTGTAATCGTTTTATTTTTTATAAAAGATTGAACCAATTCTTTTGGTATTTTGTTGTTTTCTATTTCATACAGATTAAATTCTTCCTTCGCTACTGCACCACATACATCTAAGTGTAATAAGCTAATCTTTAACATTGATATTTCTTTTTTCATTATTTTATCTCCTTTCTATCATTTTTATGCTGTTTTAAAAAATCGTAGCTTATTCTTCCTTTTAAATATTCTCTATACCCTCTCATATGTTTTAATTGTTCTTCTAATGAAAATCTTTGAACTTCATCAGTGAACTTATGATTTTCGTATTCTTTATCTAAAAATTGTTGTCCTTTCACGATTTTATCGTTCAATTCCTCTAGTTCTAGCTCCATTCTTTCTATATGATTTAATTTAGATTCTTTCTTTAGTGTGTACCCTCTTGCCTCTAGTTCATTAATCAATAGAGAATCACACATATTTTCAAGTTCTATTTTTGTTATTTGTGCTGGATGATATGTACCATCCATTTGTACTGTTCCAGAAATTATCATTGATTCTCCTTTTATCCCTATGTCAATTCCTTCAAAATTTTTTATTTCTTTAGTCATTTTATTTTCTCTTGTATATTTAATTTTATTGACAACTTATATCTACTGTAACCGAAATACTATAACCTAATTTCCAATAAAGATAATGAGATATTATAAATGAAAGTTCTAATTCTAATCTTTTTCTTAGTTCTAACAATCCACCAACACCAATATTTTTAATGCCAATTCCAACACTCACTCTAGTCCCGTATTTTTCCTCTATATCAACGCCAGTTACATTTAAAAATGATACAATTCTTTCTATATCTTTTTTAATTTCTTTAGTTATTAACATTGTTTACCTCACTCTCTAAACGCCAGTAATAAGCATAGTATCACTGGCGGTATTATAATAAAATCTGTTATATTCATTGAACCTTTCTCTCTTGCCACTTCCCATTTACAAATTTTTTTAATTTGATTTCTAGGTTTGGATATTTCCTTTTAAATTCTTTTTTATGCTTTTCTATTTCTAACTCACTACTTGATACAACTTTTTCAACAACAACCTTGAATAATTCCTTTTCTATTTCTTTATAACCATTATAGGCTGTTAAAACATATTTACTCATAGTTTCCCTCTTATCTAGCCATATATTCTCTTACTTTTTCTTTTATCAATATTTTATGAAAGTCTTTGTCCTCTCCTACCACTTGCCAATCTTCCGCTAAACAATCATTCACGCTTGGAACCCATGTTGATATTGAGTTGTTTACATTTTTAATAGCCATATATGGATTATATTTAACTGTTCCCTGTTCGTTTGCATACTCTTTTATAGCTCCCATTTGAACAGGATAGTTACCTCCTGTAACTAAATATACAAACATTCCTTTACCATTCCACCCCTCTCGAGCTACTCTAAATCCTTTTTTCATAAGTAGTAAAGCCAATCCAAAATCTAACTTATCTAACTTTCTAGCGTCCTCTAAAAACTTATCTTTAGGACACATTGAAATATATCCATCTAAATACATAACCTTATACACTCTTTCATCTTTTAGGTGTTCTTCATCTTCTGGCAACTCCCACCCTCTTGATAGAACATACTCAAGCCTACTCATTTCTTCTACTTCTACAACCTTATTTGTAATATATATTTCTCTTTCTACCATTGCTCTTGGTCCTTGTTCTCCTTTATAACTCATTTAATATCTCCTCCTAAAATTACAGTATTCTGTAAATTTCTTTTTATAATTTCCCTTAAAATTCCCGGTGGATCAATTCCTTTTTCTCTTCCTTTTTTTAAAATTATCTCAATATCTAGCTGTTTATTTTCTTTTCTTGCTTTTTCTAACTGCTCTATTATTTCCTCCACTATTTACCTCTGTTAACTTTCTTAAAAACTCTAAAGATATTTTTGTTTTTGCCTCTGATGGAACATCTACTTTCTCCAACGAACGACTAAATACCTCTATTATTTCATCACTTCTCATTCTTCTTATCACCTTTAGAATCATTTTTATCACCTTTAGAGTCTCCCTCAAAAGGAAGTTGAGTTTCTTTTATTGTTTTTTCTATATCCTCAACATTAACCCCATTTTTGTACTGTTCCTCAAAAGCTTCAAATGTTACATTCTTAAATTCTTTTTTACTTTTTCTACTATCAAATACTAATCTTAGAGCTTCTTTTTTACTTACTTTAGTTTTAAGTTGTATTTCACCATCTTTATAGGTAATGATTACATTTGACCCAGTGCAATTAATTCCTATTTCTTCCAGCTTGCTAATAGGTTTATATCTACTTCTAAACTCTTCATCTACTAATTTTATAACCTCTATATCTCTCATTTGCCATATCCTCCTTATTTTTGGTAAATTGAAAGGTAGGATTTCCTACCTTTTTCCTACCTGTTAATGTTTTCTATTTCTTTATTTATCAATTTTATTTTTTCCATAATTTGGTTAGTTTCTAAATTTAAATCAACCATTTTATCTTTTTTTATTTCTAATGCTATTAATTCATCTGTAAGCCTTTGTTTTTCTTGCTCTTTTAATTCTTGGTTCTCATTCCATATGTAATTTACAATATCCCAAACACTATAATTATTAGGCTTAGGTGTATACTTTAAATCTCCTAAATCATCATAATAATACCCTTCTTTATTCTTATGAGTTCTTATAAGTTCCCATGTATCTAATTCATTATTGTATTTGTTTATATACCCCATTTTAGTTTCTTTAGGCTCTGCCATTGTTATACCTTCTGAATAGTTAGGAAGCTTATTTTCTACAGCTAAAGAAAATGGAACCTCACCATTGAGGGTGTTATCTCTTGAATATGAATACATTCCCGGCTCTTGCACTTCTAGTGGTTGCCCTATATACACTAACTTATATTTTCCACTTGAATCTTTTTCATCTGGTAACTTAATTACTGTCATATCTCTATTTGATATATCATCTAAGTAGGTATGGAATTTACCTATATAGTAATAATTAGAACTTGGGTAATGTGGAGTTGATTTAGGATCTATTGATAATCTTATTTTATTAGTTTTAAATGTTGTTTTTAATGATGCTATATACATATTATCCAAAGTTGTAGATTTAACAAAATCAGTTTTATTATGTAGTTGTACTCCTAGTCTCCAATCTCCATTTTCATCTACATACTCTATATTAAAATATATATCTGGGTGTAAAACTATATTATATCCACCTGTACTTCCATTATCATCTGGCAGCATTCCTCCAAACTCATGGTTTAATCCATCAATAGCTATCGCTTTAGGATAAAAGAATGAGTCACCTAAACTTAATTCTCCTATAAATCCGATACAATGCTTAGTACTGCTATCTGGAATAGTTACATAATTATATATTCCATTACTTTTATAACGAGAAGTAGTAGTTGAGTAAAATAATCCATTATTTAAACCGTAACTCGCATTACGATAATGATATGAACTTTGGAACGTTTTCCCGCCACATACAATTTTCCTATTCCAATAGCTACCACTACCACCTGCTGAATTACTACTGACTGTTCCGCTATCTACAAACTTGTATTTAACCTCTGTAGGTTCTGATACATAATCAAGTAGTCCTATTAAATGAGGATATTTTTTACCAGAAAGAGTACCACCATTACATAAAGCCCAGCCGTCTGGAACATAACTTCCAGCCCATTCTTTTTTATCTCCATAATTAGCCCCTATTGGCGGAGATGGCTCTTCCCCTCCTACTGTTCCACCCGTATATCCTCTAGGTCCTCTTTTTATTAGAATTTCATTACCCAATTCTCCTTTAGAATTTTTTGATTTTACAATAGTATTCCCTTCATCATCAAATCTTACAAATTCTAAAGTTAAAAAATCTGCACCTGTTGCACCCGGCGGGATTTCAATTGTTCCACTAACAATATCACCATCTAAAATTACATCATAAATTAAACTTCCTGTTTCTGTAGTTTCTTTATATCTAAACCCTAAAATACCGGGTCCTTGTATAGCTTTCATAAAATCATCCCAAGTCTTACCGGGATTTCTTTTTTCCCATTCTTCGAAAGAGGAATACCCAACAACTCTTCCTAAGTTTGTTTTATTAGCCATTTATTGTTACCTCCAATTCTCCGCTTTCGTTAATCAAAAAGTTCATATGTTCTGTCTCTCTTGTATATGTTGCATATAAATTTCCATCTATAATTTCAAATGTTGCAAAATTAACATTCCCCGGTGGTCCTTCTGGTCCCTGTGGACCCTTTAAGCTTTCTTGGTATTCCTCCCAAGTTCCGCCGGGATTCCTTGTTTCCCAATCTTCAAAAGCGGAGAGTCCTAGAACTCTCCCTAAATCTTTATGTGGCATTTTCTCACCTACTTTTTATCTTTGTTTTTAGGTGTCTTTTCATCTACTGGCGGATTCTCCCCCTGTACTGGTTCTTGGTCTCCTAATGTTACTTGAACTTTAGGACCATTTACTGTTATTCCATGCTTATCTAGTGTTGCTTTTATATCCTCATTATCTTTATCTATTTTCCCTAATAATTTTAAGATTTTATCTTCCTTTGATGGTTCTACTGCATTTCTACTATTTGCTGGTGTTCCTCCATCTTCTGAACATTCTGACACTCCAGCTCCAATAGTTGTATCTCTTTTGTAAGTGAAGAAAAATACACCTTCCCCTTGTACAATCTCTGTTCCTACAGCTATTTCAACATCTAAGAAATATTGTTTTAAATTTGTGATATGTGCTACTGTTGGTTTTATATTGATATTTTTTGCTTTTTGTCCAAATGAACCACCAACAAAAATAGTCATTACCCCTGTACTTCCAGCGTCAATATCATTTTTACTGTAGAAAATTTCGTCATACTCTATTAGTTGCTCTATTGAACCGCCTAATAGCATATCTGGGTTTACTCCTGTTTGGTTTGGTGTTTGTCCTCCGTTAAAGTTATTATAATCTTTAGAAGTGAACTTATCGCAATTGTTTAGCTCTGTTCCTCCTTCTATTCCCGTTACAACCGCTATATCTCTTTTACTTCTTTTAGCTAGAGCTTGAACTGTTCTCATCATTAATCTAAACGCTTTCACATTAACTGGATCATCAAACTTTTTTGTTTTATCTCCAAATATATTTTTAGCTGGAATAATTATATCTCTATCTTTATTTTTTGAATTTTTTACTGTTCTTTTTTTATTCTTAAAACACTCTTTAAATAATTCACAAAGCTGATGTTCTGCTCCTGTGTATACTGCCGTTACTTGTGCTTTTGTTACTGCTGATTCTTCAGCTAATTGTGATTTATCAAATTCTCTATCATCAATATATAAAGGTGTCTCCAACCACTTTGGCGATACTGAAACACTATTTACTTGTGTTCCTGTTATTGGCGTAACATTCTGTCCTAATTGGTTATCGTTTGTTATATTCGCTCTCTCTCTTGCAACTAATTTCCCAAAATCATAGAAAATTGCATTTTCAGTATTCGGCGATGAATCTATTTGCATAAATCTTTGTAGAGGCATAGCGTCTGCTCCACCTAAAGCCTCTAACATTGTGTTCATATATCTTGCTTGTTCCCCTTCTGTCAACATCAAATGTGTTGGTCCAGCAAATACCTGTATATTTAATTTAGTGTTTAATAATCTTCCTTTTGCCATTCTTTATATCCTCCGTTTTTTATTTATCTAACATTAAGAAATCTTTATAATATGGGTCCTCTGAACTTCTCGCGAAGTTTTCAAGTTCTTTCATCTTTGTAGAATCTCCACCTTTTTGAGCTTTAAAAGCCTCATTGTATCTTGTAGTGAACTCTTCTTTTGTTATTCCGGCAAGTCCTCCCTTATCCATTCCGTTATATCCTCCTTCTGCTGTTCTTAAAATCTTTTCCTGTAAAAACTTTCTTCCTTTTGCATTTTCTGCAAGTCTTGCTATTACATCAACATACTCTTGATTCTCTTCATTTGCTATAAAGTTTTCAATGATTGGGTCAAGCGCTCTTAGTTCTGGTGTCATTGAATCCCTTTCAGTTGTTAAATACTTTTCTCTTGTACTTAGTTGATGTAAAGCTACTGCTGCTGACATTCCATTTTTCTTAGCTTGTTCTATAAACTCCGTAATATTTTCTGGCGCTATATTTTTAAAATTTTCTGGTTTTATTGTTTCCCAGTTTTCCTGTGGCGCTGGTTGAGGAGCTGGGGTTGGATTTGGATTTGGTAGTGGGTCTCCTCCTCCCGGTTGTGGTACTGGCGCTGGTTGAGGGTCCCCTCCTCCCGGCTCTCCCGGTTCTGCAAATAACTGAATGTTTAATTTATTATCTAATAACTTTTCTATTTTCATTTTTTCGCCTCCGTATTTAGTTCTATAATTATTTGTTCTATTCCAATGCTTTTATAAATTTCTCTTACATCTTGCAATTGCCCTACAGAATCAAGTCCAACAAGTCCAATCCTTATAGAATATGCTTTCAAATTTAAGTACTCTAGTAGTTCTTTTTTTTCTATAACATCTTGTCGTATGATTTTTTCTGTTAATTCTTCCAATCTATCGCGCTCTTTATCTGTCATTGTTGAACCTCCTGTTCTGGTGGGATAGTTGCTTGTTGTATTTCCTCTAGTTTTTTTGTTAAACTCTCACCCAAGTTAAACTCTTTTCTTGTTATTCCAAATCTAGCTGCAGTATTTTTAATGTATTCATCTGTTTTTATTGCTGCAATGGCTACTTGTGGACCAAACTTACTTGCTATATCTTGTATAAACATATTATTTCTTTGTATATCTTCTTGGTCTTGGGCTACTGTTATGGCATTATGGTACCTTACGCTTAACCTAGTATTGTTCTTTAAGTATTCAATATTGTTATTTGAAATAATATTAGCTTTTAAGTTATTGTTCCTAATCTTCATAACAACAACTTCTAGCATTTCTTTTTGCATACGAGAATATACAGGTCCTATTTGCTCCGCGAACTTTGTTACAGCTACTTGGACCGCTGTTGCTGTTACATTCTTTAGATCATCTATGTTTTTTATTGATGATATAGCGTCAATAAAGAATATTTCATTTAATAACTCTTTATGTTCCTGTAAATCAAACATTTCCATTTGTGGGTTAGCTCCGTTGTTAAAGGGTCTTACTTCTGTTACATTGTCTCTAGGTCCTAAATAAGATAACCTACCCGGCATAAACCTTGCACCTAGTGCCAATGCTCTGTCTCCATACCCCACCAATGGCGGGTCTGATTGGAAATCTCTTATTTTACTTAGTCCGTTCTTTCCTCTTCTTAAAGCTATTAACTCCATTATGGCTATAACCTTTGGACCAGCACCGTACGGGCTATTATGTTCAAAAGGTCCCCATCTTCCCACTATCCAAGGGGTGTGAGCTTGTTCTTCTCTGTAAATAATTTCTTTTAGTCCTTCATCTAATGCAACAATATAATCATAGTTTTTCTTTACTTGGTTATATACTGTACATTCCCAAACGTCATAATCTTGATTCTCTATAACATTTGTAAATGTTCCTTTTGTCCATATAGTCCGCATATTTGGAAGTCTCATTTTTTCATTCTTATAGAAAACGGTGTTTATTCTACTGTCTGCTCCCTCAACTATGTAAACATTCATTATAGGGGCATGTCTAAATCTTGTAGGGTTTTCATAGTCTCCTGTATATTCAACCTTAAAAGCTGTTGTACCCAGTAAGTAATCATCTAGTATTTTTGTTTTCTCTAGTTCAAAGTTTGATAAGTTTTGAATATCATCAAATACAACTCTTGTTTGTTCCTCTAATTTGAGCTTATCATCTTCTGAAACATTACTCGCCATATACTTAGGCGGTTCTATGTGCGCCCATATGTAAGAACTATTCATCACTACATCAGCTAACTTATTTATTAACTTTGTTTTTAATAATATACCTGTACTATCATAGTAGTTCCCTTTTATCTGGCAGATGTCAAAATGCTTTTTAGCCATTAAATAGAGGGGTTCTATTTCCATTTTTTTACTCTTAGCATAAGCCAATAAGTTTATAATTTCATTTTGCCTTATAATGTTTAAAGGCTCCACTTTCTCACCTCCTCAATTTCGCACTGTGCGAAGTCTCTATCCTATTTTTTGCTCTAAAGAATTATCTAACATGCTGAGGTTCCCATCTCTCATGGATTCATAAAAACTTTTCTTGTTCTGCTTGTTCTTTTTCTTTAGTTCCTCTTGCTCTTGGATAGAGGCATTTGTATTTTCTTTTATCACTTTTTTAATTTTTTTAGCCTGTTTCTTCTTTGATCTGTCAAGGTCGAAGGCGTCGCCAGTTAGTCCGTCAAAAACTCCACCTATGGCGTCCATTACACCACCCATTCTTACACCTCCTTTAAACACTCATAAATTATAGCGTTATATAGGTTCCCATCTATTAATCTTATACTATTCTTTTTCTCTCCAACTATCCTAAAGGCTCCTGTTTGAACCAGTTTTTCAAGTATTCTTTGTGATGGTGCGCCTTGTGTTATCTCACATTCAATGCGCCAATAATCTGGGCTGTCATGTAAACATCTAAGCATTAGCGCAAAATCTTTCATCAAACTATACTTTCCGGCTCTATCCTTTGAGAATCCCAGAAGCTCAAATCCTTTAGCGGTCCTTGTTGGTTCATCATAGATATATGAAAAATAACCATTAATTTTATTATCTGTTTTACTTATAAATTCAATCTTAGTCTGTCCAAGCTCTCTACCTAATTGATTAACTTTTTTAGCTGACCCTATGAAAAATTTATAATATTCTAAATCCTCTTTTACAAGTTCCTTTATTTGCTCCCATATTTTCTGGGAACCTTTTTTATTTAACTGCTCTATCATACGCCACAACCTCCATTTGAAAGGTGTTGTTTTACTCTTGCGTTTCTTTCCTCTTCTGTTTCTTCGCTCTCATCATGCTTGAATGTATCATCTCTTATTCCTAAATCAACATGAATGACAGTGTCGGACTGACCCGGTTTATCCCATTGATTCAGCTTTTCTAATCTTTCTGATAATTTAGAAACATTGGAGACGTTCTTATTCTTAAAGCTCTCTTCAAATAGAACCTCTAGTTTTGCTATGTGAGAAATCTTACTTCTACCATAAATAAGTTTTATAGCTTGGCTGTTCTCACTCAAATACTCTTGAACTTCATCATCTAAAAGAACTTTAAAAATTTTCTTTTCGTCCCAGTCCAACCCTAAAACCTCTACAGCTCGGAATCCGTCGCCTGTAAGTAGATACTGGGTTAAAAACTCCTTAACTTTTCCCTGTACTTTCATGGACTTTATACCTTCCTTCCTCTGTTGTAATTTCTAGGTTTATCTTGCAGCCTTTTTTTATTAGTGCTTTCAATCTCTTGAAGTTCCCGGAGTACACCCTTTCAAACTCAAAATCCTTTTCATATTCTGCTAAGGATTCTTCTATTTGCTTTTTATAAGTTCTGCACTGTCTACTTGAAACATTTAGGACCTCTGGAACTACCAAAAGATTTAACATTTCAATGTCAAAGATTAAATGTTGATGCCTCAACACTTTTTCTTTTAGGTTCTTTGTTCCTGTTTTTAAAATTTCTTTTTTCAAAACTTCTAAATTCTGGTTCAGTTCTACTTCTAAATTCTTGGTGAAAAGCTCTAAAAAATAATCATGCAAGCACTTTTCTATTTTTTCTTTGGTTAGATCCGCCGGAGAAAAAATACCATATTTTTCTAAAACTGATTTTTTAAAAGTTGGTTCTATCCTTATGGCGTGTTTTATCCCTTTTTGACTCTTACCCTTGTTATACATTTCATCCGTCTTGGAGTAGAACTTTAAATAAACATTTGATTCTCTTCTTGATTTTCCAAGTTCTTTGAAGTCCATTCCTTTTATGGTTTTTCTTCTCTTCTCATTCGCTTTGTTGAATTTAGTATTCTTGTCAACATCAATATACAATCTCCCATCATCCTCAATTTGCTTGAACGTGTTATAAATTAAGCTTTGAGTCTGACTATAATTTTTTATACTCTCAACTTGCATTTGATTACTCAAATCTAAAGAGGTTACTTCTAGTTCTTCAATCTCTGGGGATTTAAAACTTAAAACTCTCATTAGGGAAAGAATTTTTTTATTTACTGCGATTATTGTTTTTGGTTTAATTGCTAATAAATAATTATTGTCCTCTTCTCCATGTTCAAACTTTGAGTAAGAAAATGAAATTGATATTCTAGTTTTTAAAGTATTTTTCGAGTGTCTAAAACACACAAAATTTATATAGGGGTAATTTTTATTTCTACCCTCTAATTTAAAATCAACTCTTTCAGCGTGAGAAGTTGGAGAAATACCAAAAAGACTTTTAGCATTTCTTAATAGTGTTTCTAGTTCAACATTGGTTGTAAAACTATATGTTCCTGTATCAACAATTTTTCAACACCTCCTTTTCATAGGTTTATTAAACACACCAATAATTTTTTTATTGGTATGTTTAGAAATCTACGATTTTTTATTCAATTTTTAGTTTATTTAGACCCTTAAGGTGCCTTACTTATTTTTTGGGTCCAAAAATTTTAAAGAAACCTTTATTTTTCAATGGGTTTATTTAATTTTTTTTGATTTTTTTACCTCAAAAACGGAAGTTTTTACTTCCATTTTTCAATATAAAAGTACCTAAAAAATTTTAGGTACTTGATAGCTTTTTTATTCAATTTTTAGGGGGGATTTTTAAATTTTATTATACTTTTAGCGTAGTTTTTTCATGGTGCAGCCTCCTATTTTATTTATTTTTATATTAGATGTTTTACAGGTTCCATAATTCAAAAGATTTAAACGGGGGCGAGGTGTCTTTTCTCTCAAATTATGGAATCTATACCCCACCTGTTTAATCGTGGGGGTTTTTATTGTAGATTTATTCTTTCAAGTGTTAGAATAAAAGTTATATCTTACTTGAAAGGGGGTGATATATTATGAAAAATAATCTTTGTGTAGAAACAACTACGCAAAATCACACCATTCACCGATTGGGTTGCAAATATATTATTTTTGATTCTAGAGAACTTCATACTTCCTGTTATGAAGAGGCTGAAAAAGAAGCCGCTAAACAAGGGTTTGTTAAGTGCCAACCATGCAAACACTGTATAAAGAAACATGAAATCAAAGCCAATTGCGGAATCGGTTAATAAAACTACTTCCCCTAGGGGGAACTCCCAGAAAGGAGGTGATTGTTATTAATGCCTTTTTTATAATTTTTGCTGGTATTACTTTTGGGCTTATTATTATTAATCTTTTGACTGAAAATAAAACAGCACCTAAAGAGGATAGTATCGAATCATTCTTAAAAAAAATTAAAAATGAATTTAAACAAATTAATATTAATTCTAATCTTGAAATTAAACCGACTCAAATTTATCATAGTATGGATGGAGTATACACTGGTTTTTATATTGATACCTATCATTCATCAAATGAAATAGCTGTTCCCATGGTTCTATTAACTTTAAAAAATTTAGCAACTAAAGAAAAAATAAAACATAAAGAAACTGACCTATCATATTTTGATGATGATATTCCAAAAACTCCAACTCTTACTTTTGCCCTTGATAAATCAAAATATCTTCAACTTATTTTTCAAAATCTTGAATATTCAGACCACCCTTTAAATGGGGTAGGCGTTATAGTTAAAATCTATGATACATATAACCCGCAACTCTAACCTCTAGGACTTCCTAGGGGTTTTTATTTTAATAATTCCACTGGATCAACTTCTAAGGCTCTAGCCATTTTATATAACGTATTTGTTTTTATTGGTCTTCCGCTTTCTAAAGTTCTCATTTTTTTACATATACTCGCTGGGGATTCGTCCAAAATTTCGGCTATTTCATTCCCATTAATTTCTTTTTTTTCCATAATTTTTTTTATATTATAATAAATTTTTATATTAAACTCTTCCATATAATTAACCTCTCTGTTAATTTATTTATAATCTTAGTTAAGAATTTAATATAAAAAGTTAATATTGTCAACAAAAATTTTTTTATAAAAAAATAAAAGAGTATATAAAAACCTTATAAAGTCTTTATTACTCTTTTATTTTTCATTTAATATTTTTTTTAAAATTCTAGTTATGTTTTTGATTTTTTGAACTCTATAGTATCTAATATTTTTTTTAAACCTTCATTTTCTTTTTCTAAATTTAAAAAATATTTTTTTGTTGCACTGTCCATTCTGTCCATGCTCCAAACTTTCCACGCCTCTTTTTTTTCATCTTCATTTAATCTTAAATATTTAATAATTTCTTTCCAAGTTTCTTCTTTACAAGTCTTTTTCCCTCTCTTTAAATAACTTAAAAACGCTGGACTAACTCCAACTAATGTTGCTATATCGTCCATTTTTATATTTTTTCTTGCTATTATTTTTGTTAAAAACTCTGCTGTCTCTGTATATTGCATTTTTTCCTCCAAATATTTATTTTAGTTAATTTTTTTTATTTTATTTTTCCTTTGTTTATAAGGGTTTATAACACAAAATTAACCTAAAAGTAAATTTTTTATTGACAAATAATTAACTTATAGGTTAATATAATATCAAGAAAGCGCTTCAAAGCTTAAAAAAATTTAAACGCTTAATTAACTTATAAGTTAATTTATTTAGGAGGTTTATTTTATGAAATTTTTTACAAGTACAGAAAATTTAAAAAAACAGTATAGGGATTTATGCAAAAAGCTACACCCAGATTTTGGAGGTGATGAAGAAACTTTTAAGGAAATGTCAAACGAATATCAAGACTTAATGATGAAAGGCTTTGATAAAACTTTTAAAGCTGAAAACAACAATCAAGATATTGGCGAAGATTTAAAAGCAATATTAAAATCTTTAATTCACATTGAAACTTTAGAAATTGAGCTTATAGGCTCTTGGCTATGGGTAAGCGGTAACACTTACGAATATAAAGACCTACTAAAAGAACAAGGTTTTAAATGGAACAACAAAAGAAAAAAATGGTATTACACAGAGCAAGAATACAGAAGATATAACGCCAAAGGAACTTTTGAGGATATAAGAAGAACTTACGGATCACAAGTTATAAAAACTAAATCACAAAGTTATATAGGAGCGTAAACCATGACTTTGATTAATAAAATGTTAATTGAATTTAGAATCAAATACAACCAAGAAACAAGGAAATTTAAAAAGAAGTTTGCTTTATTAAGAAAAGCCAACCCAGAACTAAATTATAAAGAAGTTCACAAAACGGCGACATGGATTTATAGAGTCAATGAACTTAAAAGAGCTATTGAGATATTGGAGGGAATAGGACAATGAAAAATGAAAAATTAGTTTTCGCTTTAACAGTTTTAAAAAATTTTAGCGATATTAAAATTGGTTTTAATGGTGATGATTACGTCGCTACAGGAGAAACTAAAAAACATAAAGACATTTTAAAGGCTTGTTATTTTGTCTGGCACAATAGACAGGAACAATGGATTTTCAACCCTTGGCAAAGTAGCAACAACCCAACTAACGAATGGAATAGAAAGAAATTAAAAGAACAATATGGGGGGCAATATGCTTAATATTTTTAGCTGGATAAAATGGAAAATGAACAAAAAAATGAAAGTTGAAACTTTAAATTTTTACAAAAAATAAAAAATGAGATTGCTAGAACAATCTCAAAGGGTTGTGTTAAACAACTATATCTCAAAAGTAGTTTAACACGCCTTTAAAAAATAGTCAAGGAGGCGTTACATGAAATTCAAAAAAATTATTGGAAATACTTGGAAATTAAAAATTAATGGTTTAGTTCTTGTGGGAACTTGGGAAGACTTACAAAATAGGCTTGTTACTCTGGGGGTGTTCCTATGAGTTTAATAGAATCTTATTTTAAAGAAAAAGAACAACAAAAAAGACAGAGTTCTTTAACTTTAGAGGGCTTTGGATTTTTAGAAAATAAGCCTTTTGTTGAAGTTAAGTTTAAAAGTGGATTTATAGCAAAAGTATATATATCTCATACAGGTATAGAGCTATGGAGCGGAGCCAATGAGGGAGTTAAACAGTCAGTTAAAAACTTCATAATTGAGAACAAACAAGAACTTAGAAAATATATAAAATCTAATCAAACTTATAAAGATTACTTAGAGTTAGCAGATAAAATTAAAGAGTTACAAACAGGAGAAAAAACAAAGAGAATGACCGCCAGAGAAATAGCATTACATAATTATAAAGCTGTTTATCAAGGGTGGCAATAATGGAAGATAAAAATAATTTAGATGAACTTTTAAAATGGGGCGAAGATTTCTTCCCCCATGAAGATGAACCGGATCAATATTTTGAAGATTACGCAAATACAATATAAAATCAAATTGGAGGATATTATGAAAAATTTAAGAGAAGAGTTAATGAAACCATTTAAGGCTAATGAATTAGAGTATAAAGTAGGAGCTACAAACGCAGATAAAACAAAAGGTTTAGCACTTACATACGTTCAAGCTAGAGCAATACAAAATAGACTTGATGAAGTTGTAGGTTTTGAAAATTGGCGTGTATCATATAAAGAAATTGAAAAAGGATATTTAGCAACACTTGAAATAAGAATAGGTGGTGAGTGGATAGCAAAACAAGATGGAGCAAATCAAACAGACTTTGAGGCTATAAAGGGCGGTATTAGTTCAGCATTTAAAAGAGTTGCGTCAGTATGGGGAATAGGTCGATATTTATATGATGTTGAGAGTCAATGGTTGCCTATAAAATCTAAAGGAAAAGGCTACGATTTTGTAAGTACTCCGAACTTTGGGAATACTCAACAAGAGCTAAAAGTAGAAACTAATGAGGAAATAATAGAACCGAAACAAGAAGTACAAAAACAACCAGAAACTAAAGAAGAGAAAACTAAAAAAGCTAAAAGTATGATAATTCCTTTTGGAAAGTTCAAAGGAAAAACTCTTGAGCAAGTTTTGGGAGAAGAAGAAACTTATTTAAAATTTTTAGCTCAAACTTCAAAAGATAAAAAATTAGCTAATGCTTGTAAATTCTTAATGTCATTATCAGTAGCTTAATAAATCCCGGGAGTCTTTGAGACTCCCTTTATTCTGAATATATAGGAGTGTAAAAATGAAAAAAATAAATTTAAATGATGTTATTAATCTTATGAAAGGAAATCCCCATCACTGGGCGCAAAATATTTTATATATAACAACAAGTAAAAATACAGTTATTATAAATAATTGTCCTAAAGAAAAATATGATCTAATTATTTTGAAAAGTAATGAAGGTACAAAAGAACTTAAAGAAGAAGGAACAGAAAAAAAGGTTGTTAATTTTAGAGGAGCTAAAGAAAGCTGGCAAGATTGGGAAACTGACCTAGTAAAGAAATATAAAGGTGATTATAGCATATTAAAAAATATGCTGCCTCACAGAACAAAAGGCTCTATAAAAACAAAATGTACAAGGTTATTTACTGGGAGTAATATATAAAAAGAAAAAAAGCCTTCACCGAAGTGAGGGCTTTAAATCTGAACATGAGCTTATAGCTCCATTATATTTTTCAAAAACCAGAAAATGTTAAGTTAATACCCCAAAGGGTGCGAGGTGTGGTGCTACTTTCTGTTAGCCCAAATGAATAGTATTACAATAACTATAAAAGTCATTACTCCACCATCTACATTTAGGTTGGTAACATTGAATGTAATCAACCCTAACACCTCCTGTTTTAATCAAAAATGCTCTGCCTTGCTTAAGGGCAGAATAAAAGCCCCCAATAATGAGGGCTAATATTCTAAGCTTAAAACAACATTTTTGTTAAAACAGTACCCCTTAGGTTTTCCTTAAGGTACTTTAAGTATATAACAAACTTTTCAAAAAGTCAATTATATGGATTCTGATATTTTTTATATAAATAAAAGAAAATATGTTTAATATAATTTTTATTTTTAATTATTTAAATACTTTCCAGCGTAATTTGAGCTAGTAAAATCAATATCTAAATGCCTATTACTTGGTATAAAATCCAACGTTACTTGGTATAGATTCCAATGTTACTTAGTATAAAATCCAATATTACTTGGTATAGATTCCAAAAATACTTGGTATAAAATCCAATTATCTTGGTATAGATTCCAAAATATGTAAATTGAAAACTTTTTTTATCTATTATAACATAAAAAGTTGTTAATTGTCATATATATAAAGGTTTTAGAAGTGATAAAAATAATTAAGTTGGTATAAAATCCAACATTACTTGGTATATAGTATTGTTTTTTATACTAAGTTGTGTTAGTATAAAAAAAGGTGGTGATAAAATGAGTGAGAAATTTGAATTAAGACATCATAAAGATTTTCATGGAATCCAACTACAAGACTTTAACGTTAAGGATAGAAATTTAATATTCGCTTTATGTTATAAATTGATGGAACAGAAAGAGGACGTTATCCGACTTGATGTAAAAGAAGTTGCTAAAATAGGAAATTACAAACCAACAAAAGCAAAAGATAATATATATAAATCTTTAGCTGAAGTATATAATAGAATAAAAAATGCAAGTATTTGTATAAAAAAAGAAAACGGAATTAAGCACTTTGTTTTATTCACAGTATTTGAAACATTTGAAGATACTGGAATTATAGAAATAGAGGTTAATAAAAACTATAGATATTTATTAAATCAAGTTACAGCTCCATTTACTATACAAAATTTGATAGAATACACAAAATTAAATAGTGGATATTCACAATTAACATATTCAATACTTAGACAGTGGGATAAAAAAAAGAATGTTGAAATGGATATAGATGTTTTTAGAGAAAAAATAGGAGTTCCTAAGAGTTATGATACTTCAAATTTTAATAGACAAGTGTTAAAGCCAATCATGGAAGAACTTCCGCAATATTTTAAAAATTTAAAATTAGAAAAAATAAAAACAGGTAGAAAAGTTACACACTTAAAATTTACTTGGGCTGGAAATAACACTGACATAAAAGAAATGGATAAAATAGAATTAGAAATTACTCAAAGTTTAAATAGTTTATTT
>JBOFZL010000070.1:0-44876 GCA_051655155.1 Filifactoraceae bacterium
CATCTATTGGTTGACCTAGAGCATTTACCACTCTCCCCAACAATTCATTACCTACAGGAACCTGCACTACTGTTCCTGTTCTCTTTACAGTGTCACCTTCTTTGATATTTTCATCAGAACCAAGCATAACTGCTCCAACACAGTCCTCTTCTAAGTTTAGTGCCATAGCATAAACATCATTATCAAAAAGTAGTAGCTCACCTGCCACACATTTTTCTAAACCATATATTTTTGCAATACCGTCTCCAACCTCCAAAACAGTACCTATGTCTGTAAGTTCAATCTTTGACGAATAGTTTTTAATTTGTTCCTTTATTAAAGAACTTATTTCTTCTGGTCTAAGCTCCAATACCTGTCACCGCCTTTTCTATATCGTTAGTGTTGCTAGCTGTTTTTTAAGTTCTTCCAGCTTACCATTTACGCTATTATCAATTTGTTCATTTCCAACATTAAGAATAACGCCACCTAAAATTTTCTCATTAACAACATTTTTGATTATAGCCTCTTTGCCTGTAAGCTCTTTCAGTTTTTTACATAAACGTTCCCTGTGAAAATCTGAAAGTATAAATGCCGTTGTTACAGTTACCTCTAACATATTATTATAATCATAATATATTGACTTATAACTTTCGCAAACCTTTGATATCAATGATATCCTCTTATTATCTACCATAATCTTCATCATATTGATTATGAACTCAGATAACTTTCCTTCAAATACACTTGATATAACCTCTTTAATTTCATGTTTTCCCATTGTCTTTGCAGATAAAAGCTTCAAAAATTCTGGCTTGTCTTGAATAATTTTATAAATAAAATTTAGTTGCTCCATAATTTGCTCTTGACACTTCGTCTCTACTGCAACATCAAATAATGACCTTGCATAACGCTCCTGCACTAACTCTGCCATTTAGCATCACCCATATTCTCTATAAATTCACTTATAAGTCTATCATTATCAGCCGCACTAATATTTTTTTCAACAACCTTTGAAGCTATTTGTATAGCTATATCCGATACTTCGCCTTTAATGTCATTAAGCACACGTTTTTTCTCTAACGCAATATCATTATTTGCTTTTTGAATAAGCTTAGCTGCATTTTCCTTGGATTCTAAGATTATTTTTTCTGCCTTTTCATCTGCAAGTTTACTGGCATCTCTTATAATCTGCTTCCCTTCTTCTTGAGCATTACCTATCTTTGAAATATATTCATCATAAAGTAACTTTGCCTCTCTCTCTTTTCCTTCTGCTTCCAATATTGTATCTTCAATAGATTTTGTTCTTTCATCCATAAAATTCTTTACTGGAACAAATAGAAAATGTCTTAGTAGCAAAAATAAAATTATAGTATTAACAATCTGAAAAGCTATATTCCAATCTATTCCTACAAGTCCTGCCATTATTCCGCCTCCTTTCGTCAAGTTAGTTTAACAAAATATTATAACAACTTAATAAGTGGATTTGCGAATAATAAAATAAGAGCTACTACTAGACCATAAATACCTGTTGTCTCCGCAACTGCAGCTCCCAACAACATAGTTTTGATAATATCTCCCTGCGCTTCTGGCTGTCTACCTACTGCCTCAGCTCCTTTTCCTGCAGCAAAACCCTGTCCTATTCCAGGTCCTATACCTGCAATCATTGCTAAACCTGCTCCAATTGCTGAACATGCTAAAACTAATGCTTTTCCTGTGATTGGTTCCATAATAAAATTCCTCCTGTTTTTTATAATAATTTAATAAGTGGATTTGCAAACAATAATAGTAGCGAAATTACAAGTGCATAAATACCCGTAGTTTGTGCTACAGCCTGCCCCACTAGCATCGTTTTTAATATTAACGATTGCTGTTCTGGTCTTTTCCCTACAGCTTCAGTACCTTTTCCAGCCGCATATCCTTGTCCTATACCAGGTCCTATACCTGCAATCATGGAGAAACCTGCTCCAATTACTGACGCCGCCAATACAAGCGCTGATCCAGTTTGATTAACTACAGGATTCCCAAACAACAATATCAAAGCAACTACTAGTGCCAAGATTCCTGAAGTCTCAGCTACCGCTGCTCCTAATAACATCATCATCGTCGACTGCTTTCCTGCCTTCGGATTTTTTCCTACAGCCTCAGCACCCATACCAGCAGCATAACCTTGTCCAACACCCGGTCCTATTCCTGCAATCATGCAAAGCCCTGCTGCAATAGCTGACGCTGACAATATTATTGCCTTTTTGTCAAATGACATTAACCAATACAAAAACCTTGTTATAAAATCTACCTCCATAGTTACCTCCTTTCCTTCCTCCAAGTATTAATCCATCGCTCCAGACACAAATACCATAGTTAACATAGCGAATATAAAGGTCTGTAACAGTCCTGAAAATAGGTCAAAGTAAAGATGAAGTGCTGCTGGTATACCAACTTGAAATATTGGTATTGAAGTACCAATAACAGCAGTTGTAAGTGCCCCTAAGGAACTATAAACTAAACTCATGATAATCAATCCGCCTACAATATTTCCAAAAAGACGAAAAGAAAGAGATATTGGTGTTGCCATCTCGCCAATAAGGTTAATTGGTGTAAGTAAAAAGAACGGTTCTGTAAACCCCTTCAAATACCCACCTAACCCTTTTCTTCTTACTCCATTTACATGAATTAGGGTAAATGTTATGAGGGCTAACGCAAGCGTAGTATTTAAATCTGCTGTAGGTGGTCTTAATCCTATCAGTCCTATTAAATTAGCACAAGCTAAGTATAGCATCAAAGATCCTATATAAGGAGCAAATGAAATTTTATCCTTACCCATTGTGTTTTCAACTAAATCATACACAGTTTTCACAAAAGCTTCTACAGCATTTTGAACACCCTTTGGAACTTTCTTAAAATTTCTAGTTAACAATATAGATGCTATAACTAAAAAAATCATAATAATCCATGTTACCGTAACAGTTTCAGTTATTTGTATCCCCATCGGTAAATTAAATACTATCTTTGGTCCAAATCCTTCTCCATTCACAAGCCTTCCTCCTTTCCATAACTATTTGCCTTAAAAAACTAATTCGTTGCATAAAATTTTAAAACTTTATCTTAAAAAAATTGAGAAACAAAATCACAATTTTTATTGCAACCAAACCTAAAGTAGTAGTAATTACACTTATATAATCAGCTCTAACTGCTACAAAAAGAACACTTCCATAAATAAACATCCTAATAAAATAATTTATTCCTGCATTTATTTTTGCAGAATCAGGAGACATTTTTAAAGTTTTCTCTAGAGATATCCCCATCATTCTAAAGCTTAAAGCTCCAATCCCTCCACCAAATACTAAACCTAAAATGTACGGTTTTGGCTGCTTAGTTACTAACATACACAACAACCCTACAATAGCCAAAAATACTATTTGAAAACCAATAATCCTTCCTTGAAATCTTAAAAGTTCACTATTCATCTTTCTCCTCGTCATAATTCACCAATTTGACCGGATCATACTTACCCTTTTGGGCATCGGCTTCCTTAATGAAGTGTCTTGCTATCTTAAATAAATTTAACATTCCAGCACTTAATCCTATAGTTATTCCCAAAATAACTACTCCATTCCCTAACTTCCATCTATCTCTAATATAAATTGCAATAAACATACATAATAATATAGGAATCACCAAAAGAAGTCCAAATTGAGTAATATTTGACAAACCCTTAATAATCTTTCCATAATCTGAATTTTTCAAAATTGCCTCCACATATAAATTTACATACCTCATTGTATCACAGTTATACTATAAAATTTGTAAAAATTTTAATAATGGAAAAAGAACTATAAAAATTTTATTTTCTGGAACTTTTAATAATATTTCAAAAGCAATTTTGCAATAAATGACACTTAGAATTAACAATAAATTATGTCATATATACTTTCAAAATTTTATACTAGTATTATATCAGAATTTTTTGTAAATTTCAAAATATATTTAAAGTGATAGTTGTTAAAAATTGTATTTTAAATTCTCATTTTGTACCATATAAAATTACAAATAAAAATAAGGCTATTTACAACAATAGCCTTATCACCTATAAAATATACCTCTCCATAAATATATTTTAAAAGTCACTATATAAGGATAACCATCTTATTTCCTTAAACATATATTAACTCACAAAATATATTATAATAAAAGCATATTATTTTCGAAACATTTCTCTATGGTTTCATCCGCCCAGATAGACGCCTGAACCTCGCCTATATGTGCTTTATTTAATAGATACATACATATTCTTGACTGTCCAATACCGCCACCTATAGTCAAAGGTAGTTTATCATCTAAAATCATCTTATGATAATCCATCACTAGCTTATGCTCTTGATTTCTTTTTTTTATCTGAGCCATAAGACTCTCCTTATTAACCCTTATTCCCATTGAAGAAAGTTCAAAACCAATATCTAACACAGGATAATAAAGCACTATATCTCCATTTAAGTTCCAATCATCATAGTCAGCTGCTCTACCATCATGTGCCTTTCCATCTGACAATAAATCTCCTATCTTCATTATAAAAACAGCCTTCTTCTCTCTTGCAATTTGATGTTCTCTTTCCTTTGATGTAAGATTAGGATACATCTGAAGTAACTCTTCTGTAGTTATAAAACTAATACTCTCTGGCAAATCATGTTTAATATCAGGATAATGTTCCTCAACAAGCTTTGCCGTCTTTTTAAACGAATCATAGATTTTATTAACAATCAACCTAAGAGTATCTTCATTTCTATCATGACTTTCAATCACCTTTTCCCAGTCCCATTGATCCACATATATAGAATGCATATTATCCAGCTCTTCATCCCTTCTAATAGCATTCATATCTGTATATATTCCTTCAGAACTTTTAAACCCATATTTCCCAAGTGCAATACGCTTCCATTTAGCAAGCGATTGAACTATCTCTAACTCATACCTCGTATCTAGCATATCAAACTTAACCGAACGCTCTATTCCATTTAAATCATCATTAATTCCCGTTCCAGTTTTCACAAACAAAGGAGCTGACACTCTTGTTAAATTAAGATTAGAAGCCAACATCCTCTCGAAGTTATCTTTAATAAGTTTTATAGCCTTCTCTGTTTCAAGTATCCCTAATGGATTCTTATAATTTATTGGAATTGTCAAATTTCCATCTTTAATTAATTCATACTTTTTTGTCATTTTAAGTATCCTCCTTTTTTTCTAACTGTTAATATACTCTTTTTTTTTGGTTTTTTCAATAGTTTTATTTTCTTAAATTAATTTTTCTTTACTTAAATACTAAGTCATCTATAGTTTTGAAGCTTCTATATTGTATCTTTAATTAAAACAAGTGTAAAATACAAAACAGAGTATTTTATTCTCTATAATAAAATACTCTCTCATACATAATTTTTCAATTTATATTTATAGTAATTTAGCTTTTTATCCTATAATAAAATTATTAAGAACTCATTGTTAAATTACTGTTCTCCATATTTCATAACTTTGTTCAACCACTTCTGCAACATCTGACCTATTTCTATTCTTAATAACCTCATATAAACCTACATGAATACTTATCATTTTCTCAACATTACCAGAAACAATGGTATTCTCTATTGTATTCTTTCTTGAAAAAAGAGTTATTTGAGTTATCATATTGTTTATTATATGAGTCAAAACATTATGGGTCGCCTCATTTATGGAGCTATGAAAATCAACATCACATCGAACTACAGCATCTATATCTATTTCATCTTTTTTAAGTTCATATATCAATTTATCCAAGCTTTTTTTTATCTGATAAATATCATCCTCACTGGCGACATCTATTGCACAATGAATAATACCTATATCAACCATCTTTCTTAGCATTATAATATCTCTACTGGAACTACTTCCTATTATAAGACCATATAAACTTGGATTTATCATTGCAGGAACAAAACCTTTACATACATACGTCCCTTCAGGCCTTTTAATTTCTAATATTCCATAAGATATTAAGGTCTTAACAGCCTCTCTAACAGAATTTCTCGATACCCCCATAGCATTTGCTAACTCTTGCTCCGTAGGTATCTTCTCTCCTGGCAAAAACTTGTTTGTCAATATACCATTTATTATTTGATCAATAATCTCTTCCACTACCGACTTTTTCTGTAAATTAGCCAATCCCATCATAACAAATTATCCTCTCTGCAAAATATAAGAAACTCTATAATACAAACCATGATAAAAACCAACAAAGTCTAAGCCAATAATATCATAAATGAAAAATAAATGAAAGGGTAGAAAGAATACTACCCTTTCATTTTACCTCATATACCTTAACTTTTATAAAGTTAACATTTTATTCCAAAGTATTTTATATACAGAATAGTATAAATACTACAATGGATATTTATCCTCTCATATCTTAACACATACACATATGTATTTTTACTGTGACCAAAATTATAAATATATTTCCTTTAAACCTAGCAAATTTAAATGTTTCTTTCTTTTACTTACCTTTAGCAAAACTATTATATTTCCTATTGTTTGCCATATAATAACTCTTTTCATGGCTATAAAATAATACAAAATCTTGCAAATAAGGGTGAATATTTTACTACCATTAGAAATTACACGACTCTAAAACATGTTTTCCAACAATTCGATGACGTTATCAGGCGCGCCATCAACAACAATGCTGACAATTTTTTCGTTGAAAAAAATCTCTGAATCCATCAAAACGGAACCAAACATATGGCCCATGCTGTGATGACAATACTCTGGGAACTGTTCCATGAAGTCTAAATCATTACCAGTACTCAATTCTGGCGTTCCCCAAACCTCTTCAATATCGTTCAAGGTCAGATCAAACTCCTTAAGCAGCTCATTAATGAACATTTTGGCTTGATTTACATCGTAAAACGCTTTTCTATGCTGTTTTAGCCCGGTCACTCTTTCTAACTCCCAGTATCTGAGGAGGTCAATCTTGTCACCTGTCTTTTTCCAAAGAGAAACATTCATATCATGTCTTAAATCAATATCTGTCAAAAACGCTAACTCATTTATAAATAAATAGGTTGATAAATAGTAGCTGTGTTTCATAAATTCTCCTCTTCAATAATTAAGCAATTACTTCTCAATATAGGGCTTAACATTATTTATGTTGTTTTTTCTTCTTCCGCTAAGTATTTATTCCAAAGTCTAGTGAACTCACCATCGTTGGTTCTTAGCTTTTCGAATGTGCCTTCTTCAACAATTTCTCCATCCTTCAGGACATATACATAATCAAACATCTTCACAAGATGAAGTCTATGAAGAACACTTACCACACATTTATCAGATAAGCTTTCAAATACTCTGTTAAATATTGATGCTTCTGTTGCAGGATCGACATTAGATGTAGGCTCATCCAGTAGGACAATCTCACTGTCCCTAATTGCGAAAATGCCTCTCGATAGAGCTAATCTCTGTTTTTCTCCACCTGACATATTTACACCTTTTTCTCGTATGTCAGTATCTAATCCATTTGGAAACTTCTTAACAACCTCACTGAATCCGGCAATATGCATAGCTTTTTCAATTTCTTCATCAGTTGCCATCATACCCATGGTAATGTTATATCTTATGTCATTTTCAAATATCTCAGGCTCTTGCGGTATTAGTGTTGTCGTTCCTGCTAATGAAGATATTGAATGCTCCACGGAACTCCCATCTACCTTAAGTCTACCGTTTTCTATTGGGATTAGTCCTCTCAAGACCTTTAGCAGTGTACTCTTACCTGCACCACTAGATCCAACAAATGCAATTCGCTTACCACTGTTTAAATTTAACGAGACGTTTCGAAGCCCTGCTTCATCCTTTCCATAAGAGTAATCCAAATTCTCGATTTTTAATGAATTCCAATTCTTATAATAGTCTCCATCACTTAAATCCACACCTGGTTGTTCATCTAGGATAGGCTGAACAGCTTCAAAGTCTGTCCTCCAGTGGATTGCTGTTTCATAATCACCAGCATAAAACTCAAACGGAACCATGTATTCTTTCAAATACTGTGAAATAGCTGTAACTGTACCAATGCTTACAATAGCACCCGCATTTTTCTGCGAAACGATGTAGTAGAATATTAGACCAACGTTAATTGAAAGCATTAGGAAACTTGAAATAAAACATTTTATTTGTGTCAGAATGTTTTCCTTTTTTAAGTAAGGAAAAACCAAGTTAATTCTTTCAGTAAGGTCTTCTTCTACAAATTCTCCCAATCTCAATGTGATAATTGTTGTGATATTGCTAACGTAATCATGTAATGCTGAAGCAACTTTGTGGAAGCCTTCATTTTGAGCTCTATATTCAGGAACAGATAGTTTATAAATTGCTTTAGTAGAAAAAATCATCAAACCGCCAGCAATTGTAGCTACAATTGAAATTATTGGTGATATCTGCCAAAGCACAATCATAGGAGCCCAGAACTTAACAAACACATTAACAAAGTACATTTGTGACTGACCAAACATAAACAATGCAGAACTTGCCTTGTTGACTCTATCAATAGTGGATCCCGAGTGATGATCAGTATGCCAAGATAAAGGCAATGACTGAAGATGGTCGTATGTCTGAGTTATGAATCTTCGCCTAGCTCTAAAAGCTGTATGTCTTTCAATAAATCTAGCCGATCTGTGGAAAATTTCAAATACGAAGAAACAAAGAATAAAGATACCAAACCAGAATACCACCTCTTGAATAACGGTTTCTGTATTCTTTTGCAAAGCATTTATAACCATCGCAAATGCCAACGGCTTACCTAACTCTCCAAGTATAGATATCACATGTAAAACTAAATAGAGTATAATTTTCCACCGCTCTTCATCGGTGTACTTCCATAATTGCTTTAGCAAATAGAAATAAGCCATTTTGTCCCTCCTGTTACTTCCATGTTTATTGTAAACCTAACAGTTCCTACTCTAACAACTCCAAAATAATTTTTTCCATTGTCCGCTACTAAATACATTCTCTTTGTGACGCACAATGGAATCTTCTTCTGTGCCAATTGGACATGAGCTACAATACTTAAACGAACTATATAAGCTTTCAATTTCATCTCGTAATTTATCGTTACTCAAGTTATGAGAGATCCCATTATAATCTAAATATTTCAACCATGGATTGGAATCCTCATCAGTACCTAACTGTCCATTGAACTCTAGTTGTTTTTTTAATAGAGCCATTTTACTACACTTATACAAATTCCCTTTGTATAACAGTGGCCTATCAATGCAATTTTCATGAGTTGTCTCTATATCAGTTGTATCAAATGGATATATTTTTTTCCCATACCCCTTGTATCTCTTTAAGAAGGTATCTGTTTCCATTACCTGAATATTGAACTTTCTTTTGCCGTCAAGAAGAATATATTCTATATCCGTTAACGCCTCAGTTTTATCATTTTTAAAGAATCTGTATTTTGACTGTGATAGGACTCTGGATATAGACTCTAATATATCTTTTTCCTTGCTATGTAGTGTAATCAAAAGCGTGCATGGGGAAACATCATGCAACCAGTCTATTACTTCTGGTCTGTTTTCCAAAAGAGTCCCATTTGTCACAAGTACTAAATGGCTATCAGTCAAAATCCGGCGTGTACCGAAAATCCACTTGTCTAACTCTTTGTTAAGGAACGGTTCTCCTCCCATTAATCCAAATGCCTCAAACGTCACCTTTTCACTCCATACTATCAAATCAGACTCGAAGTTATCATAATCTTCGAATCCTGAATGCGGATAATCACAAAAGTTTGAACACCCAACACAGCTTAAGTTACAGCCCCAACTAACCATTGTTTCTGCATACTTTACGACATGTTTCTCCATAAAAATTATCTCCTTGATCTTATCGAGCAATTAGCTTATAGCATATTTCTAACTGCACCCTTGTCCATAGGTAATATGAGGATTGTTTCGCTTTGCCAATTTTAGAAGCATTCTTAGCGAACGTACATCTGACTTTTTAGTCAAATCCACACTCTCGCGAATATTTGGTGTAAACATATACAATGCCAATTGATCTTTTGGAACGCCATATGGATTAATCTCCTCCATAAGTTTCTCTTTTTCTTGATCTGTAAACCAATCATCGTGATTATACTTGCGTATTGCTGGTTTTGATTCATCATACTCACTATGATTTTCCAATGCGACACGTATTCCATTGATAGATATTATTTTATAATGTGTCTCATGCTCACCATTGTCAAGACACGAAATTAAATCCCTGCATCAACAGAACGGTCTATCAACTCTGTTTTACTACCATCAGAAATTACACGACGAAGTTAAAATGAATTTTTAAACTAAATGCCCCTCGGGGCGACTATGCGATAGTCACATGAAGCTACTTTGGTAGCTTTTTTTGTTGCAACAATTCATTCACCTCTTTTTTACAAATTTCATTTTTTAAATTTATGTTTAATGATAAAATTAATAAAATATACATAACTTCTCATTTAATACTCCATCTCATATGTTAATATTTTCTTCTTAATAATAATATATTAACATTTTTTTTTATTTTTTTACAACCATTTGTTAAAATAAGTTAAATTATTTATGAAACAAAAATATATTTAACTAAGGTTAAGATATAGACTATAAAAATAAGATCTGCTTCTCCTAAAAGGAACAGTCACTGCAACGTTAAAACTTACAGTGACTGTTTAAATATATTTTATATAATTAGTTACATAGTAGACAATACATCAAAATTTACTACTCTAAGAAAATAATTTCCTTAGGCTAATATATAGTCCTAAATAAATTTTTATTGAGTCTCATTAAAAACCTAGTCTCACTAATCTTCTATTTTGTATAATAATGGATATCTATTCTTATCCTTATTTCGCAGTAAACTATAGAAACATACATTAATAAACCCTATGATTACAACCAATAACCATATTTTAGTCACAGGTACCCTACCAGTAAATACTCCTACGATTTTAATGGCAACGCCTTGAGCTACACCTCCAAATATAAAAGATATGGATGACATCCTCCCTCTATGAGAAGCTGGGGTGCGCTTGGTCAAATATGGTAGCCTTCCCAAGGTAAAAACAACTTCTCCCAAAGTAAATACCACCATTGAAAAAAAGTACATCGGAACCATTCCTTGCATGAATATATACACAGTAAATCCAAGAGATATAAGTAATTCTCCTATAATCAGTTTCTCTGTGTCTCTTAAACCTGCTGCTACATCTGTAAGTATCGGTGTTGCTATTATGACTACAATTGCGTTGACACTGGCCAAAGAACCAAAAATCACTGCCCCTTCAGCACCATAGAGTTGCTCCATGTTCAAAGGAAGCAAAAAATTAAACTGGACGTAAACAAAACTACTTATGCCTGTGCAAATCAAAAATAAAACCATAAGTTTGTTATTCATAAGTATGGAAACTATACTCTCTTGGGAATCTTCTTGATAGTTTTCACCTTCCATAACCTCCTTGACAGGCTCAGTATCTTTGATAAAAAAGAAAATAAGCACTGTAGAACTAAAAGTTGCCAGTCCACTTATCAGAAATGCCCAATTGAGATGGTTGGCAAACAGTAAACCTCCTATCATCGGTGCTAGCACCATTCCAAAATTCGCTCCAAGGTAATTCAAACTATATGCTCTTTCTCTGTCCTTTGTTAATGTAAAATCCGCCACCAAAGCATCGTAGGCAGGCCACTCCATGTTGGCGAAGAAACCCGCTAAGCAAAAGATACCCACCTGAAAAATGAAATAGGTAAGAAAAAACAGGTTACTAGCCCACAGACCGTTACCAAGTCACAGCATATAATAATATTTTTCTTCGAAAACCTATCTGCCAGCTTCCCTCCAATTAATGTGCAAGGTAGCTGTGCAACTCCCATTAAAATAATAAAGTCAGCAGCTTGAGAGGCAGTCATTCCCAGTTTATTTTTTAGAATAAGCGTAAGCATTGGCCAAATAAGTGCGCCCATGTTAGTAACTATTCTGCCAAAAACCAGTATGTAAATCTCATGTCTTAAATCTCTATAATTATGAAACATCCTCTCCATATCACTCTCCTTGTTTAACATTATTAATATTTTAGGTATTTTTACCATTGTACAATACCCTACCTTAACTTTCAACAATAAATCTCTAAATACACTTAGTCGTCTTTCCCTATGTTTTAATCAAAAAATTTTTTTCTATTTTGTAATCTTTCTTTTATATTATATAAAAAAATTTTGCCTACCATAATAATTTATGGTAGGCAAATTAATAATTAAATATTTCAGTACCGCACCTAAACACTCTAATAGGAAATCTTATATCTCCTATTTACTTTGTATAGTTATCAAAATAACCTTGAATGTATATAATAGGTGTTCCTTTATCTCCACTGCCTGAAGTAAGATCGCAAAGAGAACCAATAAGATCAGTTAACTGTCTTGGTGTAGTTCCTTGTGCAATCATGTTTCCTGTTAAATCTTCTTTTTTTGCATCTTTTTCTTCTATATATTTAGAAATTGCTACTTTTAATTCTTCGCCTGAAAGGTGTGCAAAATCATTATCCGCTAAATATTTCAACTTTACCTCTGAAGGTGTACCTTCTAATCCACTAGTATAGCCTGGAGAAACCACTGGATCTGCTAGTTCCCAAATTTTGCCAACTGGATCTTTAAATGCTCCATCTCCATATACTAAAACTTCTACATTTTTACCTGTAAGTTCCTTGATTTTTCCTTGTACTTCTAATACAAATTTTTCTGCATCTCTTGGAAATAACTTAACTGTAGTTTCTGTTGCTTTGTTTGAACCTAACAGACCGTACTTTGGATTATATCCACTTCCATCTATAGAGCTTGTAAGTATTTCATCAAGAGCAATTACCTTTTCTCCTCCTGCATTTATAAGAATTTTCTTTGTTCTAGCTCTTGTATGAATATCACAACAAACTATATTTTTTGTGTATTTTAATATACTTTTACAATCATTTGAGAAGATTATTTCAACTTCTGCTCCTGTTTCAGTTATTAAGTTTTTGTAGTATTCTACATAGTCTACTCCTGTAAAGTAGTGCTTTTTATATCCAAATAATTCTCTATATTTTTCTTCGGTTAATACATCTACCCAAGGATTAACTCCCGCTTCGTCTAGTTCTTCCATGTCTACAAGGTGGTTTCCAACTTCGTCAGAAGGATAGCTAAGCATAAGCACAACTTTTTTAGCCCCTTTAGCAATCCCTTTTAAACAGATAGCAAATCTATTTCTACTTAAAATAGGGAAAATAATTCCTATAGTTTCTCCACCCAATTTTGTTTTAACATCTGATGCAATATTTTCTATTGTGGCATAGTTTCCTTGAGCTCTAGCTACAACTGCTTCTGTTATACCTATAACATCCTTGTCTTGAATCTTAAATCCCATATCACTATTAGCTGCCTTCATCACTGAGTCAACTACTATTTCACAAAGATTTTCTCCTTCTCTTATAATCGGAGCTCTTAGTCCTCTTGATACCGTTCCTACATATCTTTCCATTTTTGCACCTCAAAATTATAAATTAGTTAATCATTATCAAAATTTGATGATTAACTGTATTATAATATCATAAATTATTATTTCTAGCAAGTAAAAAAGGATAGTTTCGACAGCTATCCTTTACTACTTTTTATTAAGTTATTTTCTTATTTTAGAATTATTTCCATTAAATATTTATACTTATTTTAAATCATTTTTTAGTTTATATTTCCCTATTTTATATGTGCTATATCCACCAGAAAGATTGTAAAGATTAGTATAACCTTTCCCTGCAAGTATTTTAATCGCTATATATGCTCTTAATCCTACCTGACAATTTACATAGATCGGTGTAGTTTTATCCTTTGGAAGTTTATGCAGATTATCTCTTAAACTGTCAACTTCAATATTAATTGATCCTTCTATACAGCCTGCACTATATTCTCCTGCTGTTCTTACATCTAATAAATAAGCTCCTGACTTAGCCACTTCGTCTATTTCATTCCAGTGTACAACTTTATAAACCTCATCAGATACATTCTCTGCTATATATCCTAATATATTTACTGGATCTTTTGCGCTGGAAAATGGTGGTGCATAACATAATTCTAAGTCTGCTAAATCATAGATAGTAGCCCCTAGCTTCATTGCTGTAGATATAACATCTATTCGCTTTTCAGTTCCACTCATCCCTACCGCTTGAGCCCCTAAAATCTTCTTAGTCTTATTGTCAAAAATAAGTTTTAAAGCTATGTTACTAGCACCAGGGTAATAGCTTGCATGATTTCCTCGATGAGCATGAATAGCTGTATAATCCATATTTTTAGCTTTTAATCTACTTTCATTATTTCCAGTGGTTGCGATTACCATATCCATAACCTTTGCTACCGCTGTTCCTTGTATTCTACTTGGTTTAATATCTATTCCATTGATATAGTCAGCCACTATTCGCCCTTGCCTATTTGCTCCCCAAGCTAAAGGTACTGCTGTCTTACTATTATCAATAAAATCAACAACCTCAACCACATCCCCTATGGCAAAAATATCATCATTTATTTTACCATTCTCCAATACATTAAAATTATCCGTTGTTATTATATGACCCCTAGTCCCTAAATCAAACTTTTCTTTTGCTAATTTATTTGTAGGTACAACTCCTATGGAAAGGATTATCATTTCTGTCTCTAAACTATTACCACTTTCGAGAGTTATTTTCTTACCTTTATTTTCAAATGATGATATTCCATCTCCCAGTATAAGTTTTACTCCCTTTGAGTTTAGTTCTTTGTGAATGATTTGTGCCATTTCAAAGTCAAGAGGTGCTAATACCTGATTTGCCTTTTCAACTATTGTTACCTTTACCCCTAAACTATGCAGATTCTCTGCCATTTCTATACCAATAAAACCTCCACCTATGACAGTTGCTTCTTTTATTTCATTGTTAATTACATAAGCTTTAATCATATCCGTATCCGGCACATTTCTTAGTATAAATACATTTTCCGTTTCTTCAATACCCTTAATGGATGGTTTTATTGGATTTGCTCCTGTAGATATTATTAGTTTATCGAAACTTTCTTCATATTCTTCTTGAGTTTTTACATTTTTAACCTTTACAAGTTTTCTTTCAGGAATGACTTCCGTAACTTCTGAAAAATTTCTTATATCTAGGTTAAACCTCTTATGCATCCCTTCTACTGTCTGCACTAATAAATTATTTCTTTGACTAATTACATCTCCTATGTAATAAGGTAGTCCACAGTTAGCAAAGGAAATATATTCATCTTTTTCAAATACAATAATTTCATCATTTTCATTAAGCCTTCTAAGTCTTGCAGCAGCAGTAGCTCCACCTGCAACTCCACCAATAATTAGTATTTTCATAAAAACTCCCTTCCAAAACAATTTATCTATATATATTTTATACACGAAAAAATCCTAATTTTTCAGTAATAAAATCACATTGAACCAGATTAATTTTATGAAAAGAGCCAAGGATAAACTCGGCTCTTTTTATCATCTAACACTTATAAAGGGAACTCTATTGGTAACTATTCCTCTTCCTTTTCAAAATCTTCTTCACCGAAGATTTCCCAAAAAGCTGCAGTTACTTTATCAAATTCTTCATCGTCTTCAATTTGATCAAGTTCTACTTCTGATTCATCATCATTTTCAGTATATTTATAAATTAGTACCTGATCATCATCTTCTGGAACTACTGCAATATACTCTACTCCCTCAACCTCAAATATTCCTATTACTTCACAGGCAACTTCTTTGCCATCTTCTAATTCTAAGTTTAATATCAAAGGTTCTTCTTCGTCCATATCTACTTCTGGAATAAACTCTTTATCCATCAACCACTCCTCCTTTCCTATAAATGCTATTGTATCACAAAAAGAGGATTATTTTTAAATTTTTATCTAACTGGACAAATTCCCATTTCACAACCATCATTGTCCAGTTCATACTCATTTAATTCTACCTCATATTTGGAAATCAACGAAGCTACAAAAGGCTTCATATTCTCTTTCCGTACATTGTACTCTTCCTCATCAATCTGTTCATATGGTAACATTTCATAGAAGGCATCTGATAAAGATAAGAATGATACAGCAACAATGTCATCCCAATTATCCCATACAAATTGCTCCACAGCTTCCCATTCATCATCTCTAACATGTACGGTTATAGAGCAGTTATGGTCTACATAATTTTTCATAAACATAATGTAATTTTCTAATTGCTCTATAGCAGAAATATCATATTTTGTCTTTCCTTTAGGAGCTTTTATTGGAAACTCCACAACTTTTGTAGAAGCTGTTTCCATCTCTTGTCCAACTTCTGGGAAAACAGGATATCCTAATTCCTCACAAACTTTTAGAAGTGGATCTGCAGATGAAATTCTTACCCTTCTTATAAAGTATGGAGAATGAGAATAATGAACTCCACTGGACACTGTTGGTAATTGAGATAACGTTCCCTCAGGCTTAACTGTAGTTACAAGTAAAGGTGCATTCAAGCCTAATTCTTTTGCATACTCTTCAGCTGATTTTTTTGCTGCTTCCCTTAACTCTCTTAATAACTCAACCTCTTCCTCTTTAGTATATTCAAGAAGATTTACCATATCTTGCCATCCTGTTAACGAACACCCTATCAATCTATCTCTTTTTTGAACCTTATCCCATCTTGGAAGTTCTAAATCTAACATTGTCATCCTATAACCCGCTCTTGCAGAAAGCCTTTGCGCTTCTAAAAGAGCTTCTTTGTCTAATTCATTATATTCATTAACAAAAGCTACAACATTTATTGTTGTAAGGTTACAAACTCCATTAGAATCCAACAATATTTCTCCACATGGATTGACACCTTTCATATTTTCTCTTCTTTTAGACGCTGCCTCTTCATTTACAAATCCTGGCTCGCCCGAATATCTCATTCTTTCAATTTGAACGTGAAGATCTTCTCTTGTAGGTTTCCTCTTAAAGAATATAGAGTTGTTAGACATCTGTCTATGAGCTATCTCTTTATCAATTATCCACTTACCATTTTCAAATGTATATAAGTTTAATTTTGCTTCTATAGCTCCTTTATCATCTTGATCTACAAGAACCATCTCAGCTGTACGTCTAACCCCACCTACAACTACATTTTCACCTATAACATTGGCTATATCCATACAATCTACAGCCCCAAGTTTAACCTTTGTTTGATTTATAGATACTGTCTTACGCTTAACAATCTTATCTATTTTCTCAAACATAGCCTTCAAGCTCTCATGACCTGACGCAGTTCCTCCAAACTTTACAAGTCTTTCTCCTTTTTCTCTTACATTAGAATATTCTAAAAATATTCTCTTTATGTTTCGATAGTTATGATCAGTTATAATCTCAAGAAAGAACGATAAAGATTCTATCCATCCTTCTTTACTGTCCCCTATTATAATTTCAACTTCATCTTCTCCAATAAAGTTTAATGATGTATTTTCTTTTCTAAACATCTTATGGATCGGTGAATACGCCTTTTGAATTATCTGATAATCGGTTCTTACCATAGGCAGTTGCTTTACATCTTCTTCTAATACCCTTACGCCTACTCCACAACCTAACATAAGTAGATAAAACAAATCTTTAAAAGATTTGAAATCATCTATAACTTCAAAAGCACAGTTAAAATTTGCTAGAGGATAATTTTTACTTACCTCTGTATTTCCTATCCAAAAAGTTCTACCGGAAAGAAACTGACGTAAGTTAAATACATTATCATAAAGCGCTTCTGCTTCTTCTCTTGTAGTTCTTGTTATATTTGCATTATATTCAACAGCTCTCCTTACAGTTTCATACCAGTACTCTCTTCTACCCTTTTCGCTTAAAAATCTAGAATATGTTCTATAGAATACAAAGTTTCCTAGCTCTCCCATTGGTGATGGTCTGTGTTTGTATTTACTAATAAATTCTTCTGTCAGTATTCCCTCGTCATTATCTACTTTTCTTGTTCTTAATTTATCTTGGTCGGCTCTATAAATTATATATCTCTTTGCTACATCTTTTCTTTTTGATGCCATTAGCAAGTCTTCTACCCTATCTTGTATGTTATTAATATCTATAACCTGCTTAGCCTCTTCAAATTCTCTTTGTATCGTTAAAGCTATTTCTTCTGATAATTCATTATCTACTCCGTATATTGTTTCTGTCATAGCTAATTCTATGGCAGTTTGAATTTTTTTATAATCAAAATCCACTAACCGTCCATCACGTTTTGTTACCTTCATTAAAATATTTTCCTCCCTTTTTAAATTTTCATTAAAAGTATTTCCATCTTTTTCTTCTTCAATCTCAGTGATTTTACTTTCCTTTTTCAAAGCTCTAAATAAGTAAGTTAGTCTTTTCGTAACTTTTATAACCATACTTATACAAATTTTACTGAACACTCCACAAGTTTTCATGTTCATAGTATAGCACAATATCTAGTGGCTGAAAAGAGGTTTTTTGTGTTTTTTAACCATATATCTTGTAGCCTTTGATTTTACTTAAATATAACTTTTTTATATATTTTATCAATTTTATAATAGGCCTCTCTCCTTGAAATAATCAATTTTTCGTGATATACTCACTCTATCAGGAGGTATATTATGGAAAAAAACATTGCTGCATTTTTTGATATTGATGGCACCATATACAGAGATTCTCTAATGCTAGAACATTTTCGAAATTTAATAGACTACGATTTGATAGATCCTAATTACTGGTATGATCACGCAAGAGAAACATACGATAACTGGGACAAACGACAAGGAGATTATGAGGATTATCTTGACGAAGTTTCTATTTCATATGTAAAGGCATTAAAAGGTATTCACAAGTCTGATATTGAATTTACGAGTAACCATTTAATCAATAAAAAATCTGATAGGGTTTATGCTTATACTAGACAGATAATAAAAACCCATCAAAAACTTGATCATAAGATAATATTCATTTCTGGAAGCCCTGATTTTCTTGTGGAAAAAATGGCTAAGCGTTATATGGCTACAGACTATCTTGGTTCTGCCTACCTATATAATGATGCTGGAATTTTTGAAGGAAAAATCACTCCTATGTGGGATAGAAAATCTAAAAATGAAGCCATTGATCATTTTGTAGAAAAATATAATATAGATTTAGAAAAAAGTTATGCATATGGTGATACTAATGGTGACTTTACTATGTTAAAAAGAGTTGGAAACCCTTTTGCTATAAACCCTGCAAGAGAACTTTTAACTAATATCCAAAAAGATGAGGAGCTTTCTAAAAAGTCTTTTGTCATTATAGAACGTAAAGATGTTATCTATAAACTAAAACCTTATGAAATTGTAACTTTAGAGGTATAACATATTTTAACCCCCATTATAGCCATAAAATATATATATTTTATGGCTATAATGGGGGTTTTTATTATATTTTTTATTTTATATAATCCATACCCATGTATGAACGTAACACCTCTGGTACAGTTACACTGCCATCAGAATTTTGAAAATTCTCTAATATAGCTGCAACAGTTCTTCCAATAGCAACCCCTGAACCATTAAGAGTATGAACAAACTCAGGTTTTGAAGCCTTATCTCTCTTAAATCTAAGGTTTGCTCTTCTCGCTTGAAAATCTTCAAAATTTGAACAAGAAGAAATCTCCACATACTTATTATAACTTGGTAACCACACCTCTAAATCATACTTAAATGCAGCTGTAAATCCTAAATCCCCAGAACATATTTGTACCACTCTATAAGGTAGTCCTAAAAGTTGTAACACCTTCTCTGCATCAGCTGTCAAATTTTCTAACTCTTCATAGCTATCTTCAGGCTTTGTTAACTTAACTAATTCTACCTTCTGGAATTGATGTTGTCTTATTAACCCTCTTGTATCTCTTCCTGCTGATCCTGCCTCAGCTCTAAAACATGGTGTATAGGCACAATATTTAAGAGTAAGTTCTTCTGCTGTAAGTATTTCATCTCTATGAATATTGGTTACCGGCACTTCTGCAGTAGGAATTAAAAAGTAATCTAATCCTTCTAATTTAAACATATCTTCTTCGAACTTAGGTAACTGACCTGTTCCTACAAAGCTTCCTCTATTTGCAATAAAAGGTGGTAGCATTTCTCTATAACCATTTTTAGTATGTGTATCTAAGAAAAAGTTTATTATAGAACGCTCTAACCTTGCCCCTGCATCTTTATATAAAGTAAATCTTGCCCCCGTAATTTTCCCTCCGGCTTCAAAATCTAAGATTCCTAAATTAGTACCAACTTCCCAATGAGGCTTTGGCTCAAAACTAAATTTTGTAGGCTCTCCCCAAGTTCTAATTTGAAGATTATCTTCATCAGTATCACCTTTAACCACCTTAGCATTTGGAACATTTGGTATCCTCATCATCTTAGCTTCTAAGTTCTGCTCTACTTCTTTTACTTTTTCATCAAGAACCTTTATTTCATCTGATAAAGACTTTAGCTCTGCCATTAATTCAGTTGTATCTTTACCCTCTTTTTTATATACAGGAATTTCCTTAGACCTTACGTTAGATTGATTCTTTTTAACTTCTACATCTTGTAATAACGCTATTCTTTCATCATCCAAAGCAACTACTTCATCTAATGAAAAATCTGCTTCACCTCTTAAATCCATTAGCTGCTTAATTTCTTCTAAATCTCTTTTTATACGTTTTATATCTAACATATCTATATCCTCCTATAGTCTTAATTTTTTTTACATTCCATCATATAATATAATGCCTGTAACTTACAAAATCTCATCCTAAAAAAATCTTTATACTCTTCAAACTCTCTTTCATCAATAGGATTCACCTTGTCATTATAAAATTTACCATAATACTTCTTTCGAAATACAAAGCCTAAACTTTTATAAGAATTTATAGCTCTTCTATTATATGCTCCTACCCTTAGCCACAACCTTTTAAATTTATATACCGTAAAATACCAGTTCATAAAAACCTTTATAGCCTCTGTTCCATATCCAAAACCTACCTTAGTTGGACTGATGACAATACCCAGTTCTGCCGATTTTAAAAACTTATCTATCTGTTTCATAGCAATATAACCTATAACCTGATTATCCCTGTTCTCAATTACAAAACACTTGCTCCGTAAATTATTCTTTAAGTTAAACCAATCTTTTTGCTCGGAAAATGTCATCTTTGGGAAATTATAATCAGCAAAAAGTATATCTGATCCCTCATCCCAATTACACATAAGACTTACATCTGATAAGGTCATGCTCCGTAAACTTACTCTTTCACCCCAACATTTCATAATTTCACACCTATAAAGAAAAACTTGAAGCATTGTGGAATAATTGATACTTCCCAAACCATGTAAGAGCTACAGTCCCCACTTCTCCATGACGATGTTTTGAAATTATTACTTCCGTTATATCTTTTTGCTCCGAATTTTGATTATAATAATCATCTCTATAGAGGAACATTACCAGATCAGCATCTTGCTCAATTGCACCAGATTCCCTTAAGTCTGATAATATCGGTCTATGATCTGCTCTTTGCTCCGGCGCTCTAGAAAGCTGTGATAGTGCAATAACCGGACATTCTAGCTCTTTTGCTAAAATTTTTAATGATCTAGAAATCTTTGAAATTTCCTGTTGCCTACTCTCAAACTTTGAATCACCTTCCATAAGTTGTAAGTAGTCGATAATAACCAAATCTAACCCCTTTTCAACCTTCATTCTTCTACACTTAGACCTTAACTCCATCATATTAATCCCGGCAGCATCATCAATGTGAATATTTAAATCACTTAATACCCCCATTGCTGACATAACTTTTTCCCACTCCGAATCATCTATGTTCCCATTTTTAATTTTATTAAGCTCTACCTGCGATACAGCAGAAATCATACGCTCTATCAACTGCCCCTTGCTCATCTCTAAGTTAAACAAAGCCACTGAAGCTCCACTTTTCATAGCTGCATTTTGAGCTAAATTTAGTGTAAAGGCAGTCTTCCCCATAGCAGGTCTTGCAGCAATTAGTATTAGATCTGTTTTTTGTAGACCATTAATCTTTTTATCTAAATCTATAAACCCTGTTGATATTCCTGTAATTTTCCCTTTATTAGCATGCAGATCCTGTATGCGTTCAACTGCATCTATAAGAACTTCTGAAATATGAGTTAAATCTTGCTTGTTTTGAGCTTGCGAAATATCAAATATTGACTTTTCTGCTACATTAAGAATATCTTCAATATTTTCAGCACCTTCATAACTGCTAGCCATTATCTCCTCTGAAGCTCTTATCAATTTTCTTAATATCGATTTTTCTTTCACCAGCTTACAATATGCCTCAAAATGTATAATAACATTTGGTGCTGTAGTTAGTGCAGCCAAATACTTATTCCCACCTACAGCTTCTAAAACACCTTTATTTCTTAAACTTTGAGTCAAAGTAATAAGATCAATAGGTTCACCCTTCCTATTTATATCGTGCATAGTTCGATATATTGTAGCATGGTTATCATTATAAAAATCCTTATCCAAAAGAAGCTCTCCTGCAGGTATAATTTTATCCTTATCCAAAATTATACTACCCAAAACTGCTTGTTCAGCCTCCATTGCATAGGGCATTATCTTTCCTTCCAAATAATCGCCCCCTATCATAAATTCTTTATCCTTTAATTACTTCCCTTTACTTGTACTTTTAAACTGGTTGTAACTTTTTGATGCAACTTGATATCCACATTTTGAACGCCTAAAACCCTTATTGGTTCTTCAAGAAGAATTTTTCTTTTGTCAATACTGATTTTATACTGTTTTTCCAACTCTTCTGCTATATCCTTCGATGTAATAGACCCAAACAGCCTACCTCCATCTCCTGCCTTTGTTTCTATTAAAATTTCACATTCCTTTATTTTCAAATCAAGAGCCTTAGCATTTTCTAACTCTTGTTGCTTTTTAAAATCATTGGACTCATTTTGCTGCTTAAATTCATTAAGCGTTGAAACATTAGCTTCCTTTGCTATACCACGAGGTATTAAAAAGTTTCTTGCATGACCATCACTTACCTCTTTTAACTCTCCCTTTTTCGCAGTACCCTTTACATCCTTTAAAAATATAACCTTCATACTAAATACCCTCCTCTTTCATATATTCCATAACAACATCTTCTACTTTTTCAATAGCTTCTTCCATATTAATACCTGTAACCTGTGTGGCTGCGGTGTTAAGATGACCACCTCCATCAAGTTTCTCCATAATAACTTGTACATTAATTTTATCTAATGATCTTGCACTAATTTGAATGTTCCCTTCTCCATCACTAGCCAGTACAAAAGAAGCCTGTACTCCTTTAATATTTAATAATTCATCTGCCGACTGAGAAGCTGCTAACTTAAACTCAGTCCCCTCTGAATCAAGGTATGATATAGCGATAACCTCTCCCAAAATCTTAACATTTTTAATAGCTTCTGCCTTCAAAAGATATAAGCTCGCATCCCCTTGAAATAAAGTTTTAATAGATGCCATATCTGCTCCTGATTTTCTTAAGAAAGCTGCTGCCTCAAAGGTTCTTGCCCCTGCTTTAAAAGTAAAGTTCTTTGTATCTAACATTATTCCAGCTAGCAACACTTCACTTGTAATAGGGTCAATATATGGCTTATCTTTAATATATTGAATAAGTTCTGTAACCATTTCACTAGCAGATGATACATAAGTTTCATGATATACAAGCATAGCCTTATCCAAAAACTCCACACCTCTTCTGTGATGATCTATAAGAACTATCTTATCTATCATATTTACTAATTTAGGCATATCGGTTAAACTTGGCTTATGTGTATCAACCACAATCAACAAGGTATCCCCTTTAACTTTTCTCATAACTTCGTCTTTTCCGACAAATAAATCCTTATAGCCTCCCGAAACCATAATTTTCTTGTATACAGTATCTATAGACTTATTAGGGGTGCACATGACTATATTAACCTCTTTATTTAACATCTTCGCTATGCCAACCACTCCCATGGAAGCACCTAATGAATCTAAATCTGGATAAGTGTGCCCCATAACTAATACATTCGAAGCTTCTGAAATAAGATCCTTCATTGCATGAGAAATAATTCTTGCCTTAACCCTTGTTCTCTTCTCAACTGCCTTAGATTTACCACCGAAAAATATATATCTTTCGTTTCTCCTAATCGCAGCCTGATCTCCACCTCTACCTAAAGCTAAATCCAAAGCTGTAATAGAAGCTAATTGGGTACTTCTTATACTATTACCATCATAGGAAGATGCCCCTATAGAAATAGTTACAGGTATCGTATTACCTTGCTCGATTGACCTTATATGATCTAATACCTCAAACTTATCTTTCTCATTCTTAATTAAAGCTTCCTCAGTCATAACTATAAAATATCTATCAGCAGAAAATCTTCTAAACGCTGCATTATTCTCTTCAGCCCACAACTTAATAACCTTCTCTATTTGAACCTCCAGCAAAGGAACATCCTCCTCAGAAGTAGAACTTCTAACCTCATCAAAACTGTCCACTTGAATAGAAAGTACTGCAGGTCTACTTAACCTAAACTCCTTGGTTAAATTTTCAAAATCTGTAACATCAATAAAATACATAATTATAGAATCCGACACATTAACTTTCTTAGTTGAATCTATAAAAAATATAATTCTATAACGGCTATCCCCAATATTAGAGTACATTACCCCTGAATCAACTTTGGACTTAAGGCTTTCAATATCAAAATTATCTATAATATCATTTAACCTTACCCCTAATAAATTCTTTTTATTAACTAATTCTGTAAACTTCTTATTATACCAGTTCAAACTTCCATCTATTTTACATACACATAGAGGAATTGGAAGATTAGTCAATGCCTTACGAGTAGTATTGTCCATAGTCATAGAAAGATCTTCTATATACTCTGTCCACTCTCTTGTCTCCCTTTTCTTATTAACATAGGATATATAACATATATAAAGTTCAAAACAAAAAAACGCAACACCTATCAACTTATTGTAATAGAGCAATATTAGTGTGGCGATCCCCAAACCTACAATACATAATCTTCGTAGCTTAACGTTAGCCTTCATACTTTTCTCCTATCTCTTTAAACCTCTGATATTGAACCCTGCATCTAAAAAACCTATCATTTCAACAATAGTATAAAAAGGTACAAATAGTACAACGAAAATCATAATTAAACCTCTTAAAGCTGGTTTCATCCTAGTCATACAAAAATGTTGTATGCAAGAAAATCCTTGTAAATAAAAAAGTACTGAAAAAACTAAAGTAACATTTAAAACTAAAGATGTTGAATATGCAAATCCCATAGATTTAACAATTAATACTAGTCCCATAATTATTGCAGTTCCCATATATACATTTCCCGGAAGAGAAAACTCTGAAATCATTGGTACTTGCCGCTTAAGATATATTTTCATAAGCATATTTCCTGCAAAAAAATAATTAACATAAGCACATAAAATACCTAGAATAATCAATACAGCTGGAAATATTTCTCTAATATATCTTATAGTTTCATCTACATAAGGCTCCCCACCTAGAGTCTCTAGCATACTCCCCCCTTCTTCCATAAGCACTCTTTTATAACTATTAAGAAAGTTATCTAGAATCCCATTGGCAAAAGCGTGGCCACTTACAAATATATACCCATTTAAGACTGATACAAATAAAATTGCACTAAATATAATTACATAAGCAGGATGCATCTTCCTACGCATAAACTCTCCTAGTAATAATCCCATTCCACACAATTCAGCTGACAAAAAAATGCCACTTCCCCCAAATATAAGCACTGCACCCACAGTTACAACTCCAGCTCCTAAAATCCCCATTCTAATAGAATTCCTATAAGTAGACACTGCAATAAAGGCAGGAGTCAGAAAAACAATAATACCTAAAGCCGGTAAAACAAATGCTATTGCAAAAAGCGATAAAGCTAAAGCTGAACACTTAAGCGTATCCTTTAATGCAAATCTTGAATCTATCAATTTATCATCTCCTTAAAACACAAAATGCGTTGAGATATATTATACTATAAATTTATGTTTTTATCAACTTAACAAAGTTTAAAACTATTTAAAATTAATAATGTAAAAATACCTTCACACAAGGCCCAAACTTTAAATAAATGAAAAGACTGCATACATTATTTGTAGCAGCCTTTAAGTTAACTTATATTTTAAAAATTACTCTTATTACTTAACTAAGTTTAGAATTTAGATTTAACCAAATTTCTTTTTCAGCTTCTTTCTTATAATTATGATTTTCTGAAGCTTCATATATTCCATAATATGCCCAATGAGACTTACTTAAATCTGTATAAGGTTTTATACTCAATATATTATTATCTATATACTCCTTATCCGCCTTTCTCTCTAACATATTATTTACTATAGTTACTACCTCTGCTCTTGTAATTTTTTGTTCCGGTCTAAAACTTCCATCTTCATATCCTACTATCCAACCCTTATTCGCGCTTGATAGGATATATTTCTTTGCCCAATGGTTTGCCTTTAAATCTTTAAATGGATTTACTTCCACAGAACTTAATTTATCAAAATTCGCTGTTATTGTCGCAAACTCTGCTCTAGTTATAGGTTCATCGCCTCTAAATCTCCCGTCTGGATCTCCCTTTACTATTCCAAGTTTTTCTATATACCCTAATCTTCCTCTATACCAAGCTGTAGCTTTTACATCTTTAAACGATGGTTCTAGAGCCTTATCTTCTGTATATTTATCCGTTAGAATATTTGAAAATATAGTTATTACCTCAGCTCTAGTTATATTGGCATCTGCCTTAAAAGTCGTATTTTTATAACCTAACACATAAGCTCCATGATTTTTCTTATTTAGCTTTTCAATTTCTTCTTGCTTAACTACAGGATTTATTCCTGAATTCCCACCAGAACCACCGCCTGAATTTCCTCCAGAACCACCGCCTGAATTTCCTCCAGAACCGCCTCCTGAACCGCCTCCTGAACCGCCTCCTGAATTTCCTCCATTATTGTCTTTAGCTTTGTGTAAAGTTGCTTCTCTTGAAGATGGATTAAATATCAATCCAAATTTCACTATACCTACATCTATTAATCCACCTTCATTCCACTCTCCACTTACTTCTACTTCGTATTTTCCACTTTCCAAAGCTGTAACTTTCACTATATCTATAACCTTAGTGTTTGTCTTTGAAGTTAAACTTATATTATCTTTTGTTAAAGCTGATGATGGTTCTTTAGACAACTGTATTATTATTTTTTCTGTAGTTACCTTATCTGTCTGTCCATCTGCTAAAACTATATATTCTATAACTTCTTTGTCTGTAGTTTTACCTTTGTGCAGTTTTACATCCCTAGTAGAAGGACTAAACATAACTCCGTCTTTTTCAACTTTTACTTCTAGTAATCCGCCTTCATTCCACTCTCCTATTATAGGAATCTCATACTTACCATCACCTAAATTTTTTATTTCTCCCATAAATATAGAGTTAATATCAGCTTTTGAATTTAACTTTAAATTGCTCTTTTCTAAAGAACCAAACTTTAGCGATTCTGAAAACTCTATTATTATTTTGCTTGTTGTAGTTTTATTTTCTTCCCCATCTGCTTTAGCTTCTTTGAATACAACCTCTTGGTTTTCTACTTTAAACTCTGTTGTATATATGGTATTTTCTAATCTTCCACCTGTGGTTATAGCTTTTAGCTTATACTCTCCAATTTGATCTAAATCTTTTCCTGGTATCTTGATTTTTCCATTTTCAATAGTAGGACTTGTCATCTTCATTTTTGAATCAGGCATTTCAAGCATATATACAAATGGTGAGCCGTAGTTAAAAAACTGCTCATATGCAGGTAAGCTGTCAAATTCATAATCACTGAATATAAATGCTTTTTCTCCATTAATTATAGTCGTTGTTTGCTGAGATATATCAAAGGTAGCTCCTACTATCACATATCCACCAGGTAAGCCCCAAGGTTTCCCTCTCTCTTGCACCACTTCATATACTCTCTGTGGCACAGATGTAAATTTATTGTTTTCCAAACGCAAGTCATATAAATCGTTTAAACTTACTATTTCTTCTGGTATAGCTCCTGATAAACTATTTCCATAAAGCATAATTACTTTTATTTTATTAAGATTTCCTATTTCCTTTGGTAAGGTTCCTTCTAACTCATTATTAGAAATTTTTAATGAAATCATATTAGTCAAATTACCTATGCTTGTTGGTATACTCCCAGTTAATTGATTTTTACTTAAATTTAATGTTCCTAACAATTTTAACTCACCAATATTTGAAGGTAGTTCTCCATAAATCTCATTACCCGATAAATCTATATCTTTTATTTTTATAAAATTTTCTATTCCATCAAGTTTTGATTTTAAGTTAGGATTATTTTTAATTATTATTTGCCCTTCCATCTTATTAGCTTCAACTATTGAAATATATCCGTCCTTATCAATATCTACAGATGGATATGCTTTAATTATCGCATCATTTAAAGGTTTACTTTCATCAGAAAAAGCCAGTTCTTGTGGTGGTAAAGCTCTTGGCATAATCATATCCAAAGGCTCAGTTTCTCCTGTTGATCCTAATACTACTTTTTTTTCATTAACTCCTAATGATTCCTCTTTTACTTCCTCTTTTACTTCCTCTTTTACTTCCTCTTTTACTTCCTCTTTTACTTCCTCTTTTACTTCCTCTTTTACTTCCTTGTTACTGTCATCAATTGATAGAACTGGCTCAAGCTCAATTTTATTTACAACTTCTTGCAAATTCTCCGATGATTGTGCATTTACTGGTACAAAACCTAATATAAGTGCACTTGACATAATAACACTTAATATTTTTTTCCCACGCCTAAAATTCATTTCTTTTTTTTTCATCATTTTCCTCCACTAATATTTTGTATTTTATAGCGTATTAAGTGTTTTCAACTCAATACATTAACGTAAACTAATTATACTCCATCTGAAAAATTTTTCAAGTACTGAAATTAAAATAAAAAACTGCTTATTTACGTTAAAATATATAGTTTTTATCTTATGCCTTGATTATCAAAAAAAAAATTATGGAATAAATTATTATAATTTATTCCATAATTCCCCTTATCTATGAGTTTTATATATAGCTTTTAAATTCTTAAAAATATAAACCTAATATATTTATAATCTTATCTTTATTTTCAATAAAGACTAGTAGAACTACATCATTCCAGGCGCTCCCATAGGCATCTGTGGCTCATCGCTCTTAATTTCAACTACCGCTGCCTCCGTTGTAAGGAATGTCGCTGCCACTGAAGCAGCATTCTGTAACGCTGTTCTTGTAACCTTTGTTGGATCTATAATCCCTGCTTCTATCATATTTACATATTTCTCATTTAGAGCATCAAAACCTATTCCTATAGCTGATGCCTTAACTTTCTCAACAACTACCGCACCTTCTAGCCCTGCATTAATTACAATTTGCTTAAGTGGTTCTTGAAGAGCTTTTACAATTATTTCTACTCCAGTTTTAACCTCTCCCTGAGTTGTATCCAGAAGTTTTTCCACCTGTGGAATAACATTAATAAGTGCTGCTCCTCCACCTGAAACTATTCCTTCTTCAACCCCTGCTCTTGTTGCATTAAGAGCATCTTCCATTCTTAATTTCTTTTCTTTCTGCTCAGTTTCAGTGGCTGCTCCTACCTCAATAACTGCAACTCCTCCTGAAAGCTTAGCCAGTCTTTCTTGTAGTTTCTCTCTATCAAAATCAGAAGTGGTATCTTCTATCTGTCTTTTTATCACAGAAATTCTATCCTTAATTGCGCTTTTTTCTCCCGCTCCATCAACAATGACAGTATTATCTTTTGTTATTTTAACTCGTGATGCTTTTCCAAGCATACTCATATCAGCTTCTTTTAGTTCTAATCCAATCTCTTCTGATATAACAGTTCCTCCTGTTAGTATAGCTATATCTTGAAGCATAGCCTTTCTTCTATCACCAAAACCTGGTGCTTTTACAGCTACTACATCAAATGTTCCTCTTAACTTATTCAGCACTAGAGTTGTTAGAGCTTCTCCGTCCACATCCTCTGCAATAATTAAAAGCTTTCTTCCTTGTTGTACAATCTGCTCTAAAATTGGAAGAATTTCTTGGATATTGCTAATCTTCTTATCTGTAATAAGAATCATTGGATCTTGCAAATCAGCTTCCATCTTTTCTAAGTCTGTAGCCATATAAGCTGAAACATAACCTCTATCAAACTGCATTCCTTCAACTACATCTAAGGTAGTAGTCATAGACTTAGAATCACCTACTGTAATAACTCCATCTTTTCCTACCTTCTCCATAGCATCAGCTATCATTTGTCCTACTTGCTCATCTCCTGCTGAAATAGCAGCCACTTGTGTTATTGCCTCTTTATTCTCTATTGGTCTTGAATGTTTTTGTAATTCTTTAACTGCTTCTTCTGTAGCAAGTGAAATTCCTTTTCTTAGCAAAATCGGATTAGACCCAGCTGCCACGTTTTTTAAACCTTCTCTTATTATTGCTTGAGCTAATATAGTTGCTGTTGTTGTCCCATCTCCTGTAACATCATTAGTTTTAGTAGCAACTTCTTTAAGGATTTGAGCTCCCATATTTTCATATGGATCTTCTAGTTCAATTTCTCTAGCAATAGTAACTCCATCATTTGTAATAAGTGGCGTTCCAAACTTTTTGTCAAGGATAACATTTCTACCCTTCGGACCTATTGTAACCTTTACTGTATCCGCTAATTTATTAACTCCTATTTCCAATGCTTTTCTTGCTTCTTCAGCAAACTTAATTTCTTTAGACATATTTTCTCCTCCTATTCAACAATCGCTAATATTTCATTTTGTCTTATAATAATATATTCTTCTCCGTCAACCTTAACTTCTGTACCTGCATACTTAGAAAAAATGACCTTATCTCCCACAGAAACTTCCATTTCAACCTTGTTACCTTCCACAAAGCCTCCTGGTCCAACCTCAATAACTTCAGCTATCTGTGGTTGCTCCTTTGCTTGAGATGCTAAAATAATTCCACTCTTAGTTTTTTCTTCTGCTTCTACCCTCTTAATAACTACTCGGTCTGCAAGCGGTTTAATTCTCATTGTTACTCCTCCTTATATTATTATTTCTCAATTTTCTTCATTAGCACTCGACTCATTTAAGTGCTAATAATATTTTATATCATCATTTTAGATTGTCAAGTTTTTTTTATAAAATTTTACTTATTTCCCAACTTATTTTCTCTCGCATAATAAAATAGATATTGCTGGGCTAAACCTGCATCTTCTCCAAATATCTCTAAGCCTTTTAATCTAATTTTTTTTGGATTTGTCATTTCCTCCGAAAAATAATACTCATTCATAACTTTCTTAACCCAAGTATCCACAGGAAAGGCATCAGTCTTTCCATACCCAAAAAGCAAAATACAGTCAGCCACCTTAGGCCCTACCCCCATAAGCTGACATAGGTATTTTTGTGCTTCCATGGTTTCCATATCATATATGGATTCTAAATCTATTCTAGATTCAGCAATATCTTTTGCCGTTTTAAGAATATACTCATCCCTATATCCTATTCTGAGAAGTTCTAATTGTTCCTTTGTAATTTTGGACAATTTTTCTGCTGTAGGAAAACTATAGTAGATTTTTCCATTAAATTCTCCAACTTTATCCCCCATCAACTCTGCTATCAAATTTACACTTTTTTTAATTCTCGGAATCTGATTGTTAGCTGATATGATAAATGTAATTATCATTTCAAATGGATCCTGCTTTAGAACTCTTAATCCTTCCCCAAAAATAGTAGCTTTTTCTAAATTAATATCTATCTTTCTAAAGTCATTTTTTAATTTAGAATAATCTCGATTCATATTAAAGTATGACTTCCAAAATTCTTCATAATCATTTTTGTCAGCCCCACTTAAGATAATATCATTACCTGTTTTCTTTACATTACATAAGTGATTTTTTGCGACCACTGTAAAGGATCCATCTTCTTCCTTTTCCCATCTAAAAGCCTGTCCATTTTCAAAAATATGCTCAGGAGTAAAATCTTTTGCCCCAAAAGTATATGTCTTTTCCATATTGTTCCCCCATATCTAAAATTTTATTTTTATTATAATTTGACGTCTGATTATATTAGTTAAATATTCTTCGTTCTAAATTCTACCATAAATATAAAGATTATACACTAACTTTGAAAAACAAAGAAAAATTTGATTGTTAATTTTTTCATTATTTTAACAAAATCTCTTGCCTTTCTCATAGTTTGCCCTTATAATATAGTTATTGATAATTTTTTATTAAGTTTCATTTAAAATTAAGGAGGTCAATATGTCAAGATTTACATTACCAAGAGATATTTATTACGGAAATGGCACTTTAGAAGAACTAAAAAACTTAAAAGGTACAAGAGCTATAATCGTTGTAGGTGGGGGCTCCATGAAACGTTTTGGATTTTTAGATAGAGCTATCAATTACCTAAAAGAAGCAGGAATGGAAGTTCAACTATTTGAAAATGTGGAACCAGATCCGTCTGTAGAAACAGTTATGGCAGGTGCTGAAGCAATGAGAAAATTCCAACCAGATTGGATAGTTTCCATGGGTGGAGGTTCTCCTATAGATGCAGCTAAAGCTATGTGGGCATTTTATGAATATCCAGAAACAGCCTTTGAAACTTTAATTACTCCTTTTTCTTTTCCAACATTAAGAACAAAGGCTCGTTTTGTAGCAATTCCTTCTACATCAGGGACTGCTACAGAAGTTACTGCATTTTCAGTAATTACTGATTACTCTAAAGGTGTTAAGTATCCTTTAGCAGATTATAATATTACTCCAGATATTGCTATTGTTGATCCAGAAATAGCTGAAACAATGCCTAAAGTGTTAGTTGCTCATACTGGAATGGACGCACTTACTCACGCTATAGAAGCTTATGTTTCTACTTTAAATTCTGATTTTACAGATCCTCTTGCACTGAAAGCTATCGAAATGGTATTTGATAATCTAGAAGCTTCATACAATGGTGTAAAGGAAGCCAAAGCTAAGATGCACTATGCTCAATGTTTAGCAGGTATGGCTTTTAGTAACGCACTCCTAGGAATAGTTCATTCTATGGCACACAAAACAGGTGCTGTATTCTCCACAGGACACATTCCTCACGGATGTGCAAACGCAATTTATTTACCATATGTAATTCAGTATAATGCTCCTAACATTAAGGAGAGGTATGCTAAAATAGCACGTTATATTGGTCTTTCAGGAAGTAACGATGTTGAACTGACTGAACTATTAATTGCTAAAATTGATGAATTAAATAAAAAATTGGAAATTCCTCAAAATCTTAAAGATTTTGGAATCAACGAAGATGAATTCTTAGAGAAATTATCTACCTTCTCTTCTCTTGCTGTTGGAGATGCTTGTACAGGATCTAACCCTAGATCTATTGAGCCAAAACAAATGGAAGAACTTTTCAAATGTTGTTATTACGGAACTAAAGTAAACTTCTAAAAAAGTATATCATTTTTAATTTTTATTAAATATGTTCAAAGGAAAAAGTTAATTTTAAAAAAGTAGTTATAGCTTAAATTTATTTTAAGTTTATAACTACTTTTTTTATAAAAAGATAGCTTTAATCTTTTAAGATTAAAGCTATCTTAACCATATACTATTATACTAAATCTTCAAAAGCTATTTATTTTTTTCTATAAAACTTATCCCTTTATACATAGATATAAAGAACTTTAAATATTTAGAAATTAATTTCCATACTTGTTTTCTTTCCATTTCTATATATTTCAATTTTAGTTTTATCACCCTTGCTATATTGATATAATTCTCTAATCAAAGCACTCATCGTATCAACTTCCTTTTCCCCTAACTTTAGAATTACATCATTTTGCTGTATTCCAGCTTTTTCTGCAACTGAATTAGACTCAACCTTTGCTACATACACTCCTTTTTTAACACCCATATCTACACCTGTCATTTGTGTATAGTAGTCTACATTTATACCTTGAATACCTAACATTACCTTTTCAAAATGTCCATTTTCTTTAAACTGATTAACTATTGACTTTGCGCTATTTATTGGAATCGCAAAACCTAGACCTTCCCCTGACTTTGCCTTAATCGTATTTATGCCTATAACTTGTCCCTTTGAGTTTAAAAGTGGACCTCCACTATTTCCTGGATTTATAGCTGCAGATGTTTGTATCAGTCCCTCCATTAATATGTTTCCCTCTACATTTAAGCTCCTATCCAATCCGGAAACTATACCCTCTGTTACCGTTCTTTCAAATTCTAATCCTAGAGGGTTTCCTATCGCTATAGATGTATCACCAATTTCAACCTTATCACTATCTGCAAGTTCAGCTGCTTGAAGTCCAGTTCTATTAACTTTTAAAATTGCTAAGTCAACATTAGGATCATTCCATAAAACTTCTCCTGATTCCTTACTTCCATCGTACAATAGCACAGTTACATCCTTCGCCTTACCATCATCAACAACATGTGAATTTGTAAGAATGTATCCTCTTGAATCCACAACCAACCCAGTTCCAATACCACTCGCTTGGCTTGATATCCCAAAAAAATTATCTACTTTTTCAACAACTGTTGTAACTCCTACTACCGAAGGCATAGCCTTTTCAATTACTGCCTTATACATATTCTCTTGAGAGTTTTCTCCTGTTATATTAATAACTTTTTGGGTGCTACTCCCTCCTATAGCTTCACCCTTAGAATTAACCACTGTCATGATAGTTGGTAACCCTAACATAGTTATCATGCTTCCTATTAAAGCTCCTATCAAAGCAGTTATAAATACTGACCCTTTACCTTTCATACGCTTCCTCCTATTTTATACAGAATACACATTTGATACTTTATCCCGTCGTAACACATCAAGCCCCACATCACTACCTGTTATTCCATGACTTTTTAAAACTTCTTCTACCGTCTGATAGGCTAACAGGGGCATATTATTCTCTTTACTTAAGTGAGCTAACAATATTCTTTCTGTGCCAGCTTTTGCTAAGGCACAACTTAGAAACGCACACTCCATATTACTTAAATGTCCTACCTCTGACCTTATTCTTGTCTTTAGGTTTACTGGATAACTACTAAATTTCAACATCTCCGGATCATAATTTGACTCTACCACAGCCATATTAGCACCTTCGATAGCTTTAAAAACCTCATCTGAAACATATCCTAAGTCTGTTGCAATAGCCAATATTTTCTTGCCATTTGTTACTGTAAATCCACAAGAATCCTTTGCATCATGACTTGTTCTAAAAGCCTCAATTCTTACTTCGTCTATGTCTACCTTCTTTCCTGCTTTAATTTCCTTAATGTTATGGGATGCAATTTTCCCTATAGTCTTAACCATATTTTCCCAAGTACCTTCTGTGGCATATATAGGAATATCATATTTTCTGCTAATTACACCAACTCCCTGAATATGATCTATATGTTCATGGGTGACAAAAATTCCATTTACTTTTTTAAGATTTTCGTCATGAAAGCTAAGGCCATCTTCTATTCTTTTCCCACTGATACCTGCATCTATTATTAAACAAGTACTTCCAGATTTTACAAAATGGCAGTTTCCTGAACTTCCTGATGAAACTGAAATATATTTCATAATACTTCCTTTCGGTCCACCATTTAACCTTATTTTGAATTATACTAGTCAAATGTGGATATATTTTAAAAAATAAGTATTAATTTATACTAATTTTTATTAATTTCTTTTAAAATTTTCACACATATATTGTTCCAATTTAGCTTGTCTAAAGCTTCTTCTTGTGATATATATTTTCCATTCTTAGATTTTATAATGGCATTAGCTATATTATCAATATACATCTCTTCATCAAACCTTACATTACCGTCATCCCCCATCTGTCCAACAAGTTCTATTCCTGTTAGTGAAAGTTCTTTAAAATTTTCTAAAAACCAAGAAAATGAACCTTCAATTTTGCTATAGATTATCTTCATTCCACAAGCAATAGCTTCTATAATCACTAGAGGTAACCCTTCATAAAATGATGGTAAAATAAAGGTTTCACTGCTTCTAAAAAGTTTTGATAATTCCGTTTGACTAATTTTTCCGCTAAAAATTATTTTGTGAGCAGTATTCTCTTCTATGGATTTTGAAATTTCTTTTATTCTGTTTATAAAATCTTTATTATTTCCCTCTCCAACAATATACAATTCCATTGGCATGTTAACCTTCTCCATAGCTCTTATTAAATACTCTACACCCTTACTGGGAGATAACTTACCTGTATAAACCAGACGATTTTCACGTTTATCTTCATTGCTACAAAAAAATATATCTTTATTATACCCCATGCCAATTGAAACTAATTTACTTTGGTCTATATTAAATAAACTTGATATACTTTCTATCTGTGATTTTTGTAAAGCATATATTTTATTCAGATGTCTAATATTTGTTCTTATAAAATCATATTCTAAAGAATGTTCCTTTAATTGCCTTATACATGTCCCATGACAAATCGCCACTATTTTTCTATGTGATAATATATTTACGGTCATTGCTGTTAGTAAATATAAATGATGACATATAATCAAATCTGGAGTAAATTCAGCATCTGTTTTCAACAACATCTTTTCAAATTCAGCTTTAAATTTTGATAAACTTAATTCGTCCATATCTTTATATTTCGAACTTTTATATGGCATATTATCACTCATACCAAATACTGGAAAAGGCAGTTCTTCACTATCAAAAGAAACCTTGTACTCTTTAACATTTAAAAAAGCACATTCATTAGTTTCACTCTTGCTCCCTCCAAAAATCACTGCCTGTTCTATATCTAACAAGCTAAATCCTTTTACCAACTCTGAAAGGTATATGCCCGAACCTGTATCTCGTGGTTTTTGTGCCGTTACGCTTAATATTTTAATCTTTTTCATTTACTCTTCCCACTCTAAAACTCTGGAAACTGCTTTCTTCCACTTTACATAAAGATTTTCCCTATCCTCACTTCTCATAGAAGGATTAAATTCTCTGTCTGTCTTTCTACCTTTTTCTAACTGCTCTTGACTCTCCCAAAAACCAACTGCAAGTCCGGCTAAATATGCAGCTCCTAACGCTGTAGATTCGGTAATCTTTGTTCTTATTACCTTTGAACCTAATATATCACTTTGAAATTGCATGATAAAGTTATTAAGACTAGCGCCTCCGTCTACCCTTAAATCTTTTAGACTAATTCCTGTATCTTCTTCCATTGCCTGAATAACATCCTTAGTTTGATAACCTATAGATTCTAACGATGCTCTTATTATCTGCTTTCGCCCACTACCCCTAGTTAGTCCCATTATCCCACCTCTTGCATACATATCCCAATAAGGTGCTCCTAATCCAACAAACCCTGGAACTACAATAACACCCCCAGAATTTTCAATAGAATTAGCAAAGTATTCCGTATCCTCTGGATCTTGAATTAACCTTAATTCATCCCTTAACCACTTTACAACTGCACCACCTACAAATATAGAGCCTTCAAGAGCGTAACAAGGTTTACAATCCTTATTAATAGCAATGGTTGTTATAAGCCCATTTTTACTTACCAAATTCTTTGTACCTGTATTCATAAGAAGAAAACAACCTGTTCCATAGGTATTCTTCGCCTCTCCTTCTTCAACACAGCCTTGACCAAAAAGTGCGGCTTGCTGATCTCCTGCTATTCCTGAAATAGGTACTCTAACCTTTGGAAACTCTGCATATCCGTATACCATTGATGATAACTTGACTTGAGGGAGCATAGATTTTGGTATATTAAATTCATTTAGAAGTTTTTCATCCCACTCTAATTCTACAATATTAAACAACATAGTTCTTGACGCATTTGTGTAGTCTGTAACATGAACCCTTCCCCCTGTAAGTTTCCAGACCAACCATGTATCTATTGTACCAAATAACAATTCTCCATTTTCCGCCTGTTCTCTAGCACCTTCCACATTATCCAATATCCACTTTATTTTACTTCCACTAAAGTAAGCATCTACCACGAGTCCTGTAGATTTTCTTATATACTCTTCCAACCCTCTTTCCTTTAGCTCTTCACAAAATTCTGCTGTTCTCCTACACTGCCAAACTATTGCGTTATACAACGGTTTCCCTGTTTTCTTATTCCAAACTACCACTGTTTCTCGCTGATTTGTAATTCCAATTGCTGCCAGTTCTTCCGGCTCTATATCAGCCATCATTAAAACCTCTTGCAATACACCATATTGAGTTGACCAGATTTCCATGGGATCTTGCTCCACAAATCCCTCTTTAGGATAAATCTGCGTTATTTCTTTTTGAGAAACCGCTACTATATTTTGTTCCTTATCAAAAATTATTGCTCTCGAACTGGTAGTCCCTTGGTCTAAAGCAACTATATATTTTTTACTCATAGACCAAAACCTCCTTTTTAATATTTAATCTTTCTAATATTCTTACTATCTCTTCACTAAATATTTCCCCCTCTAAAATAAGTGGTATCCCTGGAGGAAATGGAATTATCCTTTTTGCACAAACATGACCAACACTATCTTTAATAGCAACAATCTTTGTCATCTTATCTAAACCTTCATATATCTCATATTTTTTTTCTAACTTTGGAAAGTATAAGTTAATATTAGTAATTTCATCTTCAGCTTCATAGCTTTTAACTATTTTAATAGCAGATTCCATAATCTTGCATATATGCGTATATCTGTGACCTACACCCAATATAAACATTAGGTTACTACCTAGTGACATCTCCGACTGAATTTTATACTTTGTTCTTAATATTCTATCTAAATATTCTGCCGGAACTTTTGTGTTTATTACAAACTTACAAAAATCATCCACAGGAACTATTTTTACATATGGATTTTCTCTATATAGCTCCCTAGCTTTTATAACATCTTCATAAACCTCATCTATAAGCTCCTCCCCTAAACTTTCCATACACTCTCTAGCAATATCAATCGAAGCCATCAACACATAAGATGGGCTTGAAGAAAGAAACTTTTCTACTGACCTTTCCACCTTTGAAACCAGCTTTTTATCCATCCCTTTTTTACAATGTAAAATAGCTGTTTGGGTTAAAGCCGGCAACATTTTATGTGTGCTTTGCACCACCATATCTGCACCTTGATAAAGGCTGCTAGTTGGAAGCTTTTTATTAAATCTTAAATGTGCTCCATGTGCCTCGTCAACTAAAAGATACATACCTCTTTCATGTAAAAATGCAGATATTTCTTTTAAATCACTGGTGAACCCCCAAAAATTTGGATGAGTCAAAACTACAGCCACAGCATCTGGACAGCTTAGCACGGCTTTTTTTATTTCATCAACATCATAACCTTCATCTATTCCTATATCCTTATTTACTCTAGGATATACATATTCGACCTTTAATCTTTTAAGTTCAGAAATATTGGATACAGACTTATGGCAGTTACGAGCAACTATTATTTTATCTCCTATATCTGTTACTGCATCTACCATTGCATATACCCCTGATGTGCTTCCGTTTATAAGCATAAAAGTTTTTTCGCTATCATACGATTCCTTTAGTTTATCCATCGCCTCTTTTATCATTCCTTCTGGATTAGATAAATTATCTGTTCCTTCCACTTCTGTAACATCATATTGAAAGAGATGCTCCCTTAACTTTTCCATAGCATAAAAGTCGCTTTTCCCAAAATGTCCAGGCATATGAAATCTTAAAATACTCTCTTTCCTATACGCTTCTAAGCCTTTAAGCATCGGCATCTTTTCCAACATACCCTTCCTCCCATATTACTCTTGTAATCTAAGTGCAGTTTCAACCATGATTGCACATTCTATCCTTTTTTTCTGCATTAAACAACCATCTTCATAGGGCTTCATTATATCTCCGTTAAAGTTCTTTGCATTTGCATGACAGCCTCCTGAACAGTAAAACTTAGCCCAACACTTTTGGCAACTTTCCTTTGTCTCTACGTTACAACCAGAAAATTCTTCTATTATCTTTTTAGGGAAGTCTTTATCCTCTTCCAATATATTTCCCATTTTATACTCATCCTTGCCTACAAACTGATGACAAGGATATATATCTCCTTCTGGCGTAATTGCAAGATATTCTAAGGCTGCACCACATCCTGTAATCCTTTTAATCGCACAAGGTCCACCAGATAAATCTATCATATAATGAAAAAACTTAAAATTTTCATCTTTTTTTCTTACATTCAAATAATCAAGAGCGAAATCTTCATACGCCTTAAGCACAGCAGGAATATCTTCACTTCTTAAAGCATAGTCATTGTACTCAGGATCTACCACAGGTTCCATAGAAGTAAGCTTAAAACCTAAATCTTTAAAATGCATTACATCTTTTCCAAAGTTCATATTATTTCTTGTAAAAGTTCCTCTGATATAATAAAACTTATTTTTTCTTCCTTCAATCAACTTTTGATATTTAGGAACAATTATTTCGTAACTTCCTTTATTATTAATTGTTGGTCGCATAGCATTATTTATTTCCTCTCGACCATCTAGACTTAAAACTACATTATGCATATTTTCATTAATATATTTGATTATATCCTCATCTAACAATACCCCATTTGTAGTTATTGTAAATCTAAAAATTTTGCCGCTTTCTTTTGCTTTTTCATTTCCATAGTCAACTAATCTTTTTACAACATCAAAATTCATCAAGGGTTCTCCCCCAAAAAAGTCAACCTCAAGATTCTTCCTTGACCCTGAATTTTTCAAAAGGTAATCTATAGACGCTTTTCCTACCTCAAAACTCATTAACCCCTTCGGTCCATTAAAATCACCTTGAGATGCAAAGCAATATTTACATCTCAAATTACAATCATGTGCCATATGAAGACAAAGAGCCTTAACCACAGGTTTTCGTGTTGAAAAAATTTTTGACGCTGCAAAATTATCCTCACTAAATAATAATCCCATATTTTTTAACTCCAAAACTTCATCATAAGCCTCTTTTAAAGCTTCTTTACTAAATTCACCTGAACAATTTTTTAAAACAAAGTCTAACTCACTTAAATTTCCATCTCCATCAAAAAAGTCTAAAACTTTAAAAACTATCTCATCTACTAAGTGTATTGACCCTGTATTTACATCTACAACAAAATTCATATCATTTTGTTTAAATTTATGAATTAATCTCATCTATTATTTCTCCATTTCTAATATCTATAAATCTTCTATATATTATATACTAAATTGCCGACTTTTCATACTAGAAAAATAGTTTAAAACTATTATTAAAACTTAATCTTTAACACTTAAGCTTTAATTTTAAGTAATAAAAAAGAGTAGCCTTCGCTACCCTTCCTTATTATCAAACTTACCTTTAATTGTTATTAGTCTTTGGAAACACATTTATATAAGCATCCTCTGGAAGAAATATTCTTCCATCTTTCGTTTCAATTGGATATGCTATTTTTAATTCTTTATCATTTAAACTAATAGCTTTCCTTTTAAGATATACCTTTACCTCTTTATCATCTTTTTTAGCCATAGCTATATGATTTTTTTCATCCCATGTAACTGTATATCCTTCCTGCTTAGCCATTGCTCCAAAACCCATCATATTTATACCATATTGATTTTTATATGTTGGTATTTCCACCATAGGCTTTGTTTCTTCTACAGGTTTTATATCACCTTTATTTAGAAGAATTACAAGATTAGGGTTTGTTTGTGCTGGAATACTTGCTGTTACAATAGAATATACAACAAGAACATCTTTATCTATTATATCCTCTGGATATAGTTTTATTTTTGTACCATTTTGAGTGATTATAGGTGTATTTTCATCCATGTTAAGCTTTAAATCTTTAGATGTATTCAAATACTCCTTATCAAAAGTGTCTATTCTATGAGAGTTTTTATCTGTATTTGTTACTAAAAACTCTGGAGTTAGAAAAGCTGGTTCACTAAGCCCTATTGGAGTTAATGGCGTAGTGTAAAATGAAATCTTGCTTCCCTTGGTAATATCCTCGATACTGCCCAACCTTCCCTGTTCTTGATTTATCACAAGCAGACCTTTAGGAACATTTAATCTAAATGAACTTTCCTTAGCTCTCACAAGAACTTCTAGTCCATTACTAGCTTCAGTTATAGATTCTACCATACCTTCACTTTCTATAAATCGCTTTTCTTTTACACCTTTTCCATTTGAAAATTGAATTTTCACTTCCTCTTTAACCATAGTCTCTGCCATAGATAACACAGGGGTCATTGTTATTGCTCCAGCAATCATTGTTGCCATAAACTTTCTTATCTCCATCTTCATACCTTACCTCCTGAAATTTTATTTTGTCATTAGACTTATATTTAATATATCATATAATCCTTACCGTAAGGTAACAAATCAAACACCTTTAAAATACATTTAATTTACATTTGTGGAAAATTAAAGTCATTTTAGTATATCTTGTAAAATATTATCCACCAAATACATTATTTATATAGGCTTCTTTATCTTTCAAAAACTGCTCATAATCTTTTGAAAACACATGACTTCCATCACCCTTAGCCACAAAGAAAATAAAATCCGTGCTGGCAGGATTAACAGCTGCCTCCAACGCTCCCTTGCTTACAGATGATATAGGTCCTGGCGGAAGTCCCTTATTAGTATAAGTGTTATAAGGAGAATCTATCTTTAAATCATCATAAGTTAATCTTTTTTTCTGCTCTCCTAAGGCATATTGAATAGTTGCATCTGTTTGGAGTGGCATATCTACAGCTATCCTATTATAGAAAACACTTGCAATCGTAGGCATTTCTTCTGGAATGACTGCTTCTCTTTCAAGAATTGATGCCATTGTAACAACCTGTTGCATACTTAAGCCCATAGCTTCAGCCTTTTCCTTTATATCCTCACTATACATCTTATCAAACTGTCCTAGTAAGGTGTCAATTATATAGTGTGAATCTGCTCCCACAGGAATAAAATAGGTTTCAGGATAAAGATACCCCTCAAAACGATTAGCTCCATTTGGTAGTTCACTTACAAAACCGTAGTCAAATTCACCAAATTCCAATTCTTGCATAAATTCATTAACATCTATTAACCCCTCTGAAGAAAGTTTCTCAACTACCCTTTTAATATCTAAGCCTTCTGGTAAAGTCAGTCTTACTGACTCCGATTCACCCTTTAGCAACAATCCTATAATCTCTTCTATTGTCATTGACTTGTTAAAAGTATAAACTGCAGCCTTATACTTTCCATCATTTCCATCCATCTTACTTTTTATCTTAAATGCTTTAGCACTTTTAATTACTCCATTTTCTTCCAAAAGCTCACCTATGGCACTTGTACCACTTCCTGACTTTACCTCAAATGTTATAGGTTCAGAATTAGACAAATCCATTGGTTTTAACTGCCCATTCAGCCAAATATTAAAACCAAAAAACAACCCTAATATCACTATTCCCAAAATTAATACATATTTCATAATAATTCTACTTCTATCTTTTTTCATATTTTCCCTTTCTCTAATAAGTTTTTCAATTATTATCTTAATACTAACATAAACTATATCCACTAACAATATAAAGAACTTTAAAGAATATAGCCTCTAAGTATTATTCAAATTATTTTTTAAATTATTTTTCTGCTATTAACGACCTATTTTTCCATATATATTCCCCGCCAGAATAGATAGTTAAAACTAAACAAACGTAGAGCAAAACATTTCCAAATGGAAGATTTAATAACAAAAATAATATGGCTAACATCTGAAATACTGTTTTAATCTTCCCTCCACCTGAAGCTGCAATCACTGTACCCTTATTAGCTGCAATAGCTCTTATTATACTTACTGCATATTCTCTTGAAATGATGACTACAACTATCCAAGCTTCTGCTCTCCCTAGTTGAACTAGATATACCAAGGCAGCAGCTACCAAAACTTTATCAGCCAGTGGATCCATAAATTTCCCAAAATCAGTTACAAGATTATCTCTTCTTGCCAAATATCCATCAAGAAAATCCGTCGCCGATGCTAAAGCAAATATTATTGTACTTAACACCAATGCTGTTTTGCCTTTCTCAAGATAAGCGACCACAAAGAAAAATGGTACTAAACATAATCTAGCTACTGTAAGTTTATTCGGTGTATTCATCTAAATTCACTCCTATCAAATCATATTCCATTGCATCTGTAATTTTAGCTTTTAGATATTGTCCTTTTCTTAATTTTTTCCTACTGGTAAGATATATAATTCCATCTATTTCTAACATATCTCTGTAAGATCTTGCTTCATAAAGTTCATTATCTACCTTTTCCTCTATTACCACCTCTAAACTTTCACCTATAAGCGCTTCGTTTTTTTCATAAGATATATCCTTTTGAATTTCCATAAGCTTATCCCTACGTAAGTCTTTTTCATCTTGAGTCATATGCCCATCTAACAACGCTGCTGGTGTATCCTCTTCCAATGAATAAGTAAATACCCCCAATCTATCAAACCTTATCTCTTTCACAAAGTCACACAGTTCATCAAATTGCTCATCAGTTTCTCCAGGAAAGCCTACAATTATGGTAGTTCTTATAACTGCATTTGGAATTACAGCTCTTATTCTTTCAACAGTCGCCCTTATTTCTTCCTTGGAGGTCTTTCTATTCATTCTCTTCAATACAGGATTAGAAGCATGTTGAATTGGTATATCAAAGTAAGGAAGCACTTTTTCTGACTCTGCTACTGCTTTTATAAAGTTCATATCCACATCTTCAGGATATGAATATAATACCCTTATCCAATTAAGCTCCTCTATCTTGTTTAAC
>JBOFZL010000071.1:0-1647 GCA_051655155.1 Filifactoraceae bacterium
AGATAGAGATGATGTTGAGAGTATTAAGGCTGGTTCATATAGGTTCTTTAAGAGTACTTTGGATAATAAGGTTATGGAGTATAGGTTAGAGGAGCAAGAGGATTTAAATCATAAAAAAGAGATGGACATGAATTGGTAAGATTCACGTTATCGTGATTATAAAATTAGAAAAAATGAACTAGAGGTAAAAATGAATATATACAAAGAAATAATAGAAAGTATGGATCGTATAACATATGCACAGCAGAAACAAAAAGAAGGTAATTTATCATATTTATCAGTAGAAATGGGAAATAGAGACTTTATAAGTAGTGTTTGGAGTGCTATAGAAAAAGGGATAAGAGAAGAACATATTAGAATTAGTGAAAGATGCAAAGAAATAGATATTGAAATTCCAAAGAGCACTGATGAAGAAGTAAGAAATATGGCTAGAGAAATTATAGTTCAAGGATGTTATAAAGAAGGTTGTAGCAAAGATTATTTAAAAAGAGCTTTTGGATTAAGTGATGATACACTAGATCAGATATTAAATAGCAAGTATTAGACTAGATGTTAAGATATGGAGTAGATTTAAATATGATAGATATTGCTAGAAAGGAGAAAAATTATGAATGAATGCAAATTAAATTTATATTCGTTAGATAATACACAACTATACTATAGACATACTATAGAAATTGATAATTTAGTTAATATGCTAAATACCATTAAATTAACAATAGATACGGATATAGATATAAAAGATACATTAGAATTAGAGTCTATATACTCTAGTGAAGTAGAAGGGTACTTCACTACAAGAAGAGAGCTATCGAAGTTTATACAAGGACAAAGAAATCCATCTACAAAAGATGAAAAAGCTGTATATAGTAATTACTTAGCATTAAAATATGGTTTAGAAAATAAAGAAAGTCTATACTCTAAAGATTTTATTTTTAAATTAAACTCTATAATACTAGATGATGAAGTAAAGGATTATAGAAAAGAACCTATAGATATTATGAATAAACGTGGGGATATAGTCCACGAGGGTTTACCATATGAAGATTTAGATAAGTATATGGACTCATTGATAGACTTTGTAAATAAAACATCTCTAGACCCTCTTATAAGTGCTAGTATAATACATTTTTACTTTGTATATATACATCCATTTATAGATGGAAATGGAAGAAGTGGTAGAGCCTACTCATATCTTTACTTAGTGTCTAAGGGGTTAATTAATTATAATTTATTTTCAATATCATATATGTTGCCAGATAGACGAAGCAAATATTATAAGCAGCTAAAAGATATAGAATCAAATGGGTATGATTTAACTGAATTTATTACATTTATGCTACATGTAATGATAGATGGTTTAGATGATATAGAAAATAAGTATAATTTGATTAATATTATTTCTAATGTTAAAAGAATATACAATGTATTTAAATTAGAGCACACAGATTTAACAGAGACTATGATAAATTTTATATATACTAAAGAAAGCTTTAATAAGGATAAATTCTATAAAAAAATAAGAAGTAAATTTATAAGAGCGGGATATACAGATGATCAACTAAAAGATGAGATAGATAAAACTATAGAAATCTTAATAAAGTACAACATAATAGATACAAATTATAAGATAAATGAAAATCTAAA
>JBOFZL010000072.1:0-4118 GCA_051655155.1 Filifactoraceae bacterium
TATCCTCAAAAGCTACGAACACAAGCGAGCGATAATATACGTAGCAGGTATGATATGTAATATGATATTTGCGTAGTATTTTATCGTGAAGCGGTGTTTGTGCGTTGAGGATTAGTCAGAGGGGCACGACCGATAGGTCAATCTTTTACTAATGCAATAACTAAAAAAATACCCTTCTAAAAGAGTCTAAAATCTTCACAGGAGACTTGTTTTGAGTTAGCGATTGAAGCGATATCCTTTTGAGCGCTCTTTGCTCAAAAGATATAAGCGTAAAGCGCGGTGGCGACAGCCAAACTCCATAGCAAACAATCTAAAGTATAGATATATCAATATATACAGTAGTAGTAATATAAAAGTAATATAGTATATTACAAGTAGTAATACAAAAAGATTACAAAAAGTAATATAGCAAAATAATAACTAAAACAATGGAATAAATAAAAACATTATAAGCAGTGTAGAAGTAGCTTTTTGAGGCTGGCCTCACAGTTTGCAGCGCTCTTTGCTGCAATCTGTGAGACCAGACTCGACCCCATAGTTTTTGACCCCAAGATATAAATAGAAAGAGCTGATGTAGGAGTGGTTTTGAGCCACGTGTGGGCGAACCACTTTTGCTCCTACTTCAGCTCTTATCCGATTGAATAAAAAAGTAAGAAATATATCTTAAATACAATATCTATCTTCAAGAGTGTTACAATTATAAATAAGTTTGTTATTGGTAGATAAAAGTTATTATTAGGGGGAGTTTTAATGAGTGAAGTAGTAAAAAAACACTATAATGAAAATGCAATAAAAGAATGGGATAGATTGAATAACCCATACAGTAATATAGAGTTTCAAACCACATTACATATGATAGAACAATATTTTAATAAAAATGGAGACATACTTGACATAGGTTCTGGTCCTGGTAAATACTCATTAGAATTATTAAAAAAGGGGAATAGAGTAACTTTATATGATTTATCTATAGAAGAATTAAAATTAGCCAAGGAAAATATAGAAAGAGAGAATCTTCAAGCGACTGATTACATATGTGGAGACTGTAGTGACTTAGATCAATTTGAGGATAATAGCTTCGACTTAGTTCTAGTTATGGGGCCAATGTATCATATTCACAGTAAAACTAGGAGACTTGAGATACTTAGACAGGTTAAAAGAATTTTAAAAAAAGGTGGAATAGCATTAGTCGCTTATTTAAATGGAGTAGGTGTAGTAAAATCAACTATCAATGAGTGTAGTATAGCCTTTTCTAGCTTAGATGGAGTCAAAGAATTACTTAAAGATAGAAAATGGGATAAGGAAGAATCTTTTACTGAAACATACACAGTAACACCTAAAGGAGCTATTGAGGAGATTAGAAATTTAGAATTTGATATTATAACTTACTTTGGAGCTGAAAGTTTTGCATCTGGAATTCATTATGATGTTACTAAAATGGCAGTTGAAGAACCTGAATGTTATAAGAATTTAATAGAGCTATGTAAACAAACATGTGAAAGGGAGGAGTATAGAGATTCAACGGAGCATATTCACTTTATTATAAGATAAATTATACGGGGGTGGAAGAATTGGATTTAACATTTCACACATCAGAGGGAAGATTTAACTATAGAGTGGGAGCAATTATAATTAAGAACAATAAATTGCTAGTTGTGACAAACCGAAAAGTTAGCTATTTTTATAGTGTTGGCGGTAGAGTTAATTATAATGAAACTTGTGAAGAAGCCATTAAAAGAGAAGTTAGAGAAGAGCTTGGAATTGATATGGATATTGATAGAGCAATTTTCTTTCATGAGCAATTTTTTGATGAGAAAGATAGTAAGGAGCATTTTCATGAAATTGCGATGTATTATTTAATGAAAGTACCAGATAACATAAGTGATATTAACTGCTGTTCAGTAGCTGAAAATGGTATTGAGGAAGAGTTTACTTGGTTACCAATAGATAGTCTCAGTAATTACACAATATTCCCTACTTTTTTTGCTACAGAGCTTTTAGATTTGCCTAAAAATTTGAAAAGTATAGTAGAAATACAAAAACGTTAAAATAGCAAAAGGAGAAAATATATATGATTAATGTTAATTTCTTCAAATGGAATGAAATAGATGATAATGAATTACTATTTGCGGTAATAGTATCAAGGTTTCAAAATAAGTGGATTTTAGCAAAACATAAGGATAGGGATACTTGGGAAATTCCAGGTGGTCATAGAGAAAAAGGTGAAGAAATAAACATTACTGCATCAAGAGAATTACAAGAGGAAACAGGTGCAAAAGAATTTAATCTCATACCTATTTGCATTTATTCTGTTACAAAAGATGACTTTGATAGTACTAAGCATCCAGTATCGACCTTTGGAGGCTTATATTTTTCAGAAATAACAGAACTTGGTAATCTACCAAATCTTGAAATTGAGAGAATTCAATTATTTGATAATTTACCAAGAGCGTTAACGTACCCTGAAATTCAACCTTGTTTATTTAATAGAGTAATAAAATATATTAACAATAATACATTCACAGAATAGTACATTTCTAAATTTAATAAAAAGAGAAGCAACAGTACCTTTAATATACTATTATACAAATTAGAATTCAAACTGGAGGATATATATGGATTTACGATTTAAGTTTAATGAAGATGAGAAAAACTACGACAAATATAGGCCTACATATCCTAAAGAATTATTTTTAGACATAGTCAATTACACTAAAATGCCAATTGATTGTAAAGTGTTAGAAATTGGTATTGGAACAGGTCAAGCAACTTTACCATTTTTAGAATCAGGTTGTAGAGTAACTGCGTTAGAACTAGGTAATAACCTTACTGAATATGTTAAAAATAAATTTAATCAATATAAAAATTTAGATGTTCTTAATGAAGACTTTATGGAGTATACGATTGAAAAAAATACTTTTGACTTAGTGTATTGTGCAACAGCTTTTCATTGGTTACCATTAGAAGAAGGATATTCCAAAGTAAAGAATGTATTAAAAGACAATGGAGCTATAGCTTTATTTTGGAATCATCCATTTCCAAATAGACAAGATGATATGAGTAATATTGCAAACAAAAAAATATATGATAAATATCTACCATCTGATAAAGATAGAATTGAATTTAGTAAAAATGATTGTCAAAAACATATTGATGAGTTAGAGAGATTTGGATTTAAAGATATTACATCTAAACTATATTACAGGAAAAGAACGCTAACCTCGTCTGAATATATTTCATTATTGAACACATATTCAGACCATAGATCTTTGCCAGTGGAAATAAAAAAGGACTTTGAATTAGATATGAAAAAAGCAATTGATGAAGTCGGTGGCATTATAAATATATATGATACAATAGATTTATATTTAGCCAGAAAGTGATAAATTTAAAATTTATAGAGTAGTTTTAATGAATCGTATTAATATATTACGAACCAGAAGGAGTGGAAGCTTATGCTTCCATTCTTTTTTATATTCAAAAACATACAGAAAAACATAAAAGTAATATATAATATTACAAGAAGTAATATTGGTGGGAGGTGACAAAATGAATAAAGAACAATTCAAAAACTTAGACATAATAGCCCAAGTAGAATTAGTTAATAATGTCCTAAAAGAAGGAAAAACATTAACAGCTTTCTCAGAAGAAATAGAAATATCAAGAAAGACCATAAGCAAGAAATTCAGTGATGCTGGATACAAATATAGCCAGAGTAAAAAGCAGTACATCCTTGAAAACACTAACTTACAAGCGTGGGAACAAAAGAAATATTACAGTAATATTACAGAAAGTAATACAGAAATTACCCCGGAGGAAACTAGTAATATTCCAGTAATACAAAATATTACTACCAACTTAGAGATATCAAATAATCAAAAAAATAACCTTATGTATTTAGTAGATAACGTAGATAGAATAAAGGCAATATTAGATGGTCCAAATGAATATTACAAAGATATTACTGAAAGTAATATAGAGAAAAAAGAAGATATAGTAAAAGATATATATAACTTCAAACAAGCAAAAAGGGACTACAGAGCAAAAACATTAAAACTAGATGTAGAAGTTCAAAAAGGATTTGAAAGAATAGCAGAAGATCTAAAAGATAGTGGAGT
>JBOFZL010000073.1:0-8831 GCA_051655155.1 Filifactoraceae bacterium
CTGAAGCATTACAACCAGAATCAAAATTGATGTGCTCATTAACCGAATTTGTTTTCTCGGCAAAAGATGTTGTAGTCGTTAATAATGAAGCGATAATTATTGCAAACGTAAAACATGATTTTTTTGTATATGACATATAGGTTCTCCTTAAAATTTTTATATGAAAATAGAAACTATAAATATTAAGTTTGTTACTTAAGCAATAAGAATAAGATAATTTAATACTAGATAGTTTAGAAAATTTCATAGAGTAGTATTTTATCTAGTTAATAAACAATAACGATTTGAAGTAAAATGCTTTCTAATATATTATCAATAATTTTTATTAAAATCAAGATAAAAATATTTCAAACATAAAAAATAATGGATTGAACTTTTAAATTATGTAGATTTTGTTAATAGGAGTATAGATGTTTATAATATGGAGTTGATTTATAAGGTTTATGCTGATATAATAGTACAAAATAAAATATAAAAACTGATATAATATTGTAATATTCTTAGGAGGAAAAATGAAAAAAAAATTTAAAAAGAGCATTAGCATAGCAAGTGCAGTTATAATAATGATTATGCCTTTGAACATCATGGCTGTTGGCGATAATAACTTTCAGTTAAAAAAAGAAGAAGCAATTAAGAGCGTCGAAGTTGAAATTAATAAGGAGTATGAAGCTCAAGTATATAGCGAAGAATTAGATACGAAAAATGAAGCTGAAGCAAAAAAAATGGGGGAAGTGGCTATTCAACCTAAGAATATAGATACTTTGAATACTGAAAATTCTCTTGCCGATATCATTAAGCCATTAAACTATGGAGAAAGTTCTGATTTAGCTTTTAATGAGAAAAGCAGTCTATTAGAAAAAGCTATATTAAAATTCTATCAAGATATTGATACTAATAGCGACCAACATATCCAAAAATCTGAAGCAGCAAGTTGGGAAGGTGAAGAGATAGTTATAAATGAAAGAATAGGTGGGGAGATTGAAGGCTTACAATATTTTTCTAAGATTAAGAGGATATCACTATGGGGATGTGATTTGGAGGGAGAGATTTTTTCGAAAGATGCTGAAAATCTAACGAATTTAGTAGAATTAGATTTAAAGAGTAATAGATTAACAGGTAATATTCCGGAAGGCATAGTAAAGTTAAGAAATTTAGGGGAGCTTGATCTTAGGTATAATAAGTTGTCTGGCCCTATTCCTTCTAATATTGGAGATTTAGAAGGTTTAATAAAGCTAGATTTAAGTGGAAATAATTTGGAGGGTGAAATTCCAAATAGTATATGTGATTTAGAAAATCTCGAGACTTTATTTTTAAGACAAAATAATGAACTTAGTGGAATGCCTGCAAATCTAAACAAGCTTAAAAATCTTAAAAACTTAGATATATCCGAGAATAAGTTAAGAGGAGCTATACCAGATCTTAGTGGAATGGATAAGTTGGAAATACTAATATTAGACGATAACGAGTTGACGGGGGATTTACCAACATCTTTATGGACTCTAAAGAATATTAATACAGTCATTTTAGATAATAATAGTATATCTGGGAGCATACCGGAAATTATAGAGATAAGTGAATTGAAAGAGATAACTCTTAGTAATAATAAAATTAGCGGAGATATACCGTTAAGCTTTAACAAGTTGAAAAAACTTAGGGTTTTAGATTTATCGAATAATATGTTCGAGTTGTCTTCTTTAAATTTCTTATCTGGATTAGATAAGTTAAAAATCTTAAATCTTTCATCTAATAAAATAGAATCCTTCAGTGATGATATAGGTAGTTTATCTTCACTTTGGAGTATGCATATTGATGATACAGGAGTATCTGAAATGCCAGCTGATATAGGGGAGCTAAAGAATTTGCGACTTATTAGATGTAGAAATAACAATTTAGAAGTTATACCGGAGAGTTTTTCTCAATTGGAAAGTCTTGGTATGGCATTATTTACTAATAATAAAATTAAAAGTATACCGAATGATATAGGAAATTTAAACGGATTAGAAATACTGGACTTAAGTAATAATGAAATTGATGCTGAACTACAAAATATTGGAGTATGGAATTTAGAAAATATTAATATTTTATGTCTAGATAATAATAATTTGTCCGGATATATACCAACAGAGATTAATAAAATTAAGAATATTAGGTTTTTATCTTTAAACAATAATAATATAGGTGGAAGCATACCAAGCTCTATAGAAGAGTTATATAATTTATCTTCATTATATCTTAATGATAATTTGATAGGTGGAGAAGTACCAAAAAATATTGGAGGCCACTATGCTTTATATCTTTATAACAATAAGATAGAGTTTATGCCAGAGGATGTATTGGAAAGGGCAAAAGTATTGGTTAATCCTGGTGGGAGTCAAATGATTAATGATAGGGTAATTATTAATTCACAAAACTATGAAAATATAAGTATAGACAAGGTTGAAGATAAGGCAGATTATAAATTCAAGGCTTTACCTATTTATGAAGAGCTAGCTAAAGAAGGTTCAAAATTCGTATGTACATTAAGAATGCCTGATAAGACGGTTAGTGCTATAATTCCAGTTTTTGAGGATGGAAATATTATAATATCACAAGAAGATTTGACACAACAAGGCGAGTATATTTTTAAAATCAAGGTTTTGGATGGCATTTTACGAAACTCTGTATATACCACCAAATTTAGTAAATAACTATAAATTCGTAGCTTTAACCTTAATACAAATTATTAGATAAATAAGATGGCTTTAAAAATTTAGATTTTAATCTTAAATGTTTAAAGTCATCTTATTTTGTTATAATATAAAACTATATGAGAGAGTGAAAGTTATAAAGTGCTTAGGTAAATATTTTCGGTTGAAGTTAAATATTTAGTAGTAATTTTATGAAATTTTTTTAGCAACAACAACTAAACGGCCATTTTCGGTATGATAACTGCAAGTAGATAGCATCATTAATTTATCACCATAATTTATTCCATCAAGATTTTTATACATAGAGATTTTATCAATATTTTGAATAAAGTCATCGAATTGTTCTCTTGATAAATTTCCATAATAGTCATAATATCTAAAACCAATCTCATCTTTATAAAGTACACGAGATTCAAATATAGATATTATAGAGTATTTTTGTTTTTCTTTAGGGGTGTCAAGGGTAATCGTGTTATGATTATTGAAGAACTCTTGGTTTTTGTATTCTTCCAACGCTCCAAACATTCTGCTATCTTTCATATTATGGCCATAGATTATAAATAAAGGATTATCAATATTTCCACTTCCTATAAATGGAGTACCGCTTTCTGAATATTTTTTATCAAAAGAACGACGGAGATAATATTCAGAATCATTAGGAGTAAACATTATGGGATAACTAACAGTTGTATTTGGAATTGAAAGCCAAGCCACCATATCTGAATTTTGTGAAAATATAGTACTGTATTCAGATATAAATTCACCATTTCCAGATGGAGTAACTGAAGTGGTTACAGTTGATTGTAATTTTTTGAATGCCACTTCATCCATATACCTTTGGAATAAATTAAAAGCTATATAAGAGGATGAAATTATAAATAGCCCACAAAATAATGAGATAAGAAGTTTGTAATGTTTTAATATAATGTTTTTCATAGCAATTTTGCCTTTCTAAATTATGACTATAGTTTTACATATCTTATAGATATATTATCCTTTTTCAAAAAGAACTTTTAATGATATTTTTACTATTATAGTTACATATAGTAATCTTTACTTTTAGAGGATTTCATATGCTTCAATAAATTTCACACTATTATTTACAAGAAAATACATTGAATAAGAAAAATCTATAAGAATACTGTAATTAGAAAGATAATCCATAAGTTAAATATATATGAATCCTGATATTTTAATATAAAATGGAATATACTTGTATTATAATTTATCATAAAAACCTATTGAAATCAAGACAAAACAACTCTAAAAGGGGATTTCAACTAAAATAAAGAAGAGTTTAATTTGTCCTAGCTGTAATAGAGTTTCTGTAATAATACTGTAGCTTGAACAACCAATAGACAAATCATCAATATTTAAAACTTAATTAAGGATGAAAAATAGATAATACAGTAAACAAGTATATTGATAGTTATAAAATGATAATTATTTAGAGATTAAACTATACTTATTTTTTGATAATGGAAATGGAATAAAAAATATAAATAATAATTTAAAAAAAAAATCTTGTAAATATAAATTAATTGTAATACAATTAGAAAAAGTAGAGGTTAACTTTTATGAAGTCTGGAGATGTTTTATATTATGAAATTTTCAAAACGTTTATTAGATTTAAAACTTATAAGTGAAGATGATTTAGAAAAGGCTCTTACCATAAAGAAAGAATCTAATATGCAACTTGGAGATGTTCTTGTACAGATGGGAGTAGTTACTCAAGAACAGATATCTAGAGTTATAGCGCAAGAGTTACAGGTTGAATATGTTGAATTAAGTGATTTTGATATTAATGATGAAGCTAGCAAAGAAATACCAGAAAAAATAGCTAGGAAGTATAATATTCTGCCATTAGATTATCAAGATGGAAAACTTTTAGTTGCAATGTCGAATCCTTTAGATATAATTGCTATTCAGGATGTTAGGCTTTACACAGGGAAAAATATACTAAAGGTAATGACTTCACAAAATGAATTAGAAAGTGCATTTTCAAGAGTATATAATGTATCAGAAGATGTAGAAAAAGCTATAAGCGACTTTGGAGAAGGTCGGGTTGATGTTAAAGTTCAGTCAAGTGAAGAATCTTCAGATGTTATAAATGCACCTGTTGTGAGGTTAGTTAAATCTATTATTTTAGACGCAATAAAACTGAAAACCAGTGATATTCATATTGAACCTTTCGAAAAAAAAATACGTGTTCGTTTTAGAATAGATGGAGAGTTAAAAGAGACCTTGGTGCTGGATAAGGAGCTGAACAACGCTATAGTTACACGTATTAAAATAATAGGCGGAATGGATATATCTGAAAAGAGAATACCTCAAGATGGTAGGGTGGAAATTAACTTTGATGGTAGAGTTGTAGATATGAGGATATCTATTTTACCAACTGTCTATGGTGAAAAAATTGTAATTCGTCTATTGGACAGAAATTCAATAGTTGTTTCTATGGAGAAACTAGGATTTTCAAAAAAGAATTTGGAGTATTTTAATAAAATTATAAGAGTTCCAGAAGGTATTATACTTCTTACAGGACCGACGGGAAGTGGTAAAACTACAACATTATATGCAGTTTTAAGAGAATTAAATAGTATAAACAGGAATATTATAACTTTGGAAGATCCAGTGGAGTATAGACTGGATGGTGTTAATCAGGTTCAAGTTAATAGTCGTGCAGGCATGACATTTGCAAGTGGACTTCGCTCTATATTGCGTCAAGATCCTGATGTAGTTATGCTTGGAGAAATAAGAGATGAAGAAACCGCAGAAATTGCAATAAGAGCAGCTATAACAGGTCATGTGGTTTTATCTACATTGCATACAAATGATACTGCGAGTACAATATCTAGACTGATAGATATGGGTATAGAGAAATATATGGTTTCATCAGCTGTTGTTGGAATTGTGGCCCAAAGGTTAATAAAAAAAATATGCCCTAAATGTAAATATGAATATGAAGCAACAGATGAAGAAAAAGAATTACTTTCTCTTGAAGGACAAGTTCAATTACATAAAGGGAAAGGCTGTAACTATTGTTATGGTAGTGGCTATGTAGGGCGGACAGGTATTCATGAAATATTGATTATGGATAGAGCCATAAAATCTATGATAAATGATAATGAATCAATAGAAAAAATAAAGAATTATGCAGTAAGTAAAGGAATGAACACGCTTAGTAATTCAGCAAGAGAGCTTGTTTTAGCTGGAGTTACTTCTGTAGAGCAGATGCTAAAAATAACCTATAGCGTAGATTAAAAAAGAAAGGGTAGGAATATGATAGAGTCCATAATAAACGAAGCTTTACAAAGGCATGCATCAGATATTCATATAACCGTCGGATTACCTCCTATGCTTAGGGTCAATGGAGCTATAGTTAGCATTGGTAATCGTAAATTGGAGCCTAAAGATACGATTCAAATAATAAGAGAGATGATATCAGAAAACGACTTTAAAAAATTTGTGTCGAAAGGGGAGCTAGATACAGCATATTCATATAAGAATATTGTTCGTTTTAGACTCAATGTGTACAAACAGAAGGGCTATTGTGCAGTAGCTATGCGTGCAATTGCTGATATAATTCCAAGCATGGAAGAACTTAAACTTTCTCCGGTTTTAAAGGAACTTTGTAAAAAGAGGAGAGGGCTAATACTGGTTACAGGACCTACTGGAAGTGGAAAGTCTACTACATTAGCATCCATGATAGATTATATAAATCAGTCAAGAAATGAGCATATAATCACTATTGAAGATCCTGTGGAGTACATTCATCAGCATAAGAATTCTATAGTTAATCAGCGAGAGGTAGGTAGGGATACTCTTAGTTTTGGTAATGCATTAAGAGGAGCATTAAGAGAGGATCCAGACGTGATACTTGTAGGTGAAATGAGAGATTTAGATACTATATCTACTGCCTTAACAGCAGCAGAAACAGGTCACTTGGTAATGTCGACTTTGCATACAATCGGTGCGGCAAAGACAATCGATAGGGTTGTTGATGTTTTTCCACCACACCAGCAACAACAAATAAGGGTACAATTAGCTTCGGTTTTAGAAGCAGTTATTTCTCAACAATTATTACCAAGAAGTGATGAGTCAGGTAGAGTTGTTGCGTTAGAAACTATGTTGGCAACTCCAGCAATTCGTAATCTTATAAGAGAAGGAAAAACTCACCAAATTCAGACTATAATTCAAACTAACGCAAGTATAGGAATGAAAACTATGGATTCATGGTTAACTGATTTATATAAACAAGGGAAAATAAGCAAAGATAATTTTATTAAATATGCAGTTGATATAGATGAGATAAAGAAGAATATATAACTTTATACTAGTATAGATTATTCTAAGTAGAGGAGGTGAGGTTTTATGAGTGAAAAATTTAAGTATAGAGCTGTAAATAGTACGGGAACAATTTCGGAAGGAACTATAGACGCTAAAAGCGAGTTAGATGCTATAGAACTTCTGAGGACAAAAGGCATAAAACCTATAAAAGTTGAAAAAGAAGAAGAAAAATCTAGTGACATAAATATACTTTCATCACAAAAATTTTCTTTGAAGGAGCTTATATTGTTTTGTAGGCAGACTAGTACAATGCTTAATGCAGGTATGGCACTAAATAAATGTTTAGATGTGTTTGCATCTCAAAGTGATAGCAAAAAGGTAAAAGGCATTGTTTTTGAAGTTGCAAAATCTATCCAAAAAGGGGAAACCTTCTATCAATCTATGGACGCGCAAGGAACTAGTTTTCCTAAATTAATGTTAAAAACAGTTGAAGCAGGGGAGTCTACAGGAAAATTAGGTGAAGTTATTGAGAAAATGGCAACTCATTATGAAAAAGAAAAAAAGATTAGGGCGAAGATTAAGGGAGCTATGATGTATCCAATTGTTTTGAGTATAGTTTCTTTTATTTCAGTTACTATTTTGTTGGTTGGAGTTATGCCAAAGTTTATTTCAATATTTTCTTCTTCAGGAGTTGAATTTCCAGCACTAACAAAGTTTGTAATATCGTTAAGTAATATCTTAACAAGATATGGTTTGGTTCTGATAATAATTGTAGCAATTATTATTTTATGTATAAAACGTATTTTTCAGATTCCTTCTGTACGTCTTGATTTTGATAGGGCTAAACTTAAAGTGAAATTTATAAAAGGTCCAATAAGAAAAATTGTAACAGCTCGCTTTACTAGGACATTAGCAACAATGTTATCTAGTGGAATAGCTGTAGTTCCAGCTATTATTGCAGCAGGTGAAAATGTTCAGAATACATTCGTTGAAGAAAAGATGAAACTGGTTGCATTGGGAATTGAAAAAGGTATGGGACTAACTGAACAACTTGAAAAATCTCAAATATTTCCGCCAATGATGTTATCAATGATAGGTATAGGAGAAGAGTCAGGTAAGCTTACGGATATGTTAGAAAAAACGGCTGATTTTTATGATGAAGAGTTGGAAGCTGCTCTACAACAATTAGTATCTTTAATAGAGCCAGTAATGATTGTTATAATGGCCTTGTTGATAGGTACTATAGTAGTGGCTATGTATCTTCCTATGTTTGATTCATTTAAAACGATGAAATAGTGAATTGAACACTTAGTAATTTTATTGAAATTATAATTATTTTTAAACAATTGTAAAGAGAAAAGAGGCGAATAAATTGATGAAAAAGAAAAAGGGATTTACTTTGGTCGAGTTAGTTGTCGTAATAATGGCAATAGGAATTTTGATGTTGATAGGAATGGCACGTTTTTCAAGTATATCTATGACAGCAGCAGAAAGAACTTTTGAAGCCAATCATAGATTAGTAGTGTCTGCAATATCAATGTATATGGCAGACCATGATGGTAAAACGCCAGCATCAACAGAAAAATTTGAGAAGTATATAGCGGATCCATCAGGTGGAGCAACTAATGGTATAGCAGCACTTCAAGGAAAGCCAGAAGGAAAAGCAAATGCAACGTATACTTGGGACGGCACTAAGCTTGAATCTACGTTTACAGCAAGTGGAACAGGAGCAACAGCAAAAACATTGACTTTCGCACCGTAATTATACTGTAGATTAACCCTCATTATTTATTGTATTTTATGTTGTATGATAAATAATGAGGAAATAAAGTCATTGAAGTAATAAAAAAATTG
>JBOFZL010000074.1:0-13197 GCA_051655155.1 Filifactoraceae bacterium
CCATATGTTCTTTGTAAGGCCCAAAATGAGTTGCAAGCTAAAGTTCTATATAAAATAGGAGCAGATAGAGTAGTTTTTCCAGAACGTGACATGGGAATACGTGTCGCTCATAATTTAGTTTCACAAAATGTATTGGAGTATATAGAGTTAGATCCTAATTATTCAATGGCAGAAATAAAAGTTCCAAGCAGTTGGATAGGAAAAACATTACAGTCTGTAAATTTAAGAGCAAAGTATGGGATAAATGTTGTAGCAATTAAAAAGAATGATACTGTAAATATTTCTCCAGAGGCAGATGAAATATTTGATTATGGAGATTTACTTGTTGTTATTGGAGATAATAGTGCAATTGGTAAAGTTGAGGATAAAGAATGATATTTATAAAATCGAAAGATAATGAAAAGATTAAATATATAAATCAATTGATAACTAAAAAAGGAAGAGAGAAATACTCTTCTTTTTTAGTAGAGGGTGAGCATGGAATATTACAAGCTATAGAAAATAACTGTAATATTAAAATGCTTTTCATATCTAAAGATAAAGAAAATAATAATATTTACAAAGAAATATCAGAAAAAAGTAAAGAGGTATATTTGGTAGATGATAAATTATTTGACGCCATTTCAGATACAAAGAATAGTCAAGGGATTATTGCTATTTTAGATAGAGTTATGTATGTTTTTGATGATATATTAAAAAATGGTTGGGATAAGATTTTACTTGTGGATAGAATACAAGATCCTGGTAACTTAGGCACAATTATTAGAACAACAGAATCTGCCGGATATAATTGTATTCTGCTTACAAAAGGAACAGTAGATCCATTTTCGCTAAAAGTAACAAGAGCATCTGTAGGTGTAAATACAGGTATACCAATTATTTTTGTTTCTGAAGAAGATGTTTTATTACTTAAAGATAATGGATATTCTATTTTGGTTACGGCTATCAATCATGAAAGTGTAAATTATAACGATGTAAATTATAATAAAAAGCATATAATTGTAATGGGAAATGAAGCTAATGGAGTGTCTGATTTCTTTTTAAAAAATTCAAATTATAAAATAATTATACCTATATATGGAAAAACAGAATCTCTTAATGTGGCAGTTGCTACAGGAATATTGTTATATAAAAATAATTAATTATTAAATGATATAATATTAAATTATAATTTATTGAAATTCTATATTGAAAAAGTAAATATAACTTTAGATTAATGAAATCACATAAAATAGCGAAGTAGTAAAATACTACTTCGCTATTTAGCTATAAGGAATAATATATTTTGAGTTAAATGATATACTTTACTTTGCTAATATATATGCTTAAAAGTTTTTGTATATAGCATTACATCATTTCAATTGTATATTTATTTCTAAGAAGTTCAATATTATCCATGTAGTTCTTATGTTGTTTCTCAGCTAATAAATTTTGGTGTATTTGAGACTTTACTTCATCAAAATTTAGTTGTTTAGGTTCTTCTTTTTCTATAAGTTTTATAAGGTGGTAACCAAATTGGGTAGCTACTGGATGTGAAATTGCATTTTTTTCTAAAGAGAAAGCTGCTTCTTCAAATTCTGGAACCATCTGACCTTTCCCAAAAGTTCCAAGATTACCACCGTTAGATGAAGATGGGCAACTGGAGTATTTACTTGCAGCTTCTTCAAACGAGATGCCAGACTTAATTTCTTCAGAAATTTTTTCGATTTCTTCTAAGCTATCGCATAAAATATGACTTGCTGTTATTTGCTCTTTTGAAACAAACATATTTTTATTTTTTTCATAGAAGTTTTTTAATTCATCATCAGTTACAGATACCGAATTGATTATTTTTTTAACGGCAAATTGAGTAAGATAATTTTCTTTTAATTTATCTAATTCTTCAATAAATTCTGCATCTTTATCTAAACCTTGTTCTAAAGCTTCAGAGTAAAGTAGTTTTTGATTTATCAGCTCATTTAAAAGAGTGTTTTTTCCTTCTTCACCTTTAAAGTTCATTGCTACTTGAGGATTTAAATTTTGAAGCATATAATCTACTTCTGATTCAAATATTTCAATATTGCCAATTTTTGCTAAGAGTTTGTTTTTGTTTTCCATTTAGAATCTCCTTAAATTAAATTTTCATATTATATAATAACAGAAAAAATAAGAAAAATAAACAGTTAAGATAAAGTTTGATAAAATGTGCTTAAAACTTTAAAAATTATGTTTAACAAGCCATTTAGTTGTAGTATAATTAAACAATAATAATTTTGATTTATCTATTTATTTAAGTAGGAGGATATATATGAATTTTCAGCAAATGATTTTAAAGTTGCAAGAATATTGGTCAGAACAAGGTTGTATTTTTACTCAAGCTTATGATAGTGAAAAGGGTGCAGGTACAATGAATCCACAGACTTTTCTAAGGTCATTAGGACCAGAACCATGGAAGGTTTGTTATGTAGAACCGTCAAGAAGACCAGCTGATGGCAGGTATGGAGATAATCCTAATAGATTATATCAACATCATCAATTTCAAGTAATTCTTAAGCCATCACCAGATAATGTTCAAGAGCTTTATTTAAAATCTTTGGAAGCCATAGGTATAATGCCAAAGGAACACGATATAAGATTTGTTGAAGATAACTGGGAAAATCCAACCTTTGGTGCTTGGGGTCTAGGTTGGGAGGTATGGTGTGATGGTATGGAAATTACTCAATACACATATTTTCAACAAGTAGGTTCTATTGACTGTCAGTTAGAATCGGCAGAATTGGCGTATGGTTTAGAGCGTATAGCTCTTTATTTACAAGATAAGGAAAATGTATATGATTTAGATTATACCGATGATATAAAATATGGAGATATATTTAAAAAAGCTGAATATGAGCATTCTGTATATAGTTTTGAAAAGTCAAATATTGACATGCTTTTAAATCAGTTTAATGTATATGAGGAAGAAGCGATAAAACTTATCGATGAAAATCTAATAATGCCTGCGTATGATTATGTATTAAAATGTTCTCATACTTTTAATCTGTTGGATGCAAGGGGAGCTATAGGGGTAAGTCAAAGAGCTTTATATATAACTCGTGTTAGAAATATGGCACGAAAAATAGCGGCAGGCTATGTTGAGCAAAGAAGAGAAATGGGCTTTCCGCTTTTGAAAGGAGGTAATACTAATGAGTAAAGATTTATTTTTTGAAATAGGAACTGAAGAAATACCTGCAAGGTTTATTGATAGTGCTATTTTGGATATGAAGAATTCTTTAGAAAGTCAATTTAATAGTTTAAATTTAAATTATAAAACTATTAATATATATTCTACACCAAGAAGATTTGCAATAAATATTATTGGATTGGATGAGATACAACCTGATATTGAAGAAGAATTTAAAGGACCAGCAAAAAAAATATCTTATGATGAAAATGGAAATTTAACTAAATCTATTTTAGGATTTTTAAAGGGCAAGGGAGCTAGTGAAGAAGATTTATATTTTAAAAAACTAGAAAATGAAGAGTATGCCTATGTTACAGTGAAAAAAAAAGGAGTAGTAACTACGGACATACTAAAAGATATTTTTGATAAAATGATTAGAGATGTGGCTTTTCCTAAATCAATGCGATGGGGTGGAAAAAATCTTCGTTTTGTAAGACCTATTAGATGGTTAGTTTGTATTTTTGGAGAAGATATTATTAAATTTAACATTGAGGGAATTGAGACAGGTAATAAAACAAAAGGTCATAGATTTTTAGGAAAGGAATGGATTGAAATTTCCGATTTTAAAGATTATGTTAAAAAGTTGGAGGAAAACTTTGTTATTTTAGAACAGGATAAGCGTAAAGCTTTAATATTGGAAAAGTGCAATAAAGTAGCAAGTGAATTAGATGGATTTTTAGTTCTCGATGAAGATATTTTAAATGAGGTAAATTATATTGTGGAATATCCTACAGCTTTTTATGGTTCTTTTAGAGAGGAATATTTAAAGTTGCCAAAAGAGGTTGTAACTACACCAATGCAAGCACATCAGAGATATTTTCCAGTTGTAGATAAAGATGGGAAATTGATGAATAAGTTCATAACCGTTAGGAATGGTGATGAGTTTATGATAGATAATGTAAGAAAAGGTAATGAAAAAGTGTTGGAAGCTAGATTAAGTGATGCGGAGTTTTTCTACAAAGAAGACACAAAAAAACATTTAGATTTCTTTATAGAAAAACTTTCAACAATAACATTCCAACAAAAGTTAGGTACTATTTTAGATAAAACACATAGAATTAAAAATATGGCTATGAAGTTATCTGATAAGATGAACTATGACAAAACTTATATAAGTAGGGCAGCAGAACTTTGTAAGGTTGACCTAACTACTATGATGGTATTTGAATTTACTGAGTTACAAGGTTTGATGGGTAAATATTATGCAGAAATATCAAAAGAACCAAAAGTAGTATCTGATGCGATTTTTGAACATTATTTACCAAGAAATGCAGGAGATGATTTACCATCAACATCTGAAGGGATAATTCTTTCCATCGCTGATAAAATGGACTCTTTAGCAGGATTTTTTGCAATAGGGATTACTCCTACAGGTTCTCAAGATCCGTACGCATTAAGACGTCAGGCTCTTGGTATATTAAACATTCTTAAAGAAAAAGAATTACCAGTAACCATTGAAGACTTGATTGAAATTTCTTTAGATAACTTTAGCAATTTAGAATTTGATAGAAGTTATGTGAAAGAAGAATTATTTAAATTTTTTATGTTAAGATTTGAGAACATATTATCAGAAAATGGCGTTAGATATGATGTTATTAATTCTATAATGAGTTTAAGAAATAATACAATTGTTGAGAAATTTAATAAGGCTAAAGCTTTGAATGTTTGGTGTGAGTCGGATATTTCTCAAGAGTTAAGTGCATATTCTAGGGTTGCAAACCTAACTAAAAATATTGCATCAATAAATATAAATGAAAGTTTGTTTATTGATGATTCAGAAAAGAAATTATGGGAAAAATATATTTATCAAAAGAAATGTTTTGAAGAACATATTAAAACTAAAGATTATATTAAAGCTTTGAATACCTTTAAATATATAATTCCAAGTATTAATAATATGTTTGATACTGTTATGATAATGGATAAAGATGAAAGTATTAAGGGTAATCGTCTTTCTATGCTTGTTTCTATAAAAGATACTATGAATGAAATCGGAGATTTATCAGAGATAGTTTATAAATAAAAAATATTTTAAGACCACGATTTGTGGTCTTTTTTGTTAAATTAAACTAGTTTTTAGTATACTTATTTGAAAAAGTCAATATATATACTACATATTTCTTGACAAAATATGAAATGTGTCATACTATATATATAAATAACGAACATTTAGGAGGTGTTATTATCCAACTAACTCAACGTCAAGAAAAAATAATTGAGATTGTCAAGGAATTTCAGCCTATAACAGGTGAAAGTATTGCAGCAAAGTTAGAGCTTACTAGAGCTACTTTAAGACCTGATCTTACAATTTTAACAATGAGCGGTATTTTAGATGCTAGACCTAAAGTGGGGTATTACTTTGGTAAAAGCTCTAGTGCGATTGGTCAAATAAGCAAGATAAAGGAAAGGTCAGTAGAGTCAGTTATGAGTTTACCGGTAGTCATTAAGGAGACCGATACTATTTATTCAGCTATTATAACGATGTTTATGGAAGATACTGGTAGTATTTTCATTGTTTCTGAGGGAGAGCTTTCAGGAATAATATCTCGAAAAGATTTGCTTAAAAGTGCAGTGGGAGGCCTTGATATTCATGATACTCCAGTCAGTTTAGCAATGACGAGGATGCCGAATGTTGTTTATGTGGAAGAACATGAATTAATTCCAATTGCAGTGCAAAGACTCTTAGTTCATGAGGTGGATAGTCTTCCGGTAGTAAGGAAGGAAATTATAAATGATAAAGAACACCTTAAAATTGTAGGACGTTTCACAAAAACAAATGTAACTAGAATATTTATTGATATAATTACAGGTTAGGAGAACGTAATGGTTAAATTGAACATGTATGTTTTATCAGATTCATTAGGTGAAACAGGAGAATTAATTTTGAAAGCTTGTATATCGCAGTTTAGTATGGATAATTATGAAATTACAAGATTTTCATATGTATTAACTATGGATTTTCTTGAAAAAATTTTATTAGATGCAAAGGAAAAGAGTGCAATTATAGCATATACTTTAGTGGAAGAGGATTTAATTGAAAGGATAAATGAATTTTCTAAGGAAAATGGTATAAGTTCTATTGACTTGTTAGGAGAGACATTAAGATCTATTTCGGAACGAACAGGGCTTAAACCGAAAAGAGAACCTGGATTAATAAGAAAATTAAATGAAAATTATTTTAAAAGGGTCGAATCTATTGAGTTTGCAGTAAAGTATGATGATGGAAAGGATCCAAGGGGATTAGCAAAAGCAGATGTCGTAATTTTGGGAATATCTAGAACTTCTAAGACTCCACTTTCTATGTATTTAGCTAACAAGAATATCAAAGTTGCAAATATTCCTTTAGTGCCTGAATCTATTCCTCCAAAAGAAATATTTGAAATTTCTGCTAAGAGAGTTATAGGTCTTACAAATTCACCGGAAAAATTAAATCAAATTCGTGAAGAGCGGCTTAAAGCATTGGGTCTACCAAGTGGGGCGAATTATTCAGATATGCGACGTATTTTAGAGGAAATAGATTATGCGGAGAAAATAATGAGAAAGATAGGGTGTCCAATAATAAATGTTTCAAATAAAGCAATTGAAGAAACTGCTGAAATTGTTATTAGCACGTTGAAGAGAAATGGTGTAAAGCTATTGAATGATTAAAATTTAGGAGGAAAATAATGGGAAAATTTGTTTATAGTTTTCATGAAGGAAAAAAAGAAATGAAAAGCCTTTTAGGCGGTAAGGGTGCAAATCTTGCAGAAATGACTAATATTGGGTTGAACGTACCACCAGGATTTACAATAACTACAGAAGCTTGTAATGAATATTATATTAAAGATAAAAAAATATGGGATGAACTTATTAATGAAATTGTAACTCATCTTAAAGAAGTTGAAAGTAAACTTGGAAAAAGCTTTGGAGATAAAGAAAATCCTCTTTTATTTTCAGTAAGATCAGGTGCAGTTTTCTCTATGCCAGGAATGATGGATACAATACTAAATTTAGGACTAAATGATGAAACTGTTATTGGATTATCAACCTCAACTGGAAATGAAAGATTTGCATATGATAGTTATAGAAGATTTATACAAATGTTTTCTGATGTGGCTATGGGAATTCCTAAGGTCAGATTTGAGTCGCTACTTGAGGATGTTAAAGAAATAAAAGGATATTCTCAAGATACTGATTTGACAGCTGAGGATTTAAAAAATTTGGTTAAAGAATATAAAGAGGTGTATTTTGATGAAAAACACGAACATTTTCCACAAGATACAATGAAACAACTTATTCTAGCTGTTCAAGCAGTTTTTGAATCATGGAACAATGCAAGGGCTATAACCTATAGAAATTTAAATGATATAAGACATGATTTAGGAACAGCTGTTAATATTCAGGCGATGGTATTTGGGAATATGGGAGATACATCTGGAACAGGTGTTGCTTTCACAAGAAATCCAGCTGATGGAGAAAATAAGTTATTTGGAGAGTTTTTGATGAATGCTCAAGGTGAAGATGTAGTGGCAGGAATCAGAACGCCTCAATCTATTGATCAATTAAAGGAAGTTATGCCAAGTGTATATAATGAGTTTGTAAAGACTACAGAAATACTGGAGAAACACTATAGAGATATGCAAGATATTGAATTTACTATAGAAAAAGAAAAATTATTCTTACTTCAAACTAGAGCAGGTAAAAGAACAGCAAAAGCTGCTATAAATGTTGCAGTAGAACTTGTTAATTCGGGAGTTATTTCAAAAGAAGAAGCGGTTTTAAGGGTAGAACCTAAACAATTAGATCAACTTCTTCATCCTAATTTTGATGAAAAAGCTTTAAAAGAGTCAAAAGTTATTGCGACAGGTCTACCGGCTTCTCCAGGAGCAGCAGCAGGGAAAGTATATTTTCATGCTAGTGATGTGGTTGAGGCAAAAGGAAGGGGAGAAAGAACAATACTTGTAAGACAGGAAACATCACCTGAAGATATTGAAGGAATGGTATCAGCAGAAGGTATTTTGACAGCTAGAGGAGGTATGACATCCCATGCCGCAGTGGTTGCAAGAGGTATGGGGAAATGTTGTGTTGCAGGGTGTCAAGAGATAAGAGTTGACGAGCAAGGAAAGTCAATATATTATAATGGAAAGACAATAATGGAAGGAGAATATATTTCTTTGAATGGTAGCACTGGGCATGTTTATCTTGGTGATATTCCAAAACTTAAACCTGAATTGGTTGGAAATTTTAATGTGTTTATGAAATATGTAGATGAAATAAGGCAGTTGAAAGTTAGAACCAATGCAGATACACCAAGAGATGCTAAAATAGCTGTGGAGTTTGGGGCGGAAGGTATAGGCTTATGCCGTACAGAGCATATGTTCTTTGATGAAAAAAGAATTCCCAAAGTAAGACGAATGATAGTTGCAAAAGATATCGAATCAAGACAAAAGGCTCTAATGGAATTATTGCCATTACAAAGAACAGATTTTGTAGAAATATATAGAGTTATGGGAGAAAGACCTACAACTGTTAGACTGCTAGATCCTCCACTTCATGAATTTTTACCGCAAGAAGAAAAGGACATAATTTCACTGGCAAGCAGTCTCAATATAAGCTATGAAGAGTTAAAGGGTACTATAATAGACTTACATGAAGTTAACCCGATGCTAGGTCATAGAGGTTGTAGGTTAGCGGTAACATATCCAGAAATATATATGATGCAAGCTAGAGCTATTATGGAGGCAGCACTTTTAGTAAAGGAAGAAGGGATTAATGTTGTGCCAGAAATAATGATACCTTTGGTTGGAGAAGAAAAAGAATTAAAATATGTTAAGGATTGTGTCGTGTTTGAAATAAATAAAGTTTTTGAAGAACAGGGTAAAGCGATAGATTATTCTATTGGAACAATGATAGAGGTTCCACGAGCGGCAATACTAGCAGATGAAATTGCGAATGAGGCAGAATTCTTTAGTTTTGGAACTAATGATCTTACTCAAATGGGATTTGGATTCTCAAGAGATGATTCGGGGAAATTCTTAAATGAATACACTAATAAAGGGATATTTGAAAAGAGTCCATTCGAAGTTTTGGATAAAAACGGAATCGGGAAATTGGTAAAAATCGCTTGTGACTTAGGAAGGAAAACAAGACCAAATATAAAACTTGGAATATGTGGAGAACATGGAGGAGATCCAGCATCTGTTGAGTTTTTCCACCAGATAGGATTAGATTATGTATCTTGTTCACCATTTAGAGTACCAGTAGCAAGATTATCAGCAGCACAAGCTGTACTAAAAGAAAAGGTAGATAACATAATTGATAAATAAATAAAATAAATAAGACCTAAACATAAATTTATGTTTAGGTCTTATTTATTTAAATCATATGTTTTAATTTCTATCTATATGATATTATAATATACAAGAAGTAATAATGAAAGTAAAAGAAAGGTAATACTTATGAAAAGATTGATTTTATTAGATGGAAACTCTTTGTTAAATAGAGCGTATTTCGCTTTACCTCCTTTAATGAATAAAGATGGTATATATACAAATGGAATATATGGTTTTTGTATGATGCTCTATAAAATTATTGATGATTACAAGCCTACTCACATGTCTGTTGCATTTGATCTTAAAGCTCCTACCTTTAGGCATAAAGAGTATAAAGACTATAAATCTCAAAGAAAAGGAATGCCAGAAGAATTGAGAATGCAGTTAGAACCTATGAAAGAAATACTAGATGCAATGGGAATAGATAGAACAGAAATTCAGGGGTTTGAGGCAGATGATATAATTGGCACTATATCTAAGTTAGGTGAAGAAAATGGTTTTGATGTAATTATAGTTACAGGAGATAAGGATGCTTTGCAGTTAGCAAGTGAAAAAACTACAATTTTAATAACTAAAAAAGGTTTAACGGAACTAGATTCATACAATACGAATGATGTTATATCTAAATATAATTTGACACCTACTCAATTTATTGATTTAAAAGGATTAATGGGAGATCAGTCTGATAATATTCCTGGAGTTGCAGGGATAGGTGAAAAAACTGGAATAAAATTATTAACAGATTTTGGAACAATGGAAAATATATTTGAAAATATTGAAAATATTAAAGGGAGTACAAGAGAAAAACTTGAAAATGCAAAGGAAATAGCTTTGCTGAGCAAAAAATTAGCTACAATAGTAAGAGATATACCAATTAAATTTGATGAAGAAGAATTAATTTTAAATAAACAGAATAATAGAAAACTAAGAGAATTATTTTCTAATTTAGAATTGAAACGATTATTAAGTAAAATAGATAAAGTTGGAGAGGTAGAGGAAACTGATACTAATAAAAAATCAAAGAATATTTTAAAAGAAAATTATAATGTTAAAAGCATAAATGAGTTAGAAGACTCAAAAGAAATAATCATTAAAACAGTATTCGAGAAAGGGAATATAAAGGAAAAGAGATTAATAGGATATTATTTAAAGTCAGATGGAATATATTATTATGGCAATGAATCAGAAATAAACGTGCTAAAAGATATCATTTTAAATAAAAAACCCAGAATATCAGGATATATTTTAAAGGAAGATATTAATGTATTAAGCGAATATGGTATTAAACTTAATAATATTGATTATGATTTATCTATAGCAGAATATTTACTTGATTCGAGCTCATCAACCTACTCTCCAAGTTCTATTTCTTCAAAATATATTCAAGAAAAAATTGAGGATATGGAGAATATTTTAGGAAAAGGGAAAAAGGAAATATCTCCGTTTTTTGCAGATAAAGCAGTTATAGATAAATATTATTGTGATGTTTTGACCTTGATTGAATATACAAAGCCTGTAATTATAGAGACTTTATGTGATTTGGGTATGTATGATTTATTTAAAAATGTAGAGATTAAATTGATTTCTATTTTGGCTGATATGGAACAAGAAGGAATATTGTTAGATATAGAAATATTGAAGGATTTACAAAAAAAATACAATATTATCCTATCTGATTATGAAGACAAAATTTATGGTTTTGCGAAAGAAAAGTTTAATATCAATTCACCTAAGCAATTAGGGGTGGTGCTTTTTGAGAAACTTGGATTAAAACATGGAAAGAAAACAAAAAATGGGTATTCAACAGGTATAGAGGTATTAGAATCTCTAAGAGGAGATCATGAAATAATAGAATATATAATTGGATATAGAAAAATAACAAAACTGCAATCTACTTATGTAGAGGGTTTGTTAGGAATTGTTTCAAGTGAGAGACCAAGAGTTCATACTACTTTTAATCAGACAATAACTACCACTGGAAGAATTTCTTCTATGGAGCCTAATTTGCAAAATATACCAGTAAGAACAGAAGAAGGCAGGGCTTTAAGAAAAGTTTTTGTTGCAAAAGAAGGATACACATTAATCGATGCTGATTATTCACAAATTGAATTAAGAGTATTAGCACATATGTCAGATGATGAAAAGATGATATCAGGTTTTATGGATAATATTGACATTCATTTAAAAACTGCAGCAGAGGTATTCGGAGTCAAATTAAATGAAGTGACAAAAGAGATGCGAGGTGCTGCAAAGGCTGTTAATTTTGGAATCGTATATGGAATAAGTGATTTTGGACTTTCGAACAATCTAGGAATAAGCCTTAAAGAAGCTAAGATATACATTAATGATTACTTAAAAAATTATCCTAAAATTAAAAATTATCTTGATGAAGTAATAGGTTCAGCTACTAAACTAGGATATTCAACAACAATTCTTGGAAGACGAAGATATATACCAGAATTGAAATCTAACAATGGAATAATCAAAAAATTAGGAAATAGGTTGGCAATGAATACACCAATTCAAGGTTCAGCTGCTGATATAATTAAATTAGCCATGATAGCAGTCTATGAATTTTTAGAAAAAGAAAATTATGATGCAAAATTGATTCTTCAGATACACGACGAATTAATAATAGAAGCGAAAGAAGATATAGCAAAAGAATTATCATTAAAAATACAGGACATAATGAAGAATGTTTTAAAAATGAAAGTTGATTTAGATGTGGATGTTGAAATAGGAAAATCTTGGTACGATTCTAAGTAGGTGAATAGCTATGAAAGTTGGGTTAACTGGATCAATAGGAACAGGCAAGACAACAGTATCTAATATATTAATTAACAGAGGAATAAGAGTTATAGATGCTGATAAAATTTCTAGAAAAATCACTGATGATACTGAATATTTGAGGGAAATTGTAGATTGCTTTGGAGAGAAGATTCTAGATAATAAAGGTAAGTTAGACAGGGGTTACTTACGAAATTTAATATTTTCTAATGATATATATAAAATGAAATTAGAAGATATAATGCATCCATTAATAAACCAGAGAATCTGGGAAGAGTATTTAATTTATAAAGATGAAGCTATTGTAGTTTTTGATATACCATTACTTTTTGAGGCAGGGTATGACAAGTATATGGATATTATAATAGTTGTTGCTTGTGATTATGATGTTCAAATGAAAAGAATAATGAAAAGAGATAATACAACTGTTGAAAAAGCTAAATTAATATTGGAGTCGCAAATTAAGCAATCTGAAAAAATATCGAGAGCAGATTATGTAATTTTTAATAATGGGAGTATATTAGATTTAGAAAAAGAAGTTGATAATATTCTAGAGATTGTTTTTAGGTTGAAATAAAATTTTCAACCTTTTTCTTTTTAAAACATATGGAAATTTCACTATATTTTTATAAAAAGATATTGACAAAAAATTTCTAAAGTTGTATTATTTCAATAGAGCTTTTAGCACTCAAATAGAGTGAGTGCTAACGAATGGTTAGGAGGTGTCATATGTTCGATAGAAACAATCTTTCGGAAAGAAAACTCAGAATTCTTGAGTTTATTGTAAAAGAATATATAGATACTGGGGAGCCTATTGGATCACGAACTATATCAAAAAGAAGAGAGTTAGGGGTAAGCGCTGCAACTATAAGAAATGAGATGGCAGATTTAGAAGAA
>JBOFZL010000075.1:0-45318 GCA_051655155.1 Filifactoraceae bacterium
AGAACCATATCTATGATAGAAAAATATAATGGTGGAATTGTTCCAAGTCCTAATGTGTCTACAGAGTTTGATCAAAATTTAATTGAGATGATAAGTTCTATGCCACACAAAGTGGATGAAGCTATGGATAACCTTCAATACAGTGAAGCGTTTGAATGTATATGGAAGGTTATAAGAAGAAGTAATAAATATATTGATGAGACTGCTCCTTGGAACCTTGCAAAAGATCAGGAAAATAAAGGGATATTGGACACAGTCTTATATAATTTATATGAGTCGTTGAGAGTTGTTGGAGTTATGATTTCACCTATGCTCCACAAGACTGCTGACAAGATGTTCGAACAGTTAAATGTAGCTAATGAGTATAGAACCTATGAATCAAGAAGATTTGGTTGCAACGAAAAAAATGTTAAAGTTACAAAGGGTGAAATGCTCTTCCCTAGATTAGATATCGAAAAAGAATTAGAGTTTTTGGAAGATTTGTTTTCTCCAAAGAATGAAGTGGTTAAAGAAATTCCAGTAGTTCATAAGGACGAAATTACGATTGATGATTTTGAAAAAATCGAACTTAAAACTGCTAAGGTTTTGGAATGTGAAAAACATCCTAAGGCAGAAAAACTTTTGGTATTCAAATTGCAGGTAGGTAACGAAACAAGACAGATAGTTTCAGGAATTGCAAATTATTATAAACCAGAAGAATTGATAGACAAAACCTTGGTAGTTGTTTTAAACTTAAAGCCTGTTAAATTAAGAGGTGTGATATCAGAAGGAATGATTCTTTCAGCAGCAAATTCTGATGAAACAGTATTAAAAGTTTTGAGTTTAGATGGATTAGAAGATGGTTGGGAGGTTAAATAATGGGTTTATTCGATACCCATGCACACCTTGATGATGAGCGTTTTAATGATGATAGAGAAGTTCTGATAGAGAATCTAAACAAAAATGGAGTTGATTTTGTTATTAATGTGGGAGCTGACTTGAAAAGTTCCCTATCTTCTGTAACTTTAGCTGAAAAGCATAGCTTTATTTATGCTACAGTCGGGATACATCCCCATGATTCAAGGTTAGTTGGTGATTGTGAAATTGATAAGTTGAAAGAAATAGCAAAGAACAGCAAAGTTGTGGCTATTGGTGAAATTGGTTTAGATTACTATTATGATAACTCACCGAGAGAAATACAAAAAGAAGTATTTAAAAAGCAAATAATTTTAGCTAATGAGTTGAATCTTCCATTTGTGGTTCATTCTAGAGATGCAGTTCAAGACACTTTTAATATTATAAAAAATTTTAATAGTGGATCAAAATTTGTGCTTCATTCATATAATCAAAGTGTTGAGATGACAAGATTATATTTAGATATGGGTGGATATTTTTCTATAAGCGGGCCAATTACTTTTAAAAAATCATGCACATTGCGAGAGGTAGTTAAATATATTCCAATTGAGTCTCTTTTTATTGAAACAGATTGTCCGTATTTAACACCAGAACCTTTTAGGGGGAAAAGAAATGAACCAATGTTTGTGAAATATATTGCAGAAGAAGTTGCGAGAATAAAAGGATTGTCTGTTGCTGAGGTTATGAAAATAACTTTAAATAATGCTAAAAATTTCTTTGGGATTTAAAAAAATTAATTGTTTGATTCAAAAAATGATTTTAACTTGTATTTTCAAGTTTATTGTGATAAAATACTGTAGTACATTTTGAAAAATGGAGGTGCAAATATGAGGACGTTTCTATTAGTTTTAGAAATTATATGTAGTTTAGTTTTAATAGCTAGTGTATTGTTACAATCAAGCAACAAGGCAGGACTAGGCGTTATTTCTGGAGCTGCAGAGCAGCTGGCTGGAAATAAAGCTAGAGGTATGGATGTTGTTTTTAGAAGAGTAACAAAAGTGTGTGCTGTGCTATTTATTCTATTAGCTATTGCATTAGTAGCACTTCAATAATTTTAATTTTTAGGAGGAAAAGAGATGAATATGGCATTAATTGCCTCTATGATTGGGGTAGTTGCGCTTGTTTTTGCTTTTATGCTGACAGGCAAGATCAACAAAGTTTCTGCTGGAAATGCAAGAATGGTTGAAATATCTTCTTATATTCAAGAAGGAGCTATGGCTTTTTTAACTAGAGAATATAAGGTTCTTGTTATTTTTATAGTGGCATTATTCGTAATTTTAGGTATCGGAATTTCATGGCCAACTGCTATTTGTTTTGTAGTAGGAGCCGTTTTTTCAACACTTGCTGGTTTTTTTGGTATGAAGGTTGCAACTAAAGCTAACGTTAGAACCGCTAATGCAGCTAGAGAGGGTGGAATGAAAGAGGCACTTTCTGTTGCGTTTTCTGGTGGAGCTGTAATGGGAATGTGTGTTGTAGGTCTAGGTATTATTGGAGTAGGTGTTCTTTATTTTGTTCTTACAGAGATGTTAGGATACGACCCATCAAGTGCAGCAACTATTTTAACAGGATTTGGACTAGGAGCTTCTTCATTAGCTTTATTCGGTAGAGTTGGTGGAGGTATATATACAAAGGCTGCTGACGTTGGAGCTGACCTTGTTGGAAAGGTAGAGGCTGGAATACCTGAAGATGATCCTCGTAATCCAGCAGTTATTGCTGATAATGTTGGAGATAACGTTGGAGACGTTGCTGGTATGGGAGCAGACCTTTTTGAGTCTTATGTAGGTTCTCTTATTTCAGCGATAACTCTAGGGATTATTGCGGTTAATGTAAATGGTGAGGCTTATGGAGTTGCTGGAGCTTTATTTCCACTTGCTATTGCTGGTTTAGGAATATTAGCTTCTATTATAGGATCTTTCTTTGTAAAGGGTGGAGAGAATGTTGATCCGCAAAAGGCTTTACACGCAGGAACATATGCTTCTGCTGGTATAACTATTGTTGGTTCTTTCTTTTTATCAAATATGTTCCTTCAAAATCTTTCAGGATTTTATGCGATAGTTGCAGGTTTAGTTGTAGGAACTTTGATAGGTACAATTACAGAAATATACACATCTGGGGATCATAAGCATGTTCAAAAGATTGCGAAGCAATCTGAAACAGGTCCTGCTACAACTATCATTTCTGGTTTGGCAGTTGGGATGTTATCAACTATGTATCCAATTATCCTCATATCTGTAGGAATTTTAGTTGCTTACGCATTTGCAGGATTATATGGTATAGCTCTTGCAGCTGTAGGAATGCTTGCAACAAGTGGTATGACAATAGCTGTTGATGCTTACGGACCAATTGCTGACAATGCAGGTGGTATTGCTGAAATGTGTGAACTACCTCACGAAGTCAGAGAGATAACTGATAAACTTGACTCTGTTGGTAATACAACAGCTGCTATTGGTAAAGGATTTGCTATTGGTTCAGCAGCGCTTACTTCATTAGCACTGTTTGCTTCATACACAGCGGCAACAGGATTGTCGGCAATATCAATTACTAAACCTACAGTTATGGTAGGTATGTTACTAGGTGGTATGCTACCATTTTTATTCTCTGCAATCACAATGGAAGCTGTTGGTAAAGCTGCTTTTCAAATGATTGAAGAAGTTAGAAGACAGTTTAGAACAATTCCTGGAATTATGGAAGGAACTGGTAAACCTGATTATGCTAAATGTGTCGATATTTCAACAGCAGCAGCTCTTAGAGAAATGATAATACCAGGATTACTAGCAGTAGCTTCTCCAATAATCGTAGGGATATTATTAGGAACAGAAGCACTAGGTGGACTTCTAGGTGGAGCGCTTGTATCTGGAGTTCTGATGGCTATAATGATGTCAAATGCAGGTGGTGCTTGGGATAATGCTAAGAAGTACATTGAAGGTGGAGCACATGGTGGAAAGGGTTCTGAACCTCATAAAGCAGCCGTTGTTGGAGATACAGTTGGAGATCCATTTAAAGATACTTCAGGTCCATCAATCAATATATTAATTAAGCTTATGACTATAGTTTCTCTTGTATTTGCTCCGTTATTCATCCAGTATGGTGGAATACTTGAAGGATTTTTAAAATAAAAAATTTTAAAATGCTACTGCAATCATGCAGTAGCATTTTTTATTATATTTTTATTATTTGTAATTAGTCTAAAAAATAATTATTTTTACCCTTATATTTCCAACCAAGGCAAGTATCTAAATTTATATTTTTAGGTGCTTTAAATATACATTTCTCTACATTAGGGTTGGATATACTTAAAGTTTTTATCAGTTCTTTTACTTCTCTCCTGCTAGAGGCAATTTTTCCAGCGGCAACACTACAAGCACAGTTCATTGCATTTATATTATTGTAATTTGTAAAGCGAATTATATCCTGTTCTCTTATATTATACAAAGGTCTTATTATTTGCATACCTGCATGGTTAGTAGAATCTAATATTGGCAACATTGTTCCAAATGAACCTGTATAAAGAAGGTTCATCATAGTTGTCTCTATAACGTCATCATAGTGATGTCCAAGTGCAAGTTTATTACATCCAAGACTTTCAGCTTTATCATATAAGGCTCCCCTTCGCATACGAGCACACATATAGCAAGGATAGTCTTTAGATATTCTATCTACAACAGAAAAAATATCAGTATCAAAATAATTTACGGGGATATTTAAGTATTCGCAGTTATATTTAAGCTGTTTTAAATTTTTGTCAAAAAAACCAGGATTCATAGATATAAATACAGGAGTGAAATTTTTGTCACTATATTTATGAAGTTCTTGAAAAAGTTTTGCCATTAACAAACTATCTTTCCCTCCAGATATTGCAACAGCAATAACATCTCCATCCTCTATCATTGAATATTCTTTCAAAGCCCTAACAAAAGGTGACCACAAAGATTTTCTGAATTTTTTTACTATGCTTTTCTCTATATTTGTCAAATTATTTATTGGAGTTGGGGCCTTATCATTATTTTTAGTAAGTTTATTTTCCATAGTACCTCTTTCATATTTAATATTTACTATGCAATTATACAGTGGATAAAGAATAGTTACAAGATTTTTTTATATTATACTATTTTTTATTAGTTAAAAATGTTAAAATAAAAGACGTAAATAATTATTGATAACTTTAATGAATAGGAGGAATATATGCAGTTTAAATTTGCTCACAACAATATTAATGTCTTAAATTTAGAAAAGAGCATAGAGTTTTATAAACAAGCTCTTGAGTTAGAAGTGGTAAAAGAAAAAGAAGGTACAGATGGTAGTTTTAAATTAGTTTATTTGGGAGATGGAGTAACGTCACATAGCCTTGAATTAACATATTTAAAAGAGTGGGAACAACCATATAATTTAGGAGATAATGAATTTCATATAGCATTTTCAGTAGATGACTTTGACGCTGCATATGAAAAGCATAAAAAAATGGGATGTATCTGCTTTGAAAATCCGCAGATGGGTATCTACTTTATCATTGATCCAGATGGATATTGGATAGAAATAATACCGTCTAGATAGTGACATTATCACTGTGAAAAGTTATACGAAGGTATTATAATATATTCATAAATAAAAGGAGGAATTAAAATGAGTGCAGTAGTAATAAATAAAGATAATTTTCAAGAAGAGGTCATAAAATCTACAGTCCCTGTATTATTAGATTTTTGGGCACCTTGGTGTGGGCCTTGTCAAGAGTTGTTACCAATAGTGGAGGCTTTAGCAGATGAAGTAGGTGGTAAAGCTAAGATTTGTAAGATAAATGTAGATGAAAATAAAGAGTTAGCAAGACAATTTAGAATCATGAGTGTACCTTCAATTATGGTATTTTCAAACGGACAGATGTTAGCTAGTTCAGCAGGAGTAAAATCAAAAAAAGAACTTATGGACATGTTAGAGCTGTAAATTTATTGCATTTAGGGGATATGATATATTATCATATCCCCTAAACAAATTATTATGTAGATTATATCCGTATTTCATTGACAAATAGGGATTTTTTTGTTATTCTAAAATACAATAATTAAATGGTTACTCATATAAGCTGACGAGATGGATCAGCGTTTCTACGAAAACCTATTTTCACTATGAGTATCTCTCTTTTGTCGTGAACAGAACATGGGGTACATAAGGTAACCATGTTTTTTTTAATAAATTTGGAGGTTGGGAATATGGCAAAAATTTTAGGTGAATCTTTAACTTTTGATGATGTTTTATTAGTACCACAAGAGTCTGATGTTTTACCACATCAAGTAAGTACCGAAACCTATATTACAAAAGGTGTAAAATTAAATATACCAATTGTGAGTGCAGGTATGGATACAGTAACGGAGCATGCAATGGCAATTGCTATAGCAAGAGAAGGTGGAATAGGTATAGTTCATAAAAATATGTCTATTGAAGAACAGGCTTCAGAGGTAGATAAAGTAAAAAGATCAGAACATGGTGTTATTACCGATCCTTTTTCTTTAACAAAAGAAAAAACAATTCAGGATGCAGATACGTTAATGGGTAAATATAGAATTTCTGGAGTGCCAATTGTTGATGAGAATGATATACTTATTGGTATTATAACAAATAGAGATATTCGATTTGAAGAAGATTTTTCTAAAAAAATTAAAGAGGCTATGACTAGCAATAATCTAGTAACAGCAAAAGAGGGTGTTACATTAATAGAAGCTCAAGAGTTGTTAAGAAAACATAAAATTGAAAAACTTCCTATAATAGATGAATATGGTAAGCTTAAAGGGTTAATAACAATAAAAGATATTGAAAAAAAGATTAAATTTCCTAATTCAGCCACTGATAAAAATGGAAGGCTTTTATGTGGGGCCGCTGTAGGTGTTACAGATGATATTCTTGAAAGAGTAGATGCTTTAGTAAAGGCTCAAGTTGACTTAATTGTAGTAGATACTGCACATGGACATTCTATGGGTGTTATTACAACTATTAAAAAAGTAAAGGAGATTTACCCAAACCTTCCTATAGTTGCTGGTAATGTAGCTACAAAAGAAGCGACAAAGGCTTTAATAGAAGCTGGTGCAGATTGCGTAAAAGTTGGTATAGGACCAGGTTCCATATGTACTACCAGAGTAGTAGCAGGGGTAGGAGTACCTCAGGTATCAGCTATTATGGATTGTTATGAGGAAGCAAGAAAACATAATATTCCAATTATTGCCGATGGTGGAATTCAATATTCGGGAGATGTGGTAAAAGCCATAGCAGCCGGTGGTGCTGTAGTAATGATAGGTTCAATGTTAGCTGGAACAAAGGAATCACCAGGCGAAACTATACTTTATAGAGGAAGAAGTTTTAAGTCATATAGAGGGATGGGCTCAATAGCAGCAATGGAAAAAGGCTCAAAAGACAGATACTTCCAAAAAGATATAAAAAAATTAGTTCCTGAAGGGGTAGAGGGAATGGTGCCTTACAAGGGTGAAGTTTCTGAACTTATATTCCAAATAATTGGAGGATTGAGAGCTGGAATGGGTTACTGTGGAGCGAAAACGATTGATGAGTTAAAAGAAAACTCTGTATTTGTAAAGATAACTTCAGCTGGATTAAAGGAAAGTCATCCACACGATATAACAGTAACAAAAGAAGCACCAAACTATAGTGCTCAGACAGGAGAATAAAATGAGTAGAGAAATGATATTGGTAGTGGATTTTGGGGGACAGTATAATCAACTAATTGCAAGAAGGGTAAGAGAAACACAGGTTTATTGCGAGGTTGTTTCATATAAAAAAGCAATGGATAAAATAAAAGAGCTTAAACCTATGGGTATAATTTTCACTGGAGGACCAAACTCTGTGTATGAAGAAAAATCTCCTCAGATTGATATAGAGATATATAATCAAGGTATACCCATTTTAGGTTTATGCTACGGTATGCAATTAATGGCTCATGGTCTAGGTGGTAAGGTCAGTTCTGGAACTTCAAGTGAATTTGGGAAAACTGAAACTACGTTTGAAAAAGCTTCTAAGTTGTTCCAAAATCTTTCAGAAAAAGAAATAACTTGGATGAGTCATGTGGATTATGTAGAGAAACTTCCTAAAGGATTTATGGGGACAGCAAAAACTAATGACTGTCCGTTTGCAGCAATGGAAAATCCAGAAAAAAAGCTATATGCAATGCAGTATCACCCGGAAGTTAATCACACCATTAACGGAAGTGAAATGATTAAAAACTTCGTATATGACGTATGTGGATGTACAGGACAATGGACAATGCACAATTATGCTAAAACTTGTATAGCAGATATAAAAGCAAAAGTAGGAGATGGTAAAGTATTGCTAGCCTTATCGGGTGGTGTGGACTCATCTGTAGCTGCAGCCTTAATATCAAAAGCGGTAGGAAATCAACTTACATGTATATTTGTGGATCATGGACTAATGCGAAAAGATGAAGGTGATGAGGTAGAAGAAGCGTTTAAAGATTCTGGAATGAATTTTGTAAGAGTAAATGGAGAGAAACGTTTCTTAGAAAAACTTACAGGGATAAGTGATCCAGAAACGAAAAGAAAAATAATTGGAGAAGAATTCATAAGAGTTTTTGAAGAAGAAGCTAAAAAGATAGGAAAAGTTGACTTCCTTGCTCAGGGAACAATATACCCTGATGTAATTGAAAGTGGAGAAGGAGAAGCTGCTGTGATAAAAAGTCATCATAACGTTGGTGGCTTACCTGACTTCGTAGACTTTAAAGAGATAATTGAACCTTTGAGACTACTATTTAAAGATGAGGTTAGACAACTAGGAATTGAACTTGGTCTACCGAATTATCTTGTATTTAGACAACCATTCCCAGGGCCTGGATTAGCCATAAGAGTAATGGGAGAAATAACCAAGGAAAAACTAGATATACTAAGAGATGCAGACTGGGTATACAGAGATGAAATAGCAAAATCAGATCTAGACAAAAGTATAAATCAATACTTTGCAGTACTAACATCAACAAAAACAGTAGGAGTTATGGGTGACTTTAGAACCTATGACTACACCTTGGCATTAAGAGCAGTAACAACCTCAGACTTTATGACTGCTGATTGGGCAAAAATCCCATATGAAGTGCTAGAAAAAATATCCAGTAGAATAACAAATGAAGTAAGTAGTATAAATCGAATAGTTTATGACATTACGAGCAAACCACCATCAACTATAGAGTGGGAATAATTAAAGAAATTCCCGAAAGCCTTGTAAATACAGGGTTTTGGGGTCTTTTTGTGATGTAATATTAAATTGATATTAAAACAGAGAATTACAGTAAAGGTATTCTTTCGTTATTTGCTTTGAAACACAACGTGCACGTTTGTGTTACTAGCAATTAAGAAATAATTATTGTATTGGTTGCAGATATTAATTTGATATTAATATAGTCAATAATATGAATATTTCATACAAAATATAATGCGCGGAATATTAAAAGCCTTATTTTACAATAGCTAAATTTAAGTGTAAATACCGTAGTATCGAAGAAGTGTTATTTGAACTAGGTTTGGTACAGGAATATGAAACAAGACAAATGTATGAAAAAGGTATGAAAGATTGTGTATTGATACTTAAAAATTTAGGGGTGATTTAATATGGATAAATTACAAAAAGAAATTTTTGACGAAAATAATAGCTTGTGGTATACCATAGCTGAAGATGGTATGTATTACCCTAATATAGAGTTGCCAGTAGAAGAAGATATATGGGTAGGTAAATATGGTTTACTAAGAGAAACCTACCTTAGAGAGCATAAGAATAGCTTGTACATGAGTTTGTACTTATCTGGAGAACTAAATAAACATTTGCTTGAAATTAATGAACAGGCTCAAGCACAGGTAGATCAAATGGTTGCTCACTGGGCAAAAGCTTAACGGGGTTAACGAAGATATGAAAGCTAATAACCAAATAGAATGGGTGGCTAGGATGAGTAATTATCAGCTTTTGGCTGAGGAGGTTGTGCTAAAAGAAATTATTTATATATAGAGATATTGGATTATAAGTAAAGTATAAATGAGCTTTTAAAACCACTACCAAACACTAAGAATGAGCAACGATTGTCATCTCACCTGGTAAATGCTCAAAATGAACTAAGTCATTTTTCTGAAATGGAGAAATTTTCAGAAGGATTTCAGCTAGGGGCAAGGTTTGTGTTAGATACTTTCGTAGAGGATAATTAAAATTCTACAATATTGAATTCCCAAAACTTGTATGAGTTCTATAAATAATATATAATTAAAATATATAAAATTGGGGATTAGGAGCTTATTACTATGTATATACAAAGAGCATATTATTCAGATACATTAACTGACTTTTTATCAAAGAATAAGTTAGAGATTTTTGGTGAATTATGTAGCAATGATCAATTTTCAGCAGAAGACCTGCAAAAAAATACTTGGAAAATGGAAATTGAAATTTTAAAAGAACAGCTTGCTAAGTTTGATGATGGTCATATCATATTCGAATATACAATTCCGCGTATTGGAAATAGAATTGATGGTGTCTTTATTCATAAGGGAATAATATTCTTATTAGAATTTAAAGTAGGTAGTAGTAAATATCTTTCCCATGATATTGAACAAGTTGTAGATTACGCCTTGGACTTAAACAGTTTTCATAAAGAAAGCCATGATAAACTGTTAGTTCCAATTTTAATATGTACTGAAGCACCTGAAAGTTATCTTTCAATATCTTTGATGAAAGACAAGATTTTAAATCCGTTGTGTTGCAATAAAGATAATATAGCTGATTGTATTAGGACTATTACAATTAGTCATATTGAGAATCATTTTTGTGCTGAAGATTGGATAAATTCAATTTATATGCCAACACCAACAATAATTGAAGCTGCACAGGCCTTATACCACGGTCATAACGTGGAAGAAATTTCAAGAAATGATGCTAGTGCAATTAACTTAACCCGAACAACAAAGGCAATCAGTGACATTATAAACTATACAAAAGAAAACAATAAGAAATCTATATGTTTTGTTACTGGTGTCCCAGGGGCCGGAAAGACCTTAGCAGGTCTTAATATAGCGATTGATAGACAACGTGTAGCAGAGGAAGAACATGCTGTATTCTTATCAGGCAACGGACCATTAGTTGATGTGCTACAAGAATCCCTTGCTAGAGATGATGCAAAAAGAAATAATACTAAGAAATCTGAAGCCATGCGTAAATCCAAAGAGTTTATACAGATTATTCACCATTTTAGAGATGATGCTATTTCAACGTTAGCTGCTCCAACAGAAAAAGTTGCTATTTTTGATGAGGCTCAGCGTGCATGGGATGAAGCAAACCTTACAAGCTTTATGAAAAGAAAAAAAGGAGTTCTTAATTTTGACATGTCAGAGCCAGAATTTCTAATAAGTATTATGGACAGACACCCAGATTGGAGTACTATCGTTTGTTTAATCGGTGGAGGACAAGAGATAAATACTGGTGAAGCAGGACTAAGTGAATGGTTTGACTCTTTAAGAAATAAGTTTTCCCACTGGGATGTTTATGTATCAGATAAAATCTCAGATCATGAATATACAAGAGGTAAATCAGTAAATAGTTTAATTGAAGGTTTAAATTGTAAAATAGTAGAAGAGCTTCATCTGTCAGTATCATTAAGATCTTTTAGAAGTGAGAATGTTGCAGGTTTTGTAAAGGATGTACTTGATGTTAATCCGGATAATGCCAAGAGCTTACTAACACAATTTAAAAACGACTACCCTATTTACATAACACGTGATATTAGTAAAGCAAAAGCATGGGCAGGCAGCCAAGCCAAAGGATCACAAAGATATGGTATGATAGCAAGTTCTGGCGCCAAACGTCTTCGTACATACGGTATTTGGGTACAAAACAAAGTGGATGCACCAACATGGTTTTTAAACGGAAAGGACGACGTACGTTCATCGTATTTTCTTGAAGAAACAGCGACAGAGTTTGATATTCAAGGCCTTGAGCTGGATTGGTCTGTATTATGTTGGGATGCTAATTTAAGATTTAATAATGGCAAATTTGAATATTACAATTTTGTAGGATCTAAGTGGCAAAATATTAATAAACCAGAAAATGTTTTATATCTAAAAAATGCATATAGGGTATTAATGACGAGAGCAAGACAAGGCTTTGTAATTTTTGTACCTGAAGGTGATTTAAATGATGTAACTAGACAACCTGAATATTATGCAGGTATATATCAATATCTAAAAGGTATAGGAATTGATGAGCTTTAAGAGTAGATTGCAATTAATCTATTAATCAAATTAGATATTTGATTTGATATTATCTTGATATTAAAAAGAAAAATACTTAAAATAATATGTGTAAAACCCCTTGTTTTATTGTATTTAATAGTAAGATTTATACCCCCAATACTATAAAATATGCTCCCTTGGGTTGAGTGGGAATAGTATTTTGCAGTCAAAAGAGCCTGTATTCATGCGGGTTTGCGAAGTTTTGATACCCTTGTGGAAATAAAATGGCAACATAAATTATGAAAAGATAAAAACGCTAACTGATTAGAAATAGTCAGTTAGTGTTTTTTTGAGAAGCTGTTGTGAGTTGTTAGTATTTTAGGTGCTTATTTCTTGATTTTATGCCTTTTAAATCTCAATTATTAATATTTTGTTGCTTACTCTCTTTGGGCTTTTTACAAACTTTTTCTTTTTGTGAGTTCATTCTACTTAGAAGTATAAGATAATACTGTGATAGACTCTCCCGTGTTTTTTCGCTCAACTGTAAAAATAGAATTTTCACGTTCAATTCTTCGCATTTTTGGTAGCTTAGAATAGTCAATCACAGCAACTTGATATTGAATATAGAAATAGCTTTCAGCTTTATTCCCTTCACAAAATATGAATAAGCTCTGATTATCACCATACTCAATCGATTTATTAGCAATTCGACTGAAATTAATATTGTATTGCTTCCTAATTTCACTTGAGTCTGTATATGGTGAAACAATCACTATGTTATTCCAATCTCCAGTAACTAATTTATCAAAATTAACACTATCTAATTTGGAAATTTCTGTTTTTATTTCGCTAGGTATACTGCTTTCTCTTAACAAATAAACTGAATTATAATACAAAGCTATTATTAATATAAAGCTAAATATACCTAAAACCAAAAAAGTTTTTCTACTCATTTTCTAGACCCCACCGAATTTGTTTTAATTATATAGTTTTTAGTGCCGATATCTGAACCTTTAAATCGTCGGAGTTCTCCATTTTTTACTGCATCATTTATAAGTACTAGTGATATATCAATTATAACATCAGAAGGTGCATTTGATGGAATTTTTGTTGCTTTGTTAATGCCCACATTGTTGTTAAACAAATCCATCTTTCTTGCTAACGCACTGCCTGGCCAGTCATCTTCATGTGCCACACCAAACTCTCTTGCATATGCAGCATCTGCATTTCTTGCAGATAATATCATCCAGAGAGCATGACGGAACGCATCAGAATTATCATCCTCATAGTCAGAGGTAGAGTTATAATATTTCGTATAATATGACATAGCTGTTTTTGCAGCTGCTAATACAGATATCCCCTTAAATAAACTCTTATTAAAAACTCTTTTCTCATTAGCTCCTAATCTGTCTTTTATAATAGGCAAATCACCATAAGAGCGAGTATTTAAATAACCGTTAAAAACAATACTTCCGTTACTATTTACCTGAATAATTTTCTTGTCTAAACCATCCTGCAATACTTTAATCTTGATTTTTTGTTCAAGATTCTCATCAGTTATGTTTGGCTCCTTATATTTTATATTCTGAACAAAATTGTTTAGATCATCAATCTCTAGTCTTTCAACAATAGTTGCATAATCTATCTGCTGATTAAGAAAAGAATTCATGCTCAATTCACTTGCAAAAGCAGGGACGCTTAAACTTAGTATCATTGATAATGTTATTATAAGGCTTAAAAGTTTTTTAGTAAAGTGTTTCATAAAATTACCTCCCTCTAATCGTAAACGTTATTTTTAAAAGGTTAGTTATAACGATTTATAAAATCATTGGAATCACCCCCCTTAAAATCAGAACCTCATCAATGATTTTTACTGCTACTTGTAACTGTTTGAGTCTCACTTTTTTCGTTATGTACTGCTGTTGAGGTTACGACAACTCGATATTTGTATCCTTTGGACACTTTATAGATTTCATAAAGGCGAATTCTATGGGAGTTGTCCGAATCGGAAAAAGTAGTGACATTAGACCATTTTCCATTTTTGTATCTTTGTAGATCTGTTAAAAGGCTTACTTTTGATGTAATATTTTTCTATCCATCCACTGAAGCTGTAACTGTTGCATTTCCTCTTGAATCAATAATCAAGTTTGTTGCCACCCTTGCTGTGTACTTCATTCTTGGAACAATAATAGATGTGTACGATGATGTTTCTGTTGGGATTGTTGGATAGTATATTTATCGTCTTTTTTATTGGTCTAATTTTTGGGTTAGAAGATTTTTTGATTGACCCTTTTCTGCTAATTGTTTGTGGGATGCGTTAATTTTTTTAATTACTAAATTTTGATATAACGACATATAAAAATAGAATATTATAATCTAATGATAAATTAAATGTTCGTGTTTAATGATATTAATTAAAAAAAATATTAATTTTATTGACTTTATTAAATAAAAGTCGTATATTTTAAGTATGATTAATGGGAAGGTATGAATAATATTCGATAAATATCGAATATTATTTGTGGTTATTAATTTAATGAATTGAGGAGGTTGGTATGAAGGTATCAATAATTATTGGTTCTGTTTCGGATTTTGATAAGGTTAAGTCAGCTTGTGATTTTCTTAAGGAAATGGAGGTAGATTTTGACTTAAGGGCACTTTCTGCTCATCGAACAAGCGAGGAGTTAGAAAGTTATATTGGAAAGGTGGAGATAGAGGTAGATTTGTTTATAGCAGCAGCTGGAAAAGCTGCGCATTTGCCAGGTGTAATTGCATCTAAGACTCTAAAGCCAGTAATTGGAATTCCTATTAAATCTTCTGCAACTGAAGGGATGGATGCTCTGCTTTCTATTGTGCAGATGCCACCAGGAGTACCTGTTGCGACAGTGGCAATCGATGGAGCTAAAAATGCAGCAATTTTGGCATGTCAAATTTTAGCTCTTAAGTATGATTGTGTTGAGGCTAAGATGAGGAGTTTTAAAAATTCTATGAAAAATGAAACTATTAACAATGACAAAATTTTAAGAGATAAAATTAAAAATGAATATTCTTTGGAGGTGTAATTATGGAAATGGTGTATGAAGGTAAAGCAAAACAGGTATTTTTGACAGAAAAAGAAAATGAGTATTTAATTAGGTATAAAGATGATGCAACAGCTTTTAATGGGGCAAAGAAAGATGTGATAGAGGGAAAGGGAGAGCTTAACCTTGCAATAACTACAATTATATTTGAGATGTTGGAAGAGTCAAATATAAATACTCATTATATAAATACCTTAAATGAGAAAGACATGCTTGTAAAAAAAGTTGAGATTATTCCTTTGGAAGTCATTATTAGAAATGTAAGTGCAGGTTCAATTTGTGAAAGGCTTGGGTTAGATGAAGGAAGAACCTTTATTGAACCTATTTTTGAAATTTGTTATAAGAATGATAGTTTGGGAGATCCTCTTATTAATGATGATCATGCTGTTGCATTGGGTCTTATTAAGCGGGATGAATTAACCTATATTAAGAGTGAAACTTTAAAAATTAACCTATTATTGATTGAGTTTTTTAAGAAGGTAGGATTAAGATTAATTGACTTTAAAATTGAGTTTGGGAAAGATAATGAAGGAAAAATAATTTTAGCTGATGAAATTTCTCCTGATACTTGTAGATTATGGGATGAAAAAACTAATGAAAAATTAGATAAAGATAGATTTAGAAGAAATTTAGGAGATTTGGTAGAAGGTTATATTCAAGTGCTTGATAGAATAAGAGGTTAGTATGTGCGGAGTTATAGGAGTATATGGAGAAAAAAATAATGTGGCACGCAAACTTTTCTATGGGCTTAACTCACTTCAACATAGAGGGCAAGAGAGTTGTGGTATAGTGGTTTCTGACTTTGAATCAGTAACTAAAAAAGTAGGAATGGGTCTCGTGATGGATGTACTGAAAGAAGATGTTCTTGAGAGTGTGAAGGGCTTTGTTGGAATTGGACATGTTAGATATTCCACTACCGGAGGTTCTCATGATTTTAATTCACAACCTTTGTTGGGGTTTACAAAAGGTGAAAATATTTCTATTTCTCATAATGGCAATTTGATTAATTATCAACTTTTAAAAAGTAGGTTGGAAGAGGATGGGATGATTTTTCAGACGACAATAGATAGTGAAGTTATTTTATATCTTATTTCTAGGTACTATAAGGATAATATCGTTGAGGCGATAAAAAAAACTATGAGTTATATACAAGGTGCTTATTCATTTTTAATTATGTTTAAGGATCAGTTAATTGCGGTTAGAGACCCTAATGGTTTCAGACCTTTGATTTTAGGTCATAATCAAGAAGATACTATAATTGCTTCTGAGAATGCAGCAATTGAGATTCTCGGTGGAAAGATTGATAGGGATCTTAAACCAGGAGAGATTGTTGTTATTGACAAGGATGGAATACAAAGTTATATGTACGAAAAAACAGCAAAACATACTTTTTGTATATTTGAGCATGTATATTTTTCTAGGAATGATGCTATTGCTGATAAAACTAATGCTTATATGTTTAGATGGAGATCAGGAAAAATATTGTATAAAGAATCACCGTGTAAGGTAGATTTGGTTGTTCCTGTTCCTGATTCAGGCATTCCGTCTGCTATTGGATACTCTCAAGCGTCAGGCATTCCATTTGCAGAAGGGCTTGTTAAAAATAGATATATGGGAAGGACATTCATTAAGCCCACACAGGAGGAGAGGGAGATAGCTGTAAAGCTTAAACTTAATCCACTTATTAGTGTTGTTAAGGGAAAGAAGATTGTTCTTCTTGATGATTCTATTGTAAGAGGCACTACATCAAAAAATCTTATTCAAAATCTTAGAGACGCAGGAGCGGTGGAAGTTCATATGAGAATCACATCTCCACCTGTAACTCATCCTTGCTATTTCGGAATAGATACAGCTAGTAGAAGAAATTTAATTGCAGCAAATTCATCGGTGGAGGATATTAGAGACATTATTGGGGCAGATTCTTTAGCGTATTTATCTAAGGAGGGTTTGTTGGCGGCAGCTAAAACCGATAAGGATAATTTTTGTAAGGCTTGTTTTGATGGTAATTATCCTATTGATCCTTGTGTTTTATTTTAGGGGGTGGATAGTAATGAAAAAAATAAGCTATGAAGATTCGGGTGTAAATATTTTAGAGGGTAACAAGGCTGTTGAACTAATGAAGGAAAGGGTAAGGGCAACTTATATCGAAGGAGTTGTAGGCGATATAGGATTATTTTCTGGAGGATTTTCTTTGAAAGACTTTCTCTATATGGAAGAACCAACTTTATTGGCTAGTACTGATGGAGTAGGAACAAAGTTGTTAGTAGGGCATATGATGGATAAACATGACACTTTGGGTATAGATCTTGTTGCAATGTGTGTTAACGATTTAATATGTCAAGGAGCAAAACCTTTGTTTTTCTTAGATTATATTGCAACAGGCAGGGTTGACGCTGAAAAGATTAGAGATATAGTGGGAGGTATAGCGGATGGCTGTAAGACTTCAGGTTGTGCGCTAATTGGTGGTGAAACAGCAGAAATGCCAGGGTTATATGAAGAGAATGAATATGACCTAGGGGGATTTGCAGTTGGGATTGTTGATAGGAATAAGATTATTGATGGCTCAAAAATTGTAAAAGGTGATGTGATTATAGGACTTCAATCCAGTGGATTACACTCGAACGGATATTCATTGGTAAGAAAGATATTTTTTGAAACGTTAGGTCTTAAAGTTACAGATAGATATATGGGAATGGAAGATTCAATAGGAGAAGTTATGATTACTCCTACTAAACTTTATGTTAAGACTATTATGGATTTGATAGAAAAATTTGAGATAAAGGGCGTAGCGAATATTACAGGGGGAGGACTTATTGAAAATGTACCGAGAATATTACCTTCTGGATGTAAGGCTATTATCGACACTGATACATGGGAGTATCCTAAAATATTTAGAGTTATCAAGGCACTTAATATTGTTGAAAGTCAAGAATTATATCGAAGCTTTAATATGGGGATTGGTATGGTTTTAGTAGTGTCAGACTCCATATCAAAAGATGTTTTGGATTTCATTAATAATACCACTGATGATATAGGTTATATGATAGGAGCTATCGTTGAAGGTGAACAAGTATGTGTTCTAAACTATTAAGGTTAGCTGTGCTTATTTCAGGAGGAGGTACTAATCTTGAAAGTCTTATAAAGGCAAGTAAAGAAAAATTTTTCTTATCTGAAATCAAACTGGTTGTATCCAATAAAAAAGAAGCTTACGGACTGGAAAGAGCAAGAAACCATGGAATAGAATCTGTATATATAAAAGATGATAGATTATTACTTGAAACTTTGTTAGATAGAAATATAGACTTTGTGATTTTGGCAGGATATCTTAAGATCTTAGGCGAAGATATATTATCTAAGTATAAGAACAGAATAATTAATATTCATCCATCCTTATTACCAAATTATGGAGGACGGGGAATGTATGGAATTCATGTGCATAAGGCGGTTTTTTTAGCTGGAGAGCATGAAAGTGGAGCTACTGTCCATTATGTTACAAAAGATATTGATAAAGGAGAAATAATAATTCAAAAAGCAGTGAACATAAGTGAATGTAAAAGCCCTAAGGAAGTTCAGGATAAAGTTTTGAAAATTGAATATGAAATTTTTAAGGAAGCTGTGTTAATTGTAGAGGAAGGGTGTATAAATGAAGAGAGCGTTAATCAGTGTTACAGATAAGAGTGGTATTCTAGAATTTGCAAAAAAATTAGTGGACTTAGATTATGAAATTATCTCAACAGGAGGAACTTTAAAGGTTCTTAGAGATTCAAATATTCCTGCTATTTCTGTAGAAGAAATTACAAAGTTTCCAGAAATTTTGGATGGAAGGGTAAAGACGCTTCATCCTAAGATACATGGTGGACTTTTATACATTCGTGATGATGATTGTCACCTTAATACTATATCAGAACATGATATCTCACCTATTGATATGATAGTAGTGAATCTTTATGATTTTGAAGGATTGCTTAAGGGTGGAAATCCTCATGATATTATGATTGAGAATATTGATATTGGAGGACCATCAATGATAAGGTCTGCTGCAAAAAACTACAAGGACGTACTTGTAGTAGTGGATGTTAACGACTATGATGAAATTTTAAGAAGAATAGAAGAAGATGCTTTAGATGTAAATTTTAGAGAATGGTTGGCGATGAAGGGGTTTTGTGCAACTGCATACTACGACTCTATGATTTCAAGATATTTTATTAAGAATACAGGATTAGAAAGTGAAAAACTTACCCTAGGATTTAAGAAGGTAGAAACATTAAGATATGGGGAAAATCCACATCAAAATGCAGTCTTATATGATGATGGATTTGTAGATTCCATATTGTCATCATATGTACAATTAAATGGGAAAAAGTTATCATTTAATAATTTAAATGACTTAAATAGTGGAATTGAACTTATTAAAGAGTTTGATATTAGCAAGGGAGAGTGCGCGGCTGTAGCTGTAAAGCATGCATCACCCTGTGGAGTAGCATTAGGAGAAAATGGATACGAAGCCTATAAAAAGGCTTATGAAGCTGATAAGCTATCAATATTTGGGGGAATTGTTGTTGTTAATTTTGAAATTGATGAGAAAATAGCAGAACTTATGAATGAGGTTTTCTTAGAAGTTATTGCTGCTCCTGGATATACTGTAGATGCAATTAGAATCTTAAAGGGAAAAAAGAATTTAAGGTTATTAGTTATAGACTTAGAAAAAATTATTGTAGATTTTAATATCAAGTATATAAGTGGAAAAGTACTTGTACAAGATACTGATAAAAACCAAAAAGAAGAGAAATTTGTAGTTACAAAAAAAGCTCCTAGTCAATCTGAACTTAGGGATTTAGAATTTGCTATGAAGGTGTGTAAGCACGTAAAATCTAATGGAATAGTTATAGCAAAAAATGAAGCTACTATCGCTATAGGAGGAGGGCAGACTTCAAGGATTTGGGCTTTGGAATCAGCTATAAATAATTATTCAGATAAGGATTTTTTTGGATGCGTGATGGCTTCAGATGCGTTTTTCCCATTTGGTGACTGTATAGAATTAGCAGGGAAAAAGGGTATTACATCTGTAATACAGCCTGGTGGAGCTGTGAGAGATCAAGAGTCAATAAGTTTGTGTGACGAAAAAAATATTTCGATGATATTTACTGGAATAAGGCATTTTAGACATTAAAAAACAGACATATTAATCTAACCTATTTGAATTTGTAGGAGGATATGATGAAAATACTTGTTATTGGAAATGGGGCACGGGAACATGCTATAGGTTATGCTCTTAATAAGAGTAAGAAAGTCTCAAAGCTATATTTTGCACCAGGGAATGGTGGGACTGTAGAACTTGGAGAGAATATAGAAATTGGAGCTAATGATATTGATAAACTATTGATATTTGCTTTAGAAAATTTGATAGATATTACTGTTGTTGGACCTGAAGAGCCATTGTGCTTGGGGATTGTTGATAAGTTTGAAGAAGCAGGGCTTAAGATTTTTGGACCAAGTAAAGCAGCGGCGAGATTAGAAGGCAGCAAGAACTTTGCAAAAGAATTTATGATTAGACACAATATACCTACTGCGCAATATTGTAGAGTGAATAGTTTAAGTGATGCAATAGCTAAGGCAAAGAATATCAGAAATAAATCACCATTTTTGAAGGTGGTACTCAAAGCAGATGGTCTTTGTCAAGGGAAGGGTGTAATCATTGCAGAGAGTGATAGGCAAATTGAAGAGTTTTGTAAGGCAGTGTTAGAGGAAAGGGTATTTGGAGTTTGCGATTTGTTAGTGGAGGAGTTTCTAGAAGGGTTTGAGGTTTCTTTCCTTTGCTTTGTTGATAATAATACAATTGTTCCTATGCCTACCGTAAGAGACCATAAAAAAGCATATGATGGAGAGAAAGGACCTAATACAGGAGGAATGGGTACATATAGTCCTAATTCTCAGGCAGATATTTATCATGATGAGATAATTAAATTGGTTGCAGAACCATTTTTAAAAGGAATAAAAAAGGATAAGTTGGATTTTAGAGGTGTTATTTTCTTTGGGATTATGATCACTGAGCATGGAATTAAGGTTCTGGAATTTAATACTCGATTTGGTGATCCTGAAACTCAATCTATTATATTAAGGATGGAATCAGACATATTTCAAGTGTTTGATAAAATAATCCAAGGTAAATTGGAAGAGGCAGAACTTAGATTTAATAATCAGAAAGTTATATCGGTTGTGTTGGCTTCTAAAGGTTATCCTAAAGCATATGAAAAGGGGCTTAAAATTACAGGTGTTGAAGATTCAAAAGTTGTTGTTTTTCATGGAGGTACGGAAAGAAAATTCGATGAGCTATTAACTAGTGGAGGGAGAGTAATGACTGTTTGTTATGCTCAAGATACTTTTGAATCAGCGTATGATAATGTTTATAGAGCAATTGATAATATAAAATTTGAAGGGAAAGAGTATAGACGAGATATATCTCCTCTAGTTAACAGGATTTATGTAAAGAAAAAATCAAATTTTGATGTGGAATCCAGATCACTTATGGAAGAACTTAAAGAAAAACTTAAGATAGATTTGAAATCAGTGAAAATTTATCAAAGATATGACATAGAAAATATATCCAAGAAAGAGATACTTAAGATTTCAGATTTAATATTAAGTGAAAGCCCTGTTGATGATATTTACATGTTTGAAGATGCATTTGAATTACAAAAGACAATGCAGAATCCTCTTGTTATTCAATATCATCAAGGGCAGTTTGATCAAAGAAAACAAGGTTTGATAGACGGAATAACTGTTGCGTTAGAAAGAGAGGATATTATAGCAAAATATGCTCGCGTTATAGAATTTACAGGTGATTTAAATACTGAAGATATGAAAAAAATTGAGGCTTATCTAATTAATCCTGTAGATCAAGAAAAAGGAAAGTTTTTAGAGGTTCCTACTACTCTTAAAGAAGAGTATGTGGTTAATGTTCAGGAAAATTTTTATGAAGGGTTTATATCTTGGAATAAACATCAATTAAGTGATTTTATTTGTAAGAAAGGTCTAGCTCTGAATATAGAAGATTTAAAGATAATTCAGGAATATTTTATATTAGAAAATAGAGAACCATCAGAAACGGAAATAGCTATGATTGATACCTATTGGTCTGATCACTGTAGACATACTACTTTTAATACAGATATTGTTAGTGTAAGTTTTCATAAAACATCAAATGAACTAGATAAAACAATCAAAAAAACATTTGAAGACTACAAAATGTCTAGAAATCAACTAAAAAGGACAGAGAACATGAGTCTGATGGATTTGGCTACTATCGTTCAGCGGAAAATGAGAAGCGAAGGACTCTTAGATGACTTGGAGATATCTAGTGAAATTAATGCTTGTTCAATAAAGATTAAGGCTCGAATAGATGATAGAGTTGAAGATTATTTGTTGATGTTCAAGAATGAAACTCATAATCATCCCACAGAAATAGAACCATTCGGAGGTGCATCTACCTGTTTAGGAGGTGCTATAAGAGATCCTTTATCTGGTCGTTCATACGTGTATCAAGCAATGAGGATTACAGGTTCAGCTGATCCAAGAGAGCCATTGGAAGATACTTTAGATGGCAAATTGCCTCAAAGACAAATCACCTTACAGGCAGCAAAGGGTTATAGTTCTTATGGAAATCAAATAGGTATAGCCACAGGTTTAGTAGATGAAGTATATCATCCTAATTTCAAAGCTAAGCGTATGGAAGTAGGGGCAGTGATTGGAGCAGTGCCTATGGAGAATGTAAGAAGAGAAGAAGCGGTATGTGGAGATGTTGTGCTACTAATTGGTGGAAGAACAGGTAGAGATGGAGTGGGTGGAGCTACAGGCTCATCTAAGGAGCATACTCAAGAATCAATCATTATATCATCTGCAGAAGTTCAAAAAGGTAACGCACCAATGGAGAGACGGTTACAAAGATTATTTAGGAATCCTGTTGTTTCAAAATTGATAAAAAAGTGTAATGACTTTGGAGCAGGAGGGATAAGCGTTGCTATAGGAGAATTGGCAGACTCGTTGGAAATACGACTTGAGAGTGTTCCGCTAAAATATAGAGATCTTACACCTAGAGAAATTGCTATATCAGAATCTCAGGAGAGAATGGCTGTAGTAATTGAAAAGAAAGATATGGATACATTCTTTGATTTTTGTCACAGTGAAAATTTAGAAGTAACATATGTTGCTGATGTTACAGATACAAATAGACTGGTTATGAGATATAAGGATTTGACAATAGTAGATATTTCACGAGACTTTCTTAACTCTAATGGAGCTAAAAGAAAACAGGAAGTGATAATAGAAAAATCACAAAAAATCGAATTTTTTGATAAAAATAAGAAATTTACTTCCATTGAAAATAAATTGATGGCCACTATGAAAGATTTGAATATAGGTAGCAAGAAATGGCTTATAGAACGATTTGATTCATCTATAGGAAGAAATACAGTTTTACAACCATTAGGCGGGAAAAATCAAATAACACCTATACAGTCTATGGTGGCAACTATTCCAAGCATAAGTGGAATTGGATATACAGCTAGTTTGATGAGCTATGGTTATAATCCATATTTAAGTTTAGAAAGTCCGTTCTTAGGAGGATACTATGCTGTAATAGAATCTCTATGCAAAATAGCAGCTTCAGGCGCAAATTCTTTGAGTGCAAGATTATCCTTTCAAGAATATTTTGAGAAATTAGGAAATGATCCACATAAATGGAGTAAGCCTTTAGAAGCGTTACTTGGGGCATATAAGGCGACAAGTGAGCTTAACGTACCTCCAATTGGTGGGAAAGATTCTATGTCTGGAACTTTTAAAGATATGAATGTGCCTCCAACTCTAATATCTTTTGCTGTTGCTACAGAAGATGTTGAAACGATTATTTCTCCTGAACTTAAGGGAGGGAAAAAATTAGGTTTAATACTTACAAAAACTTTAGATGACATGACCTTAGATATAGAAGAGTTTAAAGCGAATTTAAAAATTCTTCGTAGGGAAATTTTGAATAAAAACATAGTTTCTGCTTATGGAATAAACCACAAAGGCTTATTGCCGATGGTTATGGAAATGAGTTTTGGTAATGATTGTAATTTCGATATTAATATTGATAATGATCTTCTTTTTACGCCAAGATACGGAAATTTTATAGTAGAATATACAGAAGATGTGGAAGGAATTAGAAAAATTGGTAGTTCAAATTATGATGGAGAAACTTTAGTTAATGGAATTAAGCTTGATGCACCTAGTTTAAAATCCACATATTTAAATGTGCTTACAGAAATATTTAGCCAAGAAAAGATTAAATCAACAATTTTGCCGAAGGGGACCATAGTAAATAAAATTTTTAAGTCTAAAAATCCAGTTAAAGTTCCCCAAGCTCTAATAGCTGTATTTCCAGGTTCTAATTGCGAGTATGATTCGCAGAAGGCATTTGAAATTGCAGGTGCTAAGGTTGAAACATTTGTATTTAATAATCTAACAGTTAAAGATATTAAACTTTCTATCGACAAATTTGCTAAAAAAATAAAAGAATCACAAATTTTATTTATACCTGGTGGATTTAGCCTTTCAGATGAACCAGATGGCTCAGGTAAGTTTATAGCTGCTGTCTTAATGAATAAAAAAATTAAGAAGGCCATAGAATATCTTTTAGAAGAAACTGATGGTTTGATAATAGGAATATGTAATGGATTTCAAGCACTTATAAAAACCGGACTTTTGCCATATGGTAAAATTCAAAAGGTTAAAGATACTGATCCAACACTAACATATAATGAAATAGGTCGTCACATTGCAAGAATGGTTGACACAAAACTAGTTTCAAATAATTCTCCTTGGCTATTAAAATTAAATACAGATGAAATATATAAGATTCCTATTTCTCACGGAGAAGGAAGATTTGTATGTGATGAAAAAACTTTTAAGATGTTAGAAGAAAATAATCAAATTGCTTTTATGTATATGGATAATCCTAATGGATCAGATTATTCAATAGAAGGAATAGTAAGTCCTTGTGGAAGAATACTAGGGAAAATGGGTCATTCAGAGCGACTAGATCAGCTACTATATAAAAATATTCCAGACAAAATAGAACAAAATATATTTTTAGCGGGAGTAGAATATTTTAAAAAATAAGAACAACTATATAAGAGTGTAATCTCCCTATAAAATAATTTTTGTGTTACAATATTAAAGGAGGCGATGAAATGATATATATAGTAGGCTTAGGCTCAGGCAGTATAGGAGATATTACACTCGGAACTTTTGAACTGCTTAAAAACACATCAAAAATATATTTTCGTACAGAAAAGCATCCTTTAGTGATAAAGTTAGGTGAATATGGTATTAAATACGAAGCTCTAGATAGATTTTATATAGAAAATGATGATTTTGAGCTTGTATATTCAAACATATCTGAATTTATTGTGGATAATGGAAGATGTGAGGATATAGTATATGCTGTACCAGGGCATCCTATGGTGGCAGAAAAAAGTGTGACTAATCTAATCAAGAGATTGAAAGAAGAAAGTATAGAATATAAAATTATCTCAGCAATGAGCTTCTTAGATCCTATGTTTACAAGTTTGGAAGTGGATATGGCTGAAGGATTTACTCTTCTAGATGCACTTAACTTAGAAACAGGACTTCTGACAGAAAAAAAACATATAATTATAACTCAAGTTTATGATTCGTTTATTGCTTCGGATACTAAATTAATTTTGCAAGATTTTTATAAAGATGAAGAGGAGATTATTTTAATAAACGGAGCAGGTATTGAAGGTCAGGAGGAGGTTTGTTTTGTTTCAATAGAAAATTTAGATAGGGTTAAATGGGATTTTAACCATTTAACAAGTATATTTATAAAAAAGGGGACAAAAAAGGCAAATTATGACATCTATGATTTGATGGAAATAGTAAAGAAGTTAAGAGGAGAAGATGGGTGTCCTTGGGATAGGGCACAAACACGCCAATCTTTAGTACCTATGTTAATTGAAGAAGCGGAAGAAGTAAAAGAGGCAATAGAGAAAGACGATATTGAAAACTTGATAGAGGAATTGGGAGATTTATTACTTCATATTGTTATGCAATCGCAATTAGGATTAGAAGATGATTTATTTAATTTTTCTGAAATAACTGAAGGTATTGTAAAAAAGATGATTCGCAGACATCCTCATGTATTTGGAGACGACAATGCAAAAACACTCAATGACGTAAATAAATTATGGAATTTCATAAAAAATAAAGAAAAAGAAGCAAAAATAAAATAAATAATCGCTAAACACTTGACTATAACAAGATTTTTGGTAGAATAAGCATTAAGGATACTTTGCAGAATATGATCAATGAGAAATATGTTAATCACTTTTTATTACCACAACAGGATTACATAGGTCAATAGATTTGTAAAATCTGAAAATGTGCTTAGTACTTTATAAAGTATTTAGAATAATTTTTTAGGAGGAAAAATAATGAACAAAGCTGATTTAGTAGCGAAAATGGCTGCGAAATGTGATTTAACTAAAAAGGATACAGAAGCTGCACTTAACGCATTTATGGTATGTGTAGAGGAAGCTTTAGTAAAAGGAGAGAAAGTTCAATTAGTTGGTTTTGGATCTTTCGAAACTAGAGAAAGAGCTGCTAGAGATGGAAGAAATCCTAAAGATCCTAAAGAAACAATAAAAATACCTGCTTCAACTGCTCCGGTTTTTAAAGCTGGTAAAGGTTTAAAAGAAAAGGTTAATAAAAAATAATTAAATATATAATTAAAATACCATAGTAAATGCTATGGTATTTTAATTATAAAGGACAAGAGGGATATATGAGTATATTAGGAAGCTTAGTATCAGTAGAAATTATAGATATAGGACATAAAGGTGAAGCTATTGGGAAAATAGATGGGTTAACAGTATTTGTAGAAGGCGGAAGTGTTATAGGTGATGTTGTAGAAGCAAAAATTACAAAGATAAAATCAAACTATATAGTAGCAAAAGTTCAAAGTATTACTAAAAAAAGTAAGCTAAGAGTAGATTCACTTTGTAAGGCATCAAATCTTTGTGGTGGATGTCAGCTCATAGATATGGACTATAAAGAGCAACTTAAACTTAAAGAAAAACAGGTAAATAATATAATTAAAAGGATAGGTAAGATAGATAACTTTAAAAGTTTACCGATAATAGGTATGGAAGAACCATTTTTTTATAGGAATAAATCTCAGCTTCCAATAGGTTTATCGAACGATAAAGTTCAAGTTGGTTTCTATGAACTTAGAAGTCATAATATAATAAACATAGATAAATGTGTCATTCAAGATAAGTCCAATGAAAATGTAATAGTAGCAATTAAAGAATTTTTGGAAGACAATAAAAATGAAATTTATAATGAAATAACGGGAGAAGGAAATATAAGAAGGATAATTACAAAAATTGCTTTTAACACAAACGAATTAATGGTTATTATTGTAACCAAAAATAATAAGCTTAAAAATAAAGAAATTCTTATAGATATATTAAAAAGCAAACTAACAAATCTTAAAACTATAGTACAAAATATTAACCCTACAATAAATAATGCGGTAATGGGAAGAGAAAATATAATACTATATGGCGATGGAAAGATAAATGAATACCTAGAAGATTTAGTATTTGAAATTTCGCCACATTCATTTTTTCAGATTAATCCAAAGCAAACGGTAAAAATGTACAATATCGCATTAGAGTTTGCTGATATTACAGATAAATCTACAGTAATTGATTTATATTGTGGATTAGGTAGCATATCGTTATTCATTGCTCGAAAAGCAAAATTTGTATATGCAATAGAAGTAGTACAAGAAGCAATTGAAGATGCAAAGCGTAATGCAAAGCTAAACAATATGGAAGATAAAACTCAATTTATATGTGGAAAATCCGAAGATATACTACCTGAACTATATAAAGATGGTGTGAAGGCTGATGTGATAATATTAGATCCACCAAGAAAAGGCTGTGAAGCTGTTGTACTTGAAACAATATCAAAGATGAATTCTAATAAAATTGTATATGTATCTTGTAATCCGGCCACATTATCGCGTGATATAGAGATATTGACTCAATATGGATATAGATTAGAAAAGATACAGGCTATAGATAATTTTTGTCATAGTATGCATGTGGAGTGCGTTTGTTTACTGACCCGAAACAAGTAGGAAAAATGCCGAAAAAGCCGATAAAATGGGCATTTATCGAAAGTTGGAACAGACCTTGAAGAAACGGTTAATTTGAAAATAAGGGCGAGATTTCGATATGACCTTGAGAGTAAATCGAAATCTGCCCTATGACTTATTATTCTATTTTGGCTTGGTGAGTGCTTAGAACTGCTGGCATTATGCGAGTGTGTAGTGTTATTGACAGCTGTTGGAGCGTTTTGGTGGATTGAAAATAGTCGGTGTATTGGAATGATAACAAAGCGAGGAGGATATTCAAATGATAAATTTAGGAAAGCTGAAAGAGATAAAAGATTTGAGAAAGGTGTGGCCGCACGAAGCACTGGATTTCACACCGTGGCTTGCTGATGAAGAAAACCTTGCTTTGCTGTCTGATGCAGTAGGCTTGGAAATCACTGTGGATGAAACCGAGTCAAGTGTCGGGGATTTTAATGTAGACATCTATGCAACAGAAACCGGAACGGACAGAAAAATAATTATTGAGAACCAGCTGGAAGACACTAATCATGACCATCTCGGCAAACTGATTACATACGCATCCGGCAAGTCGGCTGATGTTGTTATATGGATTGTGAAACGTGCGCGTGAAGAACACTGCTCTGCGATTGAATGGCTGAATAATCATACCGATGAGAATATTGCGTTTTTTCTTTTGGAGATTAAACTCTACCAAATTGGGGATTCGGATATTGCAGTAAAGTTTGTAGTGATAGAAAAGCCAAATGACTGGACAAAGGAAATCAAGCGCCAGACAAGCAGTTCCCCTACGCTGCAGGACAGACAGGAATATTGGATTGCTTTTAACGAATATGCGTATGCAAATACAGCCTTTGCGAAAAGCTTTAATAAGCGTAAAGCAAGTACTGATCATTGGATGACATTGAGTGTTGGCTCTTCGGCTTATCATATCAGTCTGCTGCAGCTCAGAAAAGACAAGAATATCGCTGTAGAGTGGAACATTACGGATGATAAGGAGCTTTATAAAGTCTTGTATTCCCATAAAGATGAAATCGAAGCAAATATGGGGATAGCATTGGACTGGCGAGAATTGCCGGAGAAAAAAGCAAGCAGGATTCTTGTGACACACCCTGCCGAGTTTGATAACAAAGATAAGTGGCCAGAACAGTTTGACTGGGCAATGAATGTTGCTATGAAAATGAAGAAGGCTTTTAAGAAGTATTTATAGACTATAATTCAGATGAAAGTATAAATGACTAAATAACCAAGGGAGCGTTACCCAATACGGAGGTACGCTCCCAAGTTGTATACCAGACTCTATTACTCTTTATGCACATTGCCTTTTTTCATTAATTCAAGGAGTTTACACAAAATAAATTACTCTTGCCTGCGATTTTTTGAAAGCAATTTATTCTGCAAGCAGTCCAGCAAATTCATTATCAATTTCTTTCATGCGATTATCTTGATTAAAGAAATGAAATCCCCATATGAAGTATTTGTTGTCATCAGCAAATACCTTAACTGGAACAGCATCATCTTTCAACTGAAGCAAAAATTTTTCTTTCCACGCATCCTTTTCTAGCAATTGTGTACCTTTCGGTTCGATAAATATCTGCATCTGCTCAAAACCATCGACATTATTTCGTTGTAAGAATAGAACAAAATCCGGTTCAAATCGCTCACCATCCACGAATGAATAAATGTGGAACTCTCGCTCATTTCGAACCAAATAGATTTTATTATAAACTTTTTTCAAATCCGCCACATATCCTTGGAAATAAGCAATAAATGCTTTTTCTTCTGATGTGCCAAAATTGTCTGTATATGCAAACCAATCCTCATTGTTAAGGTCGATTTTCCACTCTTTCTTTACCGAGGCATCATTTTGAGAGATACCAACGCCACCATCGTGAGGATCGGTATAATTAACAGTTTTGTTTCAGAAAATATCTTTCATTTTTCTTGCTCTGAACTCATTTGTACCTTTATAGGTTTCCTCGATTCCTGAAATAGAACCAGCTATCTTACCAAGCACATAAAAAACAGCTTCGTATAGTGTGTCCATGGTAGGATTTGCATCTCTACTTTGAATATCTATCCTGACGGCACCTAGATATTCATCCTCAGTAACAAATTTACGTGTAGAAACCACATTTGGAAAATATGATTTCAGTGTATTGAACTTATAAATCGGGTATTTCATCAATGCCTTGTTTACCAGTGCATAATTTATTGCTGCGATTTCTTTGATTGACATATGTGCCATCTTGAAGAGGGCGTATCAGCTAACGCTGATACAGGGGATCTACACTCCCCTCCGGAAATAAATTTCCTAACCCTTGTATACTTCCCAAAAGAAATCGGATAAAAAACTATTAAAATGTATAGAACAAATACCGACCACTCATCTAGGTGTATCAGCAACCTAAATGGAAAAGAAAGGTATAGCTACTGATAGAGGAAAAACCGAAACAGAAAATATAAAAGCCACACTTCCACCAAAAGAAAATCTACTATCCGTTTTTGAAAATCTGATCCATAAAATGCAGATAACCATAATACAGACCTAGAAAAATATATTGAAAGCTATCAGTTTCTTAAAGAGAAAAACATTACTTCCTTATTAGAACTTTACTTTAAGGGACAAGAACTATAAAACTACAAGAGCCTCAAAAGATAACGAAAATAGAATTGATGATAAAACCAAACTTATAGACCAATTAAAAAAGTATTTGAAATATAAAGATATCTACAAAGCCTATTGCAAACTAAAGAAAAGTAAACAGGAAGATTTTTATAACGAACATGCCGCAGAGATTATTTTATTTGAAAGTGCAAATAAATATATGAAATAACATTTAGGAGCAAGCAAGACCTTAAATGTATCAAAATGTAAAGCGGAAGTAATAGTCTTAAAGAGAGAAAAAGATAATTTATATTCCCCAATCGTAGATATACTAGAAAAGGTAGTACAAACTGAAAGTGTTAGAAGTTGCATAGAGAAACTATTGCAAGGAAATGAAGAACTAACACAAGTAAAGAAGCAAGAGTTAGAACTATAAAATTGGGCTGAAATATGATATAATAATATAAATATTGAGTGAAATAAATTAGAATTTGAAATAGAGATTCTTTATATAATCTACCACCTATGGTCTTAAAATGACCACCTATCGAGAATCAGTGGAAATCGGTTCTCGATTTTTTTATAATGTAACTGTAACAAAGAGGAGGTAAGCAATTGCAAATTGAAATCAAAATAGACGAAAACTTTAAAGAACCAAAAATCATTGTTGTGACAGACAATATGACAGACGAAATCAATTCGATTTTGAAAAGGATTTCAGCTGAACAGCTAAAAATGATTGCCGGATTCAAAGATGATATTGTCGAGGTGTTGGAACCATCCGATATTTACCGTATTTTCGCTGCATCGGGCAAAGTGTTTGCCGAAACAAATCACGGCGAGTATACGATTCGTCTGCGGATATATGAATTGGAGCAGCGGTTGGATAGTCAGTTTTTTGTGCGGATATCGAACTCGGATATTATAAATCTGAAAAAGGTCAGGGGCTTTGATTTGAGCTTTGCAGGAACAATTTGTGTTACACTTTCAAATGGGACGGTTACTTATGTTTCAAGGCGATTTGTCGCCAAAATCAAACAACTATTAGGAATATGAGGTGGTAGAAATGAAAAAAAATATGATTCAGCGTGGGCTTCTTGGTTTCCCGCTCGGTATTGCTATCGGATTTGTCATAACCATAATTGTCTCAATTTGTATTGGAAACGGTTTGTTCTATAATGTTACTCCGGAATTGATTGAAACAATGGGCAATGAACTAAACGCCGTTATTATTCAAACAGTTCTCAGTGGCATAATAGGTACAGGCTTTGCAATGACTTCCATTGTCTGGGAAATTGACTCGTGGAGTCTTGCAAAGCAAAGCGGTGTTTACTTTGCAATTGCCTGTATTATTATGTTCCCGATTTCCTATATAACTAATTGGATGAAGCACAGTGCTGTCGGTATTCTGTTATATGTCGGAATATTTATTGCTATTTTTGTTGTTACTTGGCTCATTCAATATTGCGTATGGAAAAGTAAAATCAAAAAAATGAACAACAAGATTAAAAATAGCAACGACGCAAAATGAGCATAACCCGTAGCCCGATAAATTTCAGTTTATCTAATTGAATATTATAATTTGAAAAACAGTAAACCAAACAGGTTTGCTGTTTTTTTGTTACTCAATTTTTAAAATAAAAACATCAATAAATAGAAAAAGGTACTTGACAAAACGCTTCCTAGGCAACAAAAAGATATTGCGGCATACATGGATGAAAATATCTTTGATATTCTGTCTTAGGAAAAGCAGTGGGTATGGCTTCATTGATTCATGTAAGTCCATCAGCGCAGATAATCATAATATCCTTAAAACGGCGATTTTTAAGGTTGTTTAGGATAGAGAGCCAGTATTTCGAACTTTCATTTTTACATATTTCAATGGTCAGCACTTCTTTGTATACATCATTATTTATTCCTAGAATGACATATACTGCCTAGCTTTCGTATAGAGGCCTGTTCTGCCAGTCTTTAATCTGAGGAAGAATCGTATCCGTAACATTGGATATAAAACCTTCGGAAGATTCAAATCCATAAATATCTTCCAGGGTATCCGAAATATGCCTTGTTGTCATTCACCTTGCATACATTGAAATGCTTGTTATCTGAATTTAGTCAAGCTTATATTAATACTCTACTGAATAAAACCTGGGGCATTTTTATTTGTGGGTTCAAGAATGAACTAGAGCATTTGTCGGTGTGGTCTTAGGCATATAAATCCAGAGCCTTTTAAAAACGAGGCAAGTAATAGTTTATTTTCTTCATCGGTCAGGCGAATGATGACTTTGAATGTATTTTGGGGTTTTAGGGTTCTCTCTAACAAGTTAAAAATTGATAAAAAAAGAAGCAGATTCCGAAGGGCTGCTTCGTCAATTTTTTCGTAAGTGTCCATACACTTACTGTGCTTGCTACAAAAGAGTGATTTAGATGGCAAGCATTAAGCAAGTTTTAATCATATACTTTATTATACAAAATGAGATAGGTAATGTCATCGGAAATGGAAAAAATATTTGAAAATATGACATAATGTGTCAAGTTATTATGGTATAATAAAAAAATAGGAGATGTTACGATGATGAAGGATAATAGGTTATTTAGGATACTGTATTATATTTTAGAAAAAGGAAAAGTTACAGCAAGAGAACTTGCAGACAAATTTGAGGTATCAGTTAGGACGATATATCGAGATATTGACTCTATTAGCAGTGCCGGTATTCCCATTTATGCGTTGCAAGGAAAGGGTGGTGGAATAGAAATTGCTGAAGATTTTGTTCTTAGTAAATCACTGCTGTCTGAAAATGAGAAACAGCAAATTATGTCAGCTCTTCAGGGATTGGATAATATCGTAATAAAGAATGAGAATGAGCTTCTAACAAAACTTTCCGCACTTTTTAAAATGAAAAATACCAGTTGGATAGAAGTTGATTTTAATAATTGGCAAAACAATAAGATGTATGAAAAAACTTTTAATAATATTAAGTCTGCAATTTTAAGTAAAAACATTATTTCATTTACATATTTTAGCAGTAATGAAAAAGAAACAAACAGAATAGTTAAACCTGTGAGATTACTTTTCAAGAGTCAGGATTGGTATCTGTATGCCTTGTGTTTGCTTAGAAATGATTTTAGATATTTTAAATTATCTAGGATAAAGAAATTAGAAATCCATGCGGAAAAGTTTGAAGATAGTTTTGAAGATGTGATACTCAAAAAAGAAATGCCACATGAGAATACAGTGCATATAAAAGTTAAGTTTGATCGTAAAGTTGCTTTTCGAGTATATGATGAACTAAACGGAGAAATCACAGAAGATGATGAAGGAAATTTATATTCCGAAATAGAAATATCAAATGATTATAGTCTGTTTAACTATATTTTTTCTTTTGGAGATGGGGCAGAAGTATTAGAGCCAAAAGAGGTACGAATGAAGATTAAAGAAATGATAAATAAAATGGCAGAAAAATATATAACTTGACAAATGGTGTCATGTATCTTCCTGTATAATAAAATTAACTAAATGTAAAGGAAGGATTGGATAATGAAATATGAATGGAGAAAACAAGAAAAAAATCTTTATGGTGTAAAACAAACACCTATCATTTTAGAAGTGCCAAAGCAAAAATTTATTTTGGTAAAAGGTAAAGGAAATCCGAATGAAGTAGATTTCTCAGACAGAATATCCGCATTATATTCTCTTGCCTATACCATTAAAATATTGTTTAAAAATGCAATGAAAAATAAAACTGATAACGAGATCACAAATTTTACGGTATATCCATTAGAGGGATTTTGGAAAAAAGTAAATGGAGAAGAGGGGGAAGAGCTTGATAAAAATAAACTGGAATACACATTGATGATTAAACAACCTGATTTTATTACACAAGAGATATTCACAAAGGCACTTGAGAATATAAAAAAGAAAAAGCCTAACCCATTGTATGAAGAGATAAGGTTTAGAGAAATAGAAGATGGTAAATCTATTCAGATTTTACATGTTGGAAGTTATGATGATGAGCCAAAATCATTTGAACAGATGAATGAATTTGCAAGAAAACTTGATCTTACAAGAATAGGTGATTTTCATAAAGAAATATACCTAAGTAATAAAAACAGGACATCAGAAGAAAAACAAAAAACTATATTAAGATATTCAGTGAAATAGGAGGGATTTATTATGCCAAGATCAACGACAAAAAATGATTTAATGGCTGCTGCTAAAGAAAACTATGAAAAGTTAAATTTATTTATCTCAAAGATGACGGAGGAAGAGTTAAATACACCGTTTAATTTTTCAAAAGATGAAAGGAAAAAAGAAGCTCATTGGAAAAGAGATAAGAATCTAAGAGATGTTTTAATTCATCTCTATGAATGGCATCAGCTTATTTTGAATTGGGTACATTCCAATCAAAAAGGAGAAGAAACCCCTTTTTTGCCTAAACCATATAATTGGAAGACTTATGGAGACATGAATGTAGAATTTTGGAAGAAACATCAAAATACTTCTCTTGAAGACGCAACCAAAATGTTTCATAAATCCCATAGAGATGTTTTAGAATTGGCTGAAAAATTTACAAGTGAAGAATTGTTTTCTAAAGGTGTCTATAAGTGGACAGGGGGGAGTACACTGGGTTCCTATTTTGTAAGTGCCACTGCAAGTCATTATGACTGGGCGATAAAAAAATTAAGAGCTCATCAGAAAAATTGTAAATCAAAATAGTTGGAATGGGATGATAAAGTGCATTTTGCAAAAGTAAAAGGAATACTTTCTTCAAAAAATGGAATGAATTTGTTCAGAGGCTGCACTCATGGATGTATTTATTGCGACTCAAGAAGTAGATGCTACCAGATGAACCATAAATTTGAAGATGTAGAAGTAAAAGAAAATGGCATCAGCCTTTTGGAAGAAAGCCTAAAACGAAAGCGAAAAAAATGTATGATTGGTTTAGGCTCTATGACTGATCCATACATTAAAGAGGAACTTAGACTAAATTATACAAGACAGGCACTTGAGATAATAAATAAGTATGGCTTCGGTGTAACACTTATAACAAAGTCAGCTAATGTTTTAAGGGATATAGATTTATTTAAAGAAATAAATTCAAAAACAAAATGCGTAATTCAAATGACATTAACAACTTATGATGAAGAACTTTGTAAAAAGATAGAGCCTAATGTTTCAACAACAAAAGAAAGGGTTGAAGCATTAAGAATATTGCGTGATGAGGGAATAGCAACAGTAGTTTGGCTAACTCCGATACTGCCATTTATTAATGATACGGAGGAAAACATTATTGGGATTTTAAATTATTGCAAGGAAGCAAAAGTGTTCGGAATAATATGCTTTGGTATGGGACTTACACTAAGAGAGGGAAACAGAGAATATTTTTATTCGCAGTTAGATAAAAAGTTTTCAAAGTTGAAAGAACGATACATCAGAGAATATGGCAACGATTATGTGGCAAATAGTAGAAACAGTAGAAAGTTACTGAACTTGTTTCATAAATTTTGTGAGCAGAATAATATAATCCATGAAAATGAAGCTATATTTAACTATCTTAATTTATTTGAAGGGAAGGACATTTCAAAACAGCTTAGTTTTTTTGATTTAATCTGACTAAAGGAATTAAATATTTATAAAATTATAATTAAGGAGGGATTCATTAATGACAGTATCAATTTTTAATATATATGATACAAATATAATAATGACTCTTTTTTACAACCTTTTTTTCATTAGTTAACCATTACAATTTAATATTTTTTGTCCATTACGTAGGATTAGGTATGTTTAGAAGCCAAAGTCATCCTTTTTTGTTTTCACATAAGAAAACAAAAAAATAAATAGAAGGAAAGTTAAATGAAAAAAGAATATTTCTTGTTCGTGAATGGTAAAAAGGTCAAGTTTTGTATTTAGATCACGATGGATACTTCGAAGAAAGTATTGTCGATGAGGGAATTGATGTTGAAAAAATAGTTTAAACTCAAATGATTATTGATGAAGTTTTGACATTGCATCTATTAATTTGGTATACGTGATATAATACAAAAAATATATCCTTTAAAAATTGTACGTGTAATATAGGGTATAAATGTTCCATAAACTTTATTCTATAATAGAAAGGAGGAAATCAGAATGAATATTATCAAGTCATTTAACAATACGATAGATTATCTTGAAACAGTTCTAGATGATGAGATTGATGAAAAGAAAGTTTCATACTTATCAGGATATTCTTATTCAATGTTCAGTCGTTTATTTTCTATTTTAACTGAGATAACTCTTTCAGAATATTTAAGAAGCAGAAGACTAACAGAGGCTGCTGTTGTATTAAGAGATACAGATGAAAAGATAATTGATGTGGCAGTCAGATTTGGATATGAATCATCAGATTCATTTGGAACTGCATTTAAGAATTTTCATGGATTTACTCCTTCAGAGGTAAGATATGGAAAACCATTTAAATTAGTTTCGCGAGTACAATTAGCACTAAGTGTAAGAGGAGGAAGAAGTATGAACATTACAATTCAAAAGAAAAAAGCATTTACAGTTGCAGGGGTAAATGAACAAAACATTAATTCATCTTTGTGTCCTGATATATGGGATAAACTGTATGGGAAATATAGTCATGATGAATTGAAAAAACTTGGAGAGGGAAAGAGTGTTGGCGTCTGCTATGATGTAGAAAATCCAAGTACAATAAACTATATGGCAGGCTATATCATTACTGATATTGATAAAGCTAAAAGTATGGCTTTAGATGTTTTGGAAGTGGAAGAAGCAGAATATGCAGTTGTAGAACTAATAGGAAGTGTTCCAGAGTGTATTCATAAGGGATGGAAATATGTGATGGAAGTATTCTTCCCAGAACATAGTTATGCTCATTCAGGGAAACCTGACTTTGAATATTACTATGAAGGAAATATGGATAGTAAAGACTATAAAATGGAGCTTTGGATTCCTATTGTAAAAGCATAATATAAGATATTTATAAAGCAGATCTTTTTTAGATCTGTTTTTTTCTTTTCAAAAATCTATAAATCTGGTTACCACAAATGATAAATTTTCCCCTACACTTTTAGAGTGAAAATTTATCATTTGTGGGTTTTGAGGTAGAAGAAAAAATCTAGTTCTCATTTAAGTAAAATTCCTATATAGATTAAAGTTAATCGTTCTTTGACAGGAACAGACCAAGGTTGGACTTCATCTATTGGCTGAGAGTTATAAACTACGCAAAGAATTTTCTGCTGAGTAATTCGGTTTAAATGAATGCTGGTAAAGTCCAAGGATAAAAGAAAAAGAACGATAAATAGGAATACAAGGATAGTATGGAAACTAATTTTCTGTTATGCAAATGGTAATAATGATACTTCAATAGCTTAAGCCAGATCGTATGAGATTCCAATGTAGTAGCCAATGCACCTATCAATGTCATATAACTTATGTATAAATGAATTTGAACGAGGATGATTGAGAATGAATAACGAATTATTAAAATACAGCTGCTAATTATCTATGCTATCTATATTATTTTTTAAACACTTACTATTGAATAAAAATCAAGTTAATGAAAAAGTATAATATTACCACAGAATTATATTTATAATGTTTTTCAAGTGTAGTATAATAAAATTTAATAGAAAAACAGAAAATGCAGTGAAAAAATATGTTAAAGTAATTAAAGGTGATACCAAACTGAAAAGAACTGTATCAGGCTGTGTTTAAAGATTAATAAAGAGAGTGTCAGCTTATTGCAGAGTAAGTACGGATACCGAATATCAGATTAATAGTTACAATTCTCAAGTAGAATACTATACAGATTTTATAAAGCAAAACAATGAGTGGACACTTGCAAGAATATATTCTGACGAAGCTATTGTCAGGTATGCAGTCTGATAAAAGAATCATGCCTTTAGTAGTATGTTGGAATTGTAAATATCATATAGTTTTAGCACCAAAATATAGGAGACAAATAATATATTGACAAATAAAAGTTGATATAGGGCAAATATTGCGAAAATTATGTGAACACAAAGGGATAGAAATCATTGATGCGAATGCCTGCAATGATCACATTCGAATATAACACTTAGCGATTGAAATTAACCTTTCAGTCACTTTTTTTATTGGAGGAAAAATTAAATGGATAAAGATATGATTAACATCAACGCAAATCTTATTAAAGATCCTAAATTTGTAACTTTTATGAAAGAATATAAAGAGATTAAGTTTGTCAATTTTGCTCTTACGAAATGATACGGAAAAGGAAAAGAGTATATAGGTTGTGCAGTCTATGGAGATAAGGTTGAGGTAGCAAAAGAATTTTCAAAAGATGATTTTATTCATGTATATGGCTATTTCAACAATAGAACAAAAAATGGAAAGACATACAAAAATTTTGTAGTTATGTCAAGAAACAAAGTTGAAAAAAGACAAGAAAACGAGGAGGAATAAATCATGGCATTTTTACACAAGAAGTATATGTATTAAAAATTTCAGTTATGGCAGTTTGAGAAGGTCTTGGAGCAATGGGGCGTTATTAACTTAATGGAAGGTTATGATAATGACAACCCTGGAGCAAAGTCTCAAGGTATCAAGCAATTTATGGCAAAATAAAGACGGAAAAATTTCAATCTTCTTAAAATTAAAGTAACTTTAACAAAATAAAATTGATAAAATTCAATATTAGTAGTACAACATAGATATTATCAAAGAAAAGAGGATAGATATGTCACTAAACTATAAACCATTATGGATACAGCTTGCTAAAAAAGGATTAAAAAAACAGATGTGATTGCTATGGAAGGACTTACAACCAATGTTATGGCACAAATGGGAAAAAACAAAGGTATTACATTCAAGAATTTAGAAAGATTTTGCAAGGCACTTAACTGTACGCCTAAGGATGTAATTTCCTTTGATGATATTGAATATTAAAAAATGATTCGGTAAAATTTTAAATCTATTTAAATCAATAATATCATAAAAAATTGAAAACTCATAAGTTTTTATTGAAATAAAATGTTGAAGAATGGTATAATATAAACAAATTTACTAAACAGACATACCAATTTCTTGAATTTTATAAAATGGGTGATTATTTAAAATGGTTATAATTAAAAGTAATGTTTATATGGTTATGCCAATTTGTTTATTTGTTAAAGCATAATTCAAGTTAAAGAAGATCAACTATGAAAACGTTAAAAATTAAAGTATTAAGCATTTTTATGAGTTTAATAATGTCACTTACTATGATACCAAACAATGTATTCGCACAAGGAGAAACATCTGTATTAAACGAAGAAGTTGTAAGTAGTGAAAATTTAAATCTTGTAGAAAGAATAGTTCCGTCAAACATACAAGTTAGAAATGTAGAAAGTGCTAGGACGTTTGATATTCAAGAAGTAGATTATAGATGTTCATCTATGAACCCAGATGGAAGATACGAAAGTAAGTGGGAAGGTATAGCACCATATGCACCATTATTTGGACATATGGTAAATAATGGAAAATATACAAGACCACTCGGAAAAGAAAATGGAGATTTAGGATGGGGCTGGGGTAGCTCAGATTATATGACAGGATATTTACTTGTAGATTTAGAAAAGTTTGGCGAGCAAGGAACAGAAGGCTTACCAAAAGACGAATATGGTTTAGCAAATATAGGGATAGTAAGAGTAGCTAATAAATATAGCAGAAATAATGATTTTACATCTTGGAAAGAAAGTATAAAAGAAGCATTTAAAGAATATAACGGAAATGAAGGATTTACTAAAAAAGGATATGCAGGTGGTAGTGCATATCAAGAAACAAAGCTTGTAATATGGGACGGATATAAAAGATTAAGAGGAATAGATAAAAAAACTAAAAAAGAATACATAACATATGTAGAAGATAAATATTCGGCAAACACAGTAAAAAGACAAAATTTAGCAAATTATGTAAAGAAACACTTAAATAATGGAGCAAAGCTGCAAGGATATATAACAGCAGATTATGGTTTAAAGGATGTATACGAACCATCAGAAACCCTATATCGCACATATGAAAAGCAGATAAGATACGTGCCACATATAAAAATAACAGGTGTAACATATGATATAGAGTTAGAATATGAAAATGCACCAGAAGGAGTTGAATTACCTAAAGAAGTTCAAGTAAATGCAGGATATAAATTGGTTTTACCAGAAATAGATAGATATCATACAGCAATATTAGATGAGTTTGGCAAAGAAATAACTGACGAAATATTTGTTGAAAAAAATATGAAAGTAAAAGTTAAATTAACCCAAATAGATTATGAAAAAGACGCCGATGGAGATGGATTATCTGATAATTTTGAAAAAATGATAGGTACTAATCCTGATAATATGGATACTGACGGTGATGGTTTAACAGATGGATTTGAATATAACTATCTTACAACAGATTTATTATTGAAAGATACTGACGAAAATAAAGTGTCAGATGCAGATGAGGATTTCAATAATGATGGACTTTCAAATATTGAAGAACAAAGATTAAATACTGATCCTAGTAGTACAGATACAGATGGTGACACTTTAAAAGATGATGACGAGGTAAATGTATATAAAACAAATCCTTTATTAAGAGATACAGATAATGATGGAATAGATGATGCTGACGAAATAAAACTTGGATTATATCCAACTAATCCCTCATCAGACGGTGTTACATTGGATTCAGAAAGAAAATTTGAACAAGTAGCTGATGATTCTATTAAGGATGAATCACTGCTAAATACTAATAATTTCTTGATACCTACTGTTTCAGGTAATGTTCCAGGAAATATATCAAAAAAAATGTAAAAATAGAAAAATCATACAGTTCAACATTTAACGAAAATCGTAGCGTTTTGAGTGATATTATACGTTTAGAAAAAACTTATAAAGAACCATTAACATTATCTTTCCAATTTAAAGAAAAATATGTTGGAGATATAAAAAATATAAGCATAGTATCATATTCAGAAACTGGACTTGAACTTGTTGATACAAAAATAGATGAAAATAATTTTAAAATTTATGGAGAGGTTAGTGAAAATGCTGATTATTTTGTAATTGATGTTGATGAGTTTTTAAAAGGGTTAGGAATAGATGTTTTTTCGAATGTAATAGAAAAAAGAGAAAACTTTGAAACAAAGATGTACAGTGATAGGAATACTTCTGTAGTATACAACAAATTTGAAAATAAAAATTATTTTGATGAATTTGCAAAAAATGATTATGATTTTTTGTATGACAATTATGGAAATGTGATTGATAAAAAAGAAAAAGTTTCATCAAACGAAATATTAAAAACTACTACACCAGCTTATATATATGTCAATTTGTATGATGTTAGTACATCTACTGGTAATAGCATAACTTTTAGATCATTAAATAAATCCAACAGTGCTACAGGAAAAGCTGATATAGTATTTGTAGTGGATACTACTGGTTCAATGGGAAGTGCTATATCGAATACAAAAAATAATATAAATGATTTTTCTCAAAGGTTAGTAGAAGAATATAATATAGATGCAAATTTTTCTCTGATTGAATTTAAGGACATAACATCTGATGGTAATGAAAGTACAATTCAACACAAAAGCAATACATCAAATTGGTTTACTAATATAGATTATTTTAAAAATGAAGTAAATACTTTATCTCCATACGGTGGTGGAGATTCCCCAGAAACAGCGATAGATGCTTTAGCGATGGCATATGAATTAAATTATAGAAATGATGCAACTAAATTTATAATTTTAGTAACTGACGCTCCATATAAAATAGATAATTCATATGGAATAAAAGATATGCAAGAAGTGTCAGAATTGTTTTCAAAAAATAATATTATAGTTTCGGCAATATCATATGATGAAAATTGGTATAAACAAATAATAGATCAAACAATAGGTTTGTTTGGAGCTATAAATGGAAACTTTAGTGAAATATTATTAAAACTTGCAAATAGAATAGGTAAATTAACAAATGACGGCGAATGGGTATTTTTAGATGACTATAGTGGGGTTAAGCTAAGTGATACTATTGATAAAATCAATATAAATGACACCGATAACGATGGATTAAGCGATGCAGAGGAGTTGGAAAAAAGTATTGAAAAAAGCATGATCTCTTTTATTGAATTACTGCTTAACCGAAAAAATATCATAAAAGAAAATTATGCAGGTAAAAAAACTATAAATGTGTGGGAGTATATATCTAATCCTACGTTGATAGATACAGATTACGATGGCATCCCAGATGGAGAAAAAGACTATGATGAAATTTCAACTGTATAAATGTTTAACTTAGATAGATACAGAAGTATAAAAACACGATTAGATGAAGAATCAAGAAGTGGAAAATTTGAGGCAATAGCACACTGGAATGAAGGTGATAAAAATTTTTCCACTAAAAATCCTATACAATTTACTGTAGATTATAGGATGTTTTTTGAAAATAATAAAGATTATAAAAATGATCTTGCAAAATTAGCATGGCTATATGCGTTTGATATTTACAGCTGTAATCCTGAAAAAGAAGCAGAAGATAAAGTTTTTATAAAAACTACAAAATCATTGAATATAGATGCAAAAAATGATAATACAAAATTACAAAAAAACTTTGGAATGAAAGATGTAGAAAATATAGTAATAAATAAAGATAATTATTTTGAAGATAAAGATGATATTACCGAAATAGTTATAGGACATAGAAAGGTTAGTTATAAAGGAAAAGAAAAAGAAATTGTACTTTTTGTAGTTAGAGGAACAAACGGAACACATTCAGAGTGGTCAAGCAACTTTGATGTGGGAGCAGATACAAAAGAATACTATGATGCTACTGGAGAAGATGTCACTGAAGAAAAACATCCACATTGGAAAAACAAGTATAACCATAAAGGTTTTGACGTAACTGCTAATAGAGTGATAGAAAAGGTAGATGATTATTTATCACGTCACTCTTTAAATAGTGGATCTATACTTATTACAGGACATTCTAGGGGTGCTGCTGTAGCAAACCTACTAGCGAAATCTTTTGTAGACAAGAAAAAATTTAATGTATATGCCTATACTTTTGCAACTCCTAATAATACAACCGCGAAAAATGTAGGAAACTACAATGAAATATTCAATATAGTTAACAATGACGATTTGATTCCATATATGCCATTAACCAAATGGGGTTTTAACAAATATGGACAAATAAGGAAAATAAGTGTAAAGGATAACTATGAAGACAGTTCAGCTTTTGATAATAAAAAAAGCTCATTTGAATGGTTAACAGGAGAAGATTACAATCTAGATGGAGGAACAACGAGAACGGTCAATGCTTTTGGGAAATTAGCCAATAATCGTGAAGAGTTATATGTAATGGATAGTAGCAATGATGGTAGAGCTATTGAGAATGAATATAGAAGTACAAATTATAAAGATGCAATAGCAAGTATAAAAAAATGTAAAGAAGATTTAGAAGCTGAAAAATTATTGAGATTTTCTAAAGTTGAAATTGAAAAAGATTCTGGAACTTTAGTCTCTTCTTATAGAGCAAAAGTAAACTATTGCCCTGCCTACGCCATGCAAACATTGGCTAATATGGCATCTAATGTTGGACCTGTGACTGGAAGAAGTTTATCTGGCAAATACAATTCAGCAAAAGTGTCTTTTATAAAATCAAGTGGGAAATTGGGTATAGGAGGGATGACACATCCTCACATGCCAATAACGTATTATTTGATAGTAAATAATGATTTTAGAAAAATATAATTTGGAGTATATATAATGCAAAAGTATATCTTAAAATCGAAATTAATGAAAGTAATTCTGATATATATTACTTTGTATTTTGTACAATTTATTGCTATACCTCTCTCTTTTGGGAATATAATGTCAACCGGAAACGAAGCAAATTTCATATTAATTATCAGTTGTCTTTTATCATCATCAATTATTGTTCTTTTTGTAACAACCACTATATATTTTTGGGTAATAGGTTTATTATTTTATGATTTGCTTGTTTGTTTATATAATGCTGAAGGCTATTATGGAATTGGAGTGTATGGATTATTTGAAAGTGCATCATTTAGCTTTGAAAATTTGATATTTGATCTTTTATGGATAAATATAGGATATTTAATTATTCAGTTAATAATTTTATTTTTTGTAAGTATTGTAAAAAAACATATGAGATCAAAGAAATAATATTGGTGAACCAAAAAACTACCTTAATCAAAAAAGATTTTGGTAGTTTTTTATGCGATTTTATCTTCCCTTCCCTTTCTTCCTATGCCTTATTCCAGAGTTTTTTGAATGAAGAGATTTC
>JBOFZL010000076.1:0-16638 GCA_051655155.1 Filifactoraceae bacterium
CTCTTGAAAACTTAGACGTTATAACGAGGGTACAAACAGGTATAGAAATGAGAGAAATTGCAGAACCATATATAAGAAGAAGAGCTATGAGACACTTAGAAAAAGGGTTAGTAGTTATTTTTGGTTCAGGTACGGGAAATCCATATTTTTCGACTGATACAGCAGCAGCGCTTAGAGCTGCAGAGGTTGATGCAGAGGTTATTTTGCTTGCTAAGAAGGTAGACGGAGTATATGATAGTGATCCATCAATAAATTCTGATGCAAAAAAATATGAAGAGTTAACATATTTAGAATTATTAAGTAAAAATCTAAAGGTTATGGATTCTACTGCGACATCACTCTGTATGGATAATAATATTCCAATTAGGGTATTTGCTTTAGAAAATCCAGATAATATTATGGATGTAATTAAAGGAAAAAATATAGGAACTATAGTGAAGGGAGAATAAATATGAAATTAGATATACATGTAAATTTTGAAGCTAAAATGGAAAAAACTATATCAGTTTTAAAAGAGGAACTGTCAGTTATAAGAGCTGGTAGAGCAAATCCTAATATGTTAGATAGAGTAATGGTAGATTACTACGGCTCACCAACTCCACTTAAACAAATTGCAGGAGTAGCCGCTCCAGAGCCAAGAATGATAGTGATTACTCCTTACGATAAATCAGCACTAAAAGATATAGAAAAGGCTATTCAAATTGCAGATTTAGGTTTTAATCCTAGTAATGATGGAGAGACTGTTAGGATAGTTGTTCCACAATTAACAGAAGAAACTAGAAAAGATCTCACTAAAAAGGTTGCAAAAGTAGGAGAAGCTTCAAAGGTTGCCCTTAGAAATGAACGACGAGATGCTAATGATAAAATAAAGAAAATGGAAAAAGATCATGAGTTAACAGAAGATGATGCTAAAAAAGCACTTGATGAAGTACAAAAAATGTTAGATAAAAGTATTAAAGCAGTAGATGATATAGTGGCTAAAAAAGACAAGGAGTTAATGGAGGTTTAATGTTAAATCCAGAAAATCTCATTGGGAAAAAGGTGGAAAGTGCCTGTTCGATTTTGGACTTATATGGACTAGAGTACACTATAGAAGAAACCGTAGGATATAAAGATAGTGAAGTTTTAAATGAGGCATATGTAATTAGGGCTATTCAAAAAAATCAGCTGATAGCATTGACAATAGGGTTATTTAAGACTAATATATAATAAGGGGTGGACTCAGTCCGCCCCTTTTTTAAAAAAAATATTTTAGGAGTATATTATGATAGATTCAAAAAGAGTACCAAATCATATAGGTATAATAATGGATGGTAATGGACGCTGGGCAAAGAGAAGATTTTTGCCAAGAACAGCAGGTCATAAAGAGGGTGTAGAAACTTTAAGAAAAATAATAGAAGCATCTATAGAAATAAAAGTACCATATCTTACAGTATATGCTTTTTCAACGGAGAACTGGAAACGATCTATGGATGAGGTAGGAGCTCTCATGATGCTATTGGAAAAATATCTTGAATCAGAAGGGGGAAAGCTTCACAAAGAGGGAGTAAGACTTCGGGCAATTGGAGATATGGATGGGCTTCCTAAAAATGTGTATAAAAAGTTGAAAGAAGTTGAAGAGCTAACAAGTAATAACGAAAAACTAAATCTTACTCTTGCACTTAATTACGGAGCTAGAGATGACATTAAACAGGCTATAGTGAAGATAATAAAGGCTGACAGAAATAAGCCTATAGATATAGAGAAAATTGATGATGAATTTTTAAGGGATTATCTTAGCACAAAATTTTTACCAGATCCAGATTTAATAATAAGGCCTAGTGGAGAATATAGGCTGTCAAATTTTTTGATGTGGGAGTCTGCCTATTCAGAATTTTGGTTTTCAGATATAAATTGGCCAGATTTTACAGAAGAAAATTTTTATAAAGCAATAGAAAGTTATCAACAAAGAGATAGACGCTTTGGAGGTGTTAAATAGTGAAAACCAGAATAATTTCAGCTGTAGTTTTACTTCCTTTTTTTGCATATATAATAACTAAAGGGGGCATTCCACTTGCTATTTTAGTTTCGCTTATATCTTTGGTAGGGCTTTTAGAATACTTTAATTTATTTGGTAATAATATAAGTAAGACAATGACTTTAGGGACTTATATGGTTACTTTGATAGGAGGTATATCACTATATATAATGGAAAGCAATTTAGTTTTTATGGTAATGAGCTTTTCACTTATATGTTTTGGGGCTATATTGTTTATACTTAGAAAAATAAAGACGTTTGACTTAGCAATTTCTATATTAGGATATATATATATATCTGCTTGTTTTGGACATTTGATATTATTAGATAAGGTAGGAAGCTATCAATACGTTTGGCTGGTATTTATTATAGCTTTTGCAACGGATACCTTTGCCTATTTTGTTGGAATAAATTTTGGAAGACATAAACTTGCACCACTGATAAGTCCTAAAAAATCTATTGAAGGTTCTATAGGAGGAGTAATAGGGTCTATCGTGTGTTGCATCATATATGGGTTTATATTTGATATTGTATCTCCATGGAGTTTAATACCAATTGCTATAATAGGAAGTATAGTATCTCAAATGGGAGATTTATTTGCATCTGCAATGAAAAGAGAATACGGTATAAAAGATTATGGTAACTTAATTCCGGGGCATGGAGGCATATTAGATAGATTTGATAGTGCATTATTCGTTATTCCAATTGTATATTATGGAGTAATTATTTTGGAAGTTGTTTAGGAGAGATAGAATATGACAATAATTATAGCATTATTAGTTTTTGGAGTTTTAGTCATAATCCATGAATTAGGACATTTTCTTGTGGCTAAGGCCTTTGATACAAGAATCTATGAATTTGCTGTAGGGATGGGACCTACTGTTCTCAAAAAGAAAAAAGGAGAAACTATTTACTCATTGCATGCAATACCGGTAGGTGGTTTTGTAAGGTTTGATGCATATCAGAAGCCTGAGTATAAAACTATTGAAGAACAGCAAAATGATAAAAATGAGTATGAAGAAAATTTTTATGATGAGCGCAGTCTTATGAACAAAAATCCTTGGAAAAGGATACTTATTATGTTTGCAGGATCATTTATGAATTTGGTGCTGGCAGTAGTTTTATTTGCTGGATTATTTATTTATGTAGGACAACCTACCACTACAATTGGAGAAGTTGTTAAAGGAATGCCAGCATATGAAGCTGGATTAGAGGTGGGAGATAAAATTTTAAAGGTTGATAATAAAGAGGTTATAATATGGGAAGATATAGTCGAAAAAATTGGAAATTCCAAAAATAAGAATGTAAACTTGACTATAGAAAAGTCTGATGGACAAATAAGAGAAATAGATTTAACAAAAATTATTGAAGAAGATAGAGGAAAAATAGGAATAACACCTAAGTTATCTCATGGGATTATATCAGGAGTAAAGAATGCTTTTATTACAACTGGAGTATTTATTGTATCAATGGTTGATACGGTTGTACAACTTTTTACAGGGAGGGCGGATATAAATGAATTTGCAGGTCCTGTAGGTATTATAACGATAGTTGATCAGGCAGTTTCGGTTGGGGTTAAATACTTGATTAACCTTACTGCTATGTTAAGTCTTAATCTAGCAGTACTTAACCTACTTCCTTTACCTGCGTTGGATGGAGGAAGAATTCTAATAACATTTTTAGAAATCATAAGTGGGGGAAGAAAAGTTCCGCAAAAAGTAGAAACTATAATTCATGTAATCGGTTTTGTACTTTTATTCTCGTTCATGATATTTTTAACCTTTAAAGATGTAGGAAGACTCATAGGAGGCTAAAGTGATAGAGAGAAGAAAAACTAAGGCAGTAAGTTTAGGGAATGTAATAATAGGTAACAATAATCCTATTACAGTTCAGTCAATGACGAACACAGATACAAGAAATATAGAGTTGACAGTAAGACAAATTAAAGCTTTAGAAAAGGCAGGTTGTAATATAGTTCGTTCAACTGTTGCTGATATAGAGTCGGCTGAAGCATTAAAAACCATAATACCACAAATAAACATACCTCTAGTAGCCGATATACATTTTGATCATAGACTTGCACTTGCAGCTATAAAATCTGGAGTTCAAGGGTTAAGGATTAATCCGGGAAATATTGGCAATAAACATAAAGTCAGAGAGGTTGTTGAAGCTGCAAAAGCTAACAATATTAAAATTCGTGTAGGGGTAAATGGAGGTTCGCTTGACAAAAAGCTGATTCATGAATATGGACATACTGCAAGAGCAATGGTAGAATCAGCTTTTGAGCACATAAAAATACTTGAAGAAATGAATTTTTATAATACGGTAATCTCATTGAAAGCAAGCGATATATTTAAGACTATTGAAGCTTATCAGGAGTTTTCTAAGGTATCCGATTATCCACTTCACTTAGGTATCACCGAATCAGGAACTATGATTAAAGGGACAATAAAATCTTCAATAGGCATAGGTCATCTATTACTTAATGGCATAGGAGATACAATAAGAGTATCTCTTACATCAGATCCAGTTGAAGAAGTAATGGTAGGCAGGGAGCTCCTAAGAAGTCTAGAATTAGATAAAAGTGGAATAAGAATAATATCTTGTCCAACTTGTGGAAGGACAAAAATAAATTTGATAGCACTAGCCGATAGAATAGAGAAAGCAATAGGCCATATAGATAAGTCTTTGAGTATAGCCATAATGGGATGTGCAGTAAATGGACCTGGCGAGGCAAAGGGTGCTGATATAGGAATAGCAGGAGGAAATAAAGAGGCTCTCCTATTTAAAAAAGGAGAAATAATAAGAAAGATACCTGAAGCGGAAATAGAAAAGGTACTCTTGGAGGAAATATCAAAATTTTAAACTATAAATTGGAGGAGTTTATGAATATCAAAAAGATAGGGCTAATAATATTGTATTCGCTTCTATTTATAGGATTATTTGGTTGTGAAAAAAATAATATAGAGTGTACAGATAGCTTTTTTGGTGCTTTTGATACAATTATTACTGTGACATCATATTGTAAAAATAAGTCTGAATTTAATGAATTCAAAAAAAAGGTAGAATCTAAATCACTGGAATACAGTAAACTATATGATAAATATACAGAAGTTGATGGATTAAATAATATATATACCATAAACCAAAATGCAGGCATAAAACCAGTAAAAGTGGATAAAAAACTCGTTGAACTTATAGAATATTCGATTAGTATTAATGATAAGTATAATGGAAAAGTTAATATAACCTTTGGAAGTGTTTTGGATGTTTGGCATAAATATAGAGAAAACTCTGTAAATAATAATATAAATCAAATACCGAGTATAGATGAGTTAAATGAAGCGAACAGGCATACATCTTTGGATAATATTGTGATAGATAAGGAGAATTCTACAATATATTTAAAAGATCCAAATTCAACTCTAGATGTAGGGGCGATTGCAAAGGGGTATGCAGTCGAAAGAATAGCTAATGAACTTATAGAAGAAGGATATACTAACTTTATTATAAATGCAGGAGGAAATGTAAAAGCTGTAGGGTTTCCTGAAAGAGAAAATAAAAAATGGGGAATAGGGATTCAGAATCCGGTAGCAATAAAAGATAGTACTAAAAATGAGTTATTAAACGTAGTATATGCAAAAGATATATCAGTAGTAACAAGTGGAGTTTATCAAAGATATTATACAGTAGATGGAGTGGACTATCATCATATAATAGATCCATCAACTTTGTATCCTGGAAGATATTATCAAAGCGTATCAATTATTTCTAAAGATTCAGGATTATGTGATTACCTATCTACAAATTCATTTTTAACAAAGCCAGAAGAGGCTATGAAGTTAATTGAATCAATTGAGAATGTAGAGGCGATTTTTCTTCTAAGTGATGGAAATATTATGTATTCTTCTGGGATGCAAGAATATTTGGAGGATTAAAAATGCTTAACAAATATGACATATACCTAATAATAATATTATTATTAATCTCTGGGATTATGACATTAGGTGTAGTAGGTGATGATAAGGCAAATAAAATAACCATTAGCGTAGATGGAAAAGAATTTGGAAGTTATAATCTTGAAAAAGATCAAAAGATTGATATAAATTTAAAAGGAAAACATAATGTAGTAGAAATAAAGAATAAAACTGTAAAGATGGTAGAGGCAGATTGCCCAGATAAATATTGTGTTAACCATGGAGAAATAAATAAAGGGTACGAAACTATAGTATGCCTGCCAAATAAAATAATAGTAGAATTTTCAAACAAAAAAACAAGAATTGATACGGTGGTGGGATAAGAAATATTATGAGTAAATCAAAAAATATAGCAAAGTATGGAATTCTAATATCCCTTGCCATGATATTCAGTTATATTGAAAGGCTTATACCATTTGATTTTGGTTTACCAGGAGTAAAACTAGGTCTGGCTAATGTGGTTGTAGTTATTGCACTTTATACTTTAGGTATTAATGGTGCAATGGCTATTAGTATCGTGCGAGTAATTTTGAGTGGATTCCTTTTTGGAACTTTAGCAAGTATACTATTTTCTTTATCTGGCGCTGTTTTTAGCATAATAGCAATGATTGTTGGAAAAAAAATCAATAAGTTATCTATTGTGGGTGTTAGTATATTAGGGGGTGTATTTCATAATATGGGGCAGCTAATAATAGCAATATGGGTTATAGGAAGCATCAAAATTGCTTTATATGGTCCTGTGTTGATAATGACAGGCTTAGGAACAGGACTTTTAATAGGTTTAATTGCAACAATGGTAACTAAAAAGCTTAAAGTCAATTAAAAATAAAGTAATACAAAAGTATAGCTCTCTAATAGAAAATAAAAAAAGACTACTGCAAAATGATTTTTATAATTATTTTGTAGTAGTCTTTTTGATTAATTTAATTTTTTATAAAAGTTATCAAGAAAATTAAAATCAAACAACATATGGTTTTTAGGAGTATAATTACGCCAAGTTCCATTTTTATCATTCATTGAAATAAATTTTTCACCAGCTATACAAGTCTTAAAAATTTCCTCGTCATTCGCTTTAATTATTATATCATAGCTTGGACTAAGCTTATCAAGAGTTTCATAGTTTACCCTAAAGGGTTTTCTAAACTCATATTTTTTAAGATAAGATAAAATTTCTTCAATATCTTTCATATTAGAACTAGTTTTTGAAGATCCATCAGCACTCCGATTTTCTTTTTGAGTCATTACAAGTTTAAGATTTTCATGACTTTTAATATCTATTGAAGTTATACTATCTATTGTTCTTGTATTCATTATATAAAAACCCATAATAGGTAAAAATATAGCCCATGCTATAACAAGTTGCTTAGCTTTCACTTATTTTTTCTCCTTTGAAAAAGTATCTACTGAGATAGTATCATAGATTTTATCATAGGAAACTGTTTGTTTAAGCTTATAATCCTCAAGCATAGAGTAAAATTTATCAAATTGTTGTTCTGAAACAAAAATATCTGAGTGTTCCTTAACGTACTTATCTTCAATAGGAAGTCTTAATATAATATGGTAACCATAATTTGTTTTAATCGGCTTGCTTATTTGATTAATATCAAGAGCCTTAGCACCATTATAGAAGTTTTCAACCATTTGTCCTTCTTTAAAGTAATATCCATCTGGAGATTGTTCCATTCCAGGATCTTGACCAAATTCTTTTACAAGAGAATCAAAATCTTCTCCAGCAACTGCCTTTTTATAAACTTCATTAGCTTTAGCTTCTCCAGCTGCCCAATCTTCATTATCAACTTTGATTAAAATATGCTTTGCGTGGATATAATCTTTAGAGGCTTTTAAAAGATCACTTTCAGATATAGAATATTCTCCACTTCCTGTAAATAGCTTAGAATACACTTTTTCTTTTAAAACACCTTGTTTCACCACATAATTATATAAATCTGTAGTAAGATAACTTTCGGCCAAGGCTTTATCAAAATTTTCTTTCCCTAATTGCTTAACAGAGTCATTAATTTCAGACTTGACTTTTTCCATATCATCGCTAGAAAGTTCAATCTTTTTTTCTTTAGCAAATTTCATGGTTGCTACATTATATTGCAAAGTTGATAAGGCATCATCTTTTACTTGTTTAATAAGGTCTTTGTTGTTAGCGAATATATCTTCTCCACCGGAATAATAAGCATATTTCGCTTTAGAATTCTCATATACATAGCGATATTCATCAGGAGAAACTAGATAGTCATCAATTTTCACTACATACTCTAAGTCTTTTAGAGGATTGTTTTCTGAAGCTGAAAAATAAGGCTCAAGTGCATTTCCAGCTGAATTATTTGATGAGTTAGAACAACCGGAGACTATAGTAAGGCATAGGATACCACCGGTAATAAGACTTAATATTTTTTGTTTTCTTTTCATATAAATTCCTTTCGTAAGTAAAATTTTAGATTAAAAGAATTATATAATATTTTTTTTGTATATTCAATGTTTTTAAAATCTATATTCAAAAAAACCACAAGTATAAATGTAATTAAAAATTAATAATAAATAAAAAACGAAGTTATGCTAATTTATCTATATATTTAAATAATACTTAATTTTTAGAAAAATTTCTTAAAGAAATAAGTTGAAGGATAATAAATTGGAAGTTACTGTGATTAGCAATATAGGATTACACATTGTGACCAAGGGGCAAGGTATAGATTTAATTATAGCATATGAAAAAGGATTTTCTGAAGTTATTGGAGAAGTAGTGATTACTGTTAAAGGAAACAAGGTAGGTGAGGTCAAAGAGGTATTTATAGACGAGGAACAAGGAAAAATTATAGAGTTATGGATTAATGGTGAAGAAGATAAATTATTGAAAGTATCATATAAAAATCTCTTGACTCTTGGCTATGACGTTATTGTTGTTAGTGATACGCTTAAAAAAGTTGATTCTATTATCGATGAATCTACAACAAGTAAAAATCAGATAGAGGATGGATTTGAAAACAGTAGCAATATTAAGGGTGAAAGGTTTATAGAAGAAGAGCATATTGAAAAATTTGATTTAGAAGGAGGTTTAAATTCTAAAGGTGATTTAGATGTGCGTATAGACTTATTTGATGAATTATATGAGATTAAAGATTTAGAAATCAATGATGAATTTAATTTAGAACTAAGTGAAGAACTAGATTTATCATCAAATCAAATGAGTTTAGATATTGATGGTTTTTTAGAAAATGATACGTTGGAAGAGGATATTTTATCAGATGAAGCAAACGAAGTTGTAGCTGAAGGAATTAGATATTTTGAGGGAAATGATAATTTAGTTAGTGGTGGCGAAAGCAATTTAGAAGCAAAAGTTAAAAAGGATGATTTTATCGAAACTGAAGAAGCGAAAAGTTCAGGAGATGTTTATAAAAATTCTTTAATAACTAAGTTTATCGAAAGGCAAAAAGAAGTATTAATAGGGAAGAGTGTTGTAAAGGATATAATAGGTAAGGATGGTAACGTCTTAATTGAAAAGGGACAGGTTATAACTTTAGATGTTTTTGAAAAAGCATATGAAGATCGAAATGATAGTGTTGTAGAACTGGCGATGTTTTCTGAATAATTGTAGAGATTGGATTGGATAATTTGATTAGAAAATGGATTAGCAAAAAGATATTAATAGAGAGTTTAGTTGTTACTATAGGATATATTTCCATTGTATCAGTTTTTTTGATATTAGTTTATTTTTTAGTAGGAAATAATGTTGAAGTTTTTATTGATAATGACAAGTTGAAATTTTCTTCTTTTAAGGAAATTACTGCATATATAGATGAAAATCTACCTCAAGACCTTACTATCTATAATTCAACTGATAAAACAAAGCACTTGCAAATACCATTATCCAGCTTAGAAGCTAGTTATCTGGATAACTATACTATTGAGTTAATAAATAAGAAATTTAATGAAAGTTTACTAAAGAGAATGAAGTTGTTTTTCTTTAAAAAACAAGGCTCTAATAATATAAGTATAAGTAGGAATATAATCTATTACGATTCAGAAAAAATTTGGGAGTTTGTAAGGAGAGAGATAGAGGCGTTAAACTATCAACCTGTAGATGCTTTTATTTTTGAAGAGGGAGATAAAATAGTTATTAGGAGCGAGAAAAACGGAGTTGATATTGATGCTTACCAGCTATTTGAAATTATTAAAAGTGCCTTGAAAAAAGCTGATTTTACAGATTTAATGGTTAAAGCTTATCCAGTTTCTGCGAAGATAAAAACAAATGATTTAAAAAGATACAAATTGAAAAAGTCTTCTGTTAGCATGGAGGTATCGGATGTAGAATTTGATAATAATATTAGTAAAATATTATTGAACAAGTTAAATAACACTATGATTCCTGGTCAAACTGCTGTGGAGATAAAAAAAGATTTCTATGCTTATTTAGACGATATGACAAATGAAAAAATTTTTTCAGAATCAGAGAAAGATAAAATTTTTAAAGAAGCGGATAAAATTTTTGTATTATTGAAAATGGCTTTTGTTGAGGCAGGTTTTCCAATTCGAGAAGATAAGGAAAAAACTGAACTAAGAACATATATTCCACAAAAAAAAGATGCTATAGTTAGCAGCTACTTAGATGGAAATAAGATAAAAATATTAATTGTGATGGTGGAGTGATATGGAAAATTTGATTATATTATTATTGTTTGTAATTGCTTTAAGTTTAGGGAGTTTTTATAATGTGGTTATATATCGTATGCCAATGGATATAGGAATTGTGAAGGGAAGATCTTTTTGTCCATCATGTAATCATTCATTAGGAGCAATGGATTTAATTCCTCTGTTTAGTTTTGCTTTTCTTGGAGGAAGGTGCCGTTATTGTAAAACTCATATTTCCTTAAGGTATCCTATAATAGAAGTGGTTACAGGATTACTAATGTTATTAGCTTATTATAATAATTCTTTAAGTCCACTTACTATTAGATTTTTTGCTTTTTGGTCAATGTTATTGATTGTTACTATGATAGATTTGGATCATATGTTTATTTTAGATGCTATACTAATATTTTTTGCCATTATAGATTTATTATTTATTCTGTTATTGAAATATAGTATTCTTGATAATATTCAAGGGGCACTTATAGGTGGAGGTATATATTTTTTAGTGCATATTATTTCTAAGTTTTGGTATAAGAGAGAAGTATTTGGTATGGGAGATGTTCTATTGATGATAAATATAGGATTGTTCCTAGGTAGAAAGTATGTATTATTAGCGTGTTTTATGCCTTTTTATATTTCTGCTATAGTTTTGATAATGAGATATTTTTTAGGGAAAAAGATTACACTTAAGGCAGAAATTCCATTTGGACCTTATATGTGTGTAGCTGCTTTTGTGATTAGCTTATATGGAGAGTCGATTCAGGCATATATAATAAATTTATTTGGTATATAAATAATATTGGATATTTCAAAGCCTTGTATTAATATATTTTGATATATACCTAAATTTATGCGAGACATATTAGGAGGCAAAATGGAAAAAATAGTAAAGTTTCTAGGAAAGCTTATTTTTATAAGTATAGTTTCACTTGTAGTTATAATGTATAATCTTAACTATATATCTGCAGAAAGTAAGATTATTAAGATTGATACTACTAATAATTTTGTAGATCCTTTAATGGTAATTATTGATTTGGATAAATTGCATTTTGATTATGACAATTTATATAGTGATAATCAATTTTCAAGATTGAATAGAATAATAAAACAAGCTGTAAATTCTTCAGAGGATGAAATTTTTATTAGACTAAAGTCATTCAACGACAGCGATATGGAAAAGTTTCATGAGGTATTTGAAGATGTTATGTTATATAATGGTTATTCTTTTAAATCATATTATACGAAATACATTAAGGATAAAAATGGAGTTTATAATGTAACTTTTAAAATTGATTATAGAGAAACTTTGGAAGAGAGAAAAAAGGTTGATGAGTGGATTAAAACTCAGATAAATAGCTATGTGTTACCTTTAAAAACTTCTGTAGAAAAAATTAACAAGATAAATGAAATCATTACGAAAACTATAACCTATGACAATAGTCTTATAAATAATACAGCTTACCAAGGTGTATATAAAGGTACAACAGTATGTGATGGATATGCGGTACTGGGGCATAGGATGTTACTGGCGGCAGGGTTTAAAGATGTACTGACTGTAGGTGGCTTTGGAATAAATGCTGGTAAGAGTCCCGTTGAACATCGTTGGAATATGATAAGGTTAGATGGTCAATGGTATCATATAGACTTTACTTTTAATGATAATGGCTCTGATGTTACTAGATTTTTATTAAAAAAAGACGATTTAATGAGCGAAAATCATATGTGGGATAAAAAGAAATATCCTATATCAGATTAGTTGGATATAAAATAAAAAAAGCGAGATTACTCGCTTTTTTTATTTTATATTTTAAGTTTTGACACTGGAGATAATGTATCATATTTAAATGATGATATTTGTCCTGATGTTACATAGTATATATAGTTTCCTATATACGTCAATCTTGCATTATTTTCATAATACACTTCTGTTGAAGCTTCCGTTATTGTCCCTTTTTGTGAGAGCTTTCCGTTACTTGTATTTATGATAACTGCTCCATTAAATATAGGAGAATTATTATTGTCTGAGGTCAATTCTACACATAGTCCAAAATCATTTTTTGATGGATTTATCATTAAAGCTTTGTGGTTTGTGAGAGCATTTGAATAGGATCCTGCACCACCTAACACTAATGTATCTTTTTCTTTTGGTTTAAAAGGATTATTTACATCGAATATTGAGAGTTTTATTCCACCTTCTCGATTACCTATGCTTACCTCTTTGCCATTTCTATCTTTAATATACATTTCTTGCATATCACGACCTATTCCTAATACCATATTATTAGGTAATATATGCATATAACTGGAATATCCAGGAACCTTTAACTGTCCTAGGAGTTTTGGGTTAGTAGGTTTTGTCAAATCAAGAGTAAATAGAGGGTCCACTTCTCTAAAAGTTACAATATATCCTTTTTCTTCTTGAAAACGTACTGAATATATTTTTTCTTCTGAGGCAATGTTTTCTATTTTGCCTACGGTATTCATATTATTATCTAATATAAATAATGAATTACTATTTTGATTTCCTTTTTCGTTCCAACTGTTAATGTTAGTAGCAACCCTAAGATTATCTTTATATTCATCCATAGAGAATTGATCTAAAAGTGTACCAGGTATTGTGGCTGTTTTACTGAAGTTCACTTTTGAACCATTTATAGTATATTTAGTAATTAGTGTTGATGGAGTGGTTGCTTTATAATCAGATGAAGTTATATATAGATTTTTTGTGCTCATGTACATTTCTTGACTATCACCTAATATACTTTCAATATTTATTTTTTCACTACCATTTACGCTTACAGAGAGTATATTTGTATAGCTTTCAGGAGAAACATTAGGGTAATATCGTATAGAGGTAGCTGATATTTCTTTTAAGTTTGGTTCGTTACTGTCTTTTAAAACAGGTGGCATCATATCATCTAACACGCCATAATAGGGAATATTCTTATTACTGATAATATATAGTTTGTCTTCTATCATTCTACCTTGTAAAAGAGAACCTTCTACAGAAATTGAGCGAGAAAGCTTTGGTTTTTTTAAGTCTGTGGTATCGTAAATTTGAGCAAGCGTTTCAGTCTTATTATTTTCTGGGACATATTGTGTGGAAATGGCAATTAGCTTGTTTTTCATTGTATAAAGCTCTTGATAATTTAGACCTTGTCCCTTGATTTCACTTACTAAAGTCAATTTACCTTGATTTGCATTTACTATACTGATTTTTTCATTTTTTGCATAGTATATATGATTTTCAAAATTTTTCAGAAGTTCTCCTTCATCCACACCTTCTACTTGAACATTTGTTTTACTGCTATCTTCATTTTTTGAGGTTGAAGTTTGATTGATAGAATCTTCTGTATAGATTTGTTTTCTAGAAGTATATTCAGATTTAAATCCACTTAGATATTTCTCAAGTTCAGCCTTTGAGCTGAATGTTAGTGGAGTTACATTATTCATGGCAATTGATTGCAATGGGGTGAGCATTATTGTACTTAAAACTACAAAACAAAATATTCTTTTTAAATTTTTCATAGGAATTCCTCCTTCATATTTGTAAGTTCATTATATTTATACTTTGATTATTAATCAAGCTTTTTATTTATATTTAATAAAATAGTAAAATTTATGATTGGCTAATATGTTGATAAATTTTTGATATTTTGAATAGTGCTTAATAAAGTTATAAATTATATCTTGCATTTTTCTTATTTTTAATTTATTATCATTATGAAATACAGAGTAGATATAGTGCGTTAAGTGCCGTAAGATGGGAAGTTGCTTATGGACGAAAAGGTTTTTCCTTGCGGTGCTATATTGCATCCACTGTGATATTTAGGCTTTTGTCTAATTTAATCGTGGACCTCTATTTTCAAAAATTTTTGAAGGAGGTTTTTATGAAAAAACTTGGAACAAGAGGTATGCTTATTGGTGCCTTATTAGTAGCAATTTCAGTTGTTTTAGCAAGATTTGTAGGGTTTATGCTTCCGGGTGGTGCAATTAGGATTAGTTTTACTAATGTTCCTATTATTTTAGGGGGCATGTTTCTTGGTCCTATAGGTGGCTTTATTGTCGGAGCGGTTTCAGATATTATTGGAGCTATTTTATTTCCTCAAGGAACTTTTTTCCCGGGGTTTGTATTGTCTTCAGGATTAGTGGGTCTTATACCTGGGTTGATTATGAAATCTGAGAAAGATTTTACGATTACTAGGGTGGTTATTGCTAATATTATTATTTTTGCAATAGTTTCCATTGGGCTTAATACATTTTGGTTAAGTATTTTATTAAAAAAAGGGTTTTTAGCTTTATTTCCAGGCAGACTTATTGCTAGTGGGATTTTAACATTTATTAATACGTTTTTTGTTTATATAATTGCTAAAAGGGTAAAGTTATAGTATATTTATAAATTATCATGAATGAAAAAGCTACGATTTATTCGTAGCTTTTTGCAATTTACATAGATTGGCTGTGTTTTTAGTTTCTATGAAGTGACTTAGGTAGTGTTTATTCAGCAGAAATTTAGATAGAATTGGGAGGTTATTATGGAGTTTTATAGTTTAAATAAGTTTTTGAAAGAAAGATTTGATGACAAAGTTATAAAGTTATCTTTAGACGGAGGTTTTAGTTGTCCTAATAGAGATGGAACTTTAGGGTATGAGGGTTGTATATTTTGTTCAGAGGAGGGTTCTGGAGAATTTAGTGGTAGTAGAATGGAAAGTATAACTGAGCAAATGAAATCCCAAGTAAAGTTGCTTAGTAACAAGTGGGATTCGAAAAAATATATAGCGTATTTTCAAAGTTTTACTAATACGTACGGTTCTATAGATAGGTTAAGAAGCGTTTATGATGAGGCTTTAAGTTTTCCTGGAACTGTAGGTTTAGCTATCGCAACTAGAGGGGATTGTATTTCTCAGGATGTTGTTGACTTGCTATCGGAATATAATAAGAAAACATTGTTGTGGGTAGAGATAGGTATTCAAAGTGTACACCAATCAACTGGGAAGTTTATTAGACGTGGTTATGATATGAAGGTATTTGAAGAAGCTTTAGAGAGGTTAAAGAAAGCTGATATTAAAGTGGTAGTTCATGTTATAGTTGGACTTCCAAGTGAAACCTTAGAGGATACTAATAATAGTATAGTAAGGCTTTGTGATATGGGGATATGGGGGATAAAGATTCATATGCTTTATATTTGTAGGGGTACAACTCTTTCGAAATTTTATGAAAAAGAGCCTTTTTATCTGCTTACAGCCGATGAGTATGTAAACTTTTTGAAAGTTGTATTAACAAAGATTCCTCCTAATATAGTTATTCATAGAATTACCGGAGATTGTAAGAAAAGTGAATTAATAGCTCCTTGGTGGATCTTAAATAAAAGGTATATTTTAAATTCAATTAATAAGATTTAGTGGTATACTTTAATTGAATTAGATAATAGTTTATGTTACTATTAACATATGAATAGGAGGTAAGTATGAGTTATAAAGATTTATTTAATTCTTGGTTGGAGGATCCTTTTATTGATGAGGAAACAAAAATTGAGTTAATGGCAATTGTTGATGAAAATGAAATAGAAGATAGGTTTTATCAAGATTTGGAGTTTGGGACAGCAGGGCTAAGGGGTAAACTTGGAGCTGGTACAAATCGTATGAATAAATATGTTGTTGCTAAGGCAACTTATGCTTTGGCTAAGGTTATTTTATCTTTTGGCGAAGAGGCAAAGAGTAAAGGTGTGGCCATTGCCTTTGATTGTAGGAATTTTTCTATTGAGTTCAGTCAAATAGCGGCGAGAACTTTAGCAGCGACAGGTATAAAAGTATATCTTTTTGAGAGCTTAAGACCTACTCCAGAACTTTCATATGCTGTTAGATATTATAATTGTATAGCCGGAATAAATATTACTGCTAGTCATAATCCAAAGGATTATAATGGGTATAAAGTTTATTGGGAGGAAGGCTCGCAAATTAAAGAGGAGATAGGAAATAAGATATTAGATGAATATAAATCTAT
>JBOFZL010000077.1:0-29785 GCA_051655155.1 Filifactoraceae bacterium
CTTGCACGGGATTACTCCCACTAGCCCCTCAAGCTAGCGTGTCTGCCATTCCACCACAACCGCATACTTAATATATAATATCATAATTACAATATTTTTTAAATATATTTTATTTATAATATAATAAATTTATCTAACAAATTAAAGAATATTACAAAAGGAACTTTTTTGAATAAAATCTGTTTAAAACATTGATTTTTTTTTAATACTATGTTAATATTTACAAGTGATTAGGCCGATGTGGCGGAATGGCAGACGCAAACGACTCAAAATCGTTCGGGAAACCGTGTGGGTTCGAGTCCCACCATCGGCACCAACAAACTAGAAAATTCTTTATGAGTTTTCTAGTTTTTTTATATTTGCTTTAATTTTCTAACTTAATATAGTAATGTAAAACTTAAAATATTTAAGTCAAATTTTTATTTTACTATTGACAACACCACTACCTTGTATTAAAATATAGTAGTACCTTGCTTTACAATATAGATAGGAGGAATTATGATACCATCTCAAATGCTAAAAGGTATTCTTGAAGGATGTATTTTGAAAATTATAAGTTCAAAAGATACTTACGGATATGAGATTTCTGAAGAACTTAAAAAATATGGTTTTTCAAAAATTTCTGAAGGAACTATATATCCACTTTTGCTACGACTTGAAAAGAATAATTTTATAGTTGCTGATTACAGAGATTCTCTTACAGGCCCTAAGCGTAAATATTTTTCTATTACAACTCTTGGATCATATGAATTAGAAAAATTTTTTTTAAGTTTTCAATCAATGTGTTGTGCAGTTAATGAATTATTTAAATTTGGAGGTAATGATTATGAATAAAAAACTTACAGAACTTAAAATTTCAAACAATATGTTATATGAAAAAATAAATTCTGAGAACCAAATAATTTTTACAGATATGATTTGTTATATTAGAGGCTCTAATATCTCAGATTATAATCAAGAGTTAGTTAGGCACGATTTAAGTGAAATGATTATATCTGCTCAAGAAAGAGGAGAAAATATTCATAGCTTGATTGGTAAGGATTTTAAGTTGTTTTGTGATGAAGTTATAGAAAATATACCAAAAAGAACATTTAATGAACATTGTTTTCTTTTAATTGATATGTTTTCTTATTCATGTATATTATTTCTAGTTATTAATGTTTTCTTGTCAAAAGATTTATTCCGTATCATTAAAGAGTTTTTATCTGAAGAAACTGTAAATTATAATATTAGTTTTACTATTTCTACATCGATTATATCGCTCTTAATTATATTTTTTTCTTTCGGCATCGTGAATGTAATCTGCAAAAATTCACTTAAGTCATCAAATAAGCTTAATAGCTCTAGCAGAGTTATTATCGGTGGGGTTTTAGGTGGTATAATCGGTTTGTTACTGTCATTAATTATAAGAACTGGAAATAATATTATTTTCTCTATTAATCTTATTTACATTATTTTTTCAATATTATTAATTTTAATAATAAAAAAAATTTGGAAATCGAAATTAATCTTCGATATTTATCACTCTTAATTATTTTAAAGGTCTAATATGAAGTTTCATATTAGACCTTTATTTTTATTACATATTCATAATTATTATCTTTATTGATATACTATAAATTTTATGTTAAAATATAAATAATAAGTAATAGGAGGTATTTTATGAAATTATTTAAACAGGTTAAAGATTTTACTGAAAAAATGAATATTTTTGATTTTCTTATTTTGAAGATTTGTTTACTTTCAAGTGGAGTAATGCTTGGAGCTTCAATTCCTTCAAAATACTCAAAAAGATTATTCAAATTTTCTTTCATTTCTTTTATCACTACATATTGCATCTTGACGACAAAATTTGTATCAATATTAATGAGAGATAAAAAATTTTAATTTAGGAGGTGTTTATGAATAACAATGCTTATAATACGCCTAGAGAAACCACTAAACTTATAATTGAATCGGGTTGCACAAAAGCTTTATTAAGTATTCCACATATGATTTTTCTAAGTTTTATTGCAGGAGTCTTTACTGCATTTGCAGCTGAAGGATCTACAATGGCAGCTTATAATCTACTCTCTAACCCTGATACATATGGATTAGGTAGAGTTTTATCGGGAGCGATATTTGGAACTGGGTTAATGATTGTAATTATTACAGGTGGAGAACTTTTTAATGGAAATAATCTGATGATTGTGGGGTTACTTAATAAAAATTACTCCTTCAAATCTATGATAAAAAATTGGATATTCGTGTATATAGGTAATTTTCTAGGTTCTGTTTTTATAGCATATTTAATGTATCATTCCAAACTTTTTAATCACAGTAATGGGCTTCTTGGAGGAATGACTATAAGAATAGCTGTTAACAAAATTAATTTATCATTTTTAAGCGCTTTGTATCTTGGAATTATGTGTAACATCCTAATTTGTTCAGCTGTTTTAATGGCAATGGCAGCAAAAGATATCACGGGTAAATTATTTTCCTGTTTTTTCCCTATTTGGTTATTTATAACTTCAGGATTTGAAAACTCTATTGCAAATATGTATTATATTCCAGCAGGTATATTATCTAAAAATGACTTATTTTATGTAAAAGCTAGTGAAATATCCCCTACAACCCTAGACTCTCTTAATTGGTCTACTATGGTAATTAACAACCTTATTCCTGTTACTATTGGTAATATAATTGGTGGTTCTTTTTTCATAGGAATACTGTATTGGTATGTTCATTCTAATGGAGGTAAAAATGAGTGTTGAGTCAGTTAAAGAATATTTTAAAAAATGGAATATTGATAATTCAATTATAATATTTCCTCAATCTAGCGCAACTGTAGAATTAGCTGCAAAAGCTGCTAATGTAATTCCTGCACGGATTGCAAAAACTCTGTCTTTAAAAGCACCTGATGGAAAATGTATTCTTATAGTTACTTCCGGTGATACAAAAATTGATAACCAAAAATTTAAGCTTAAATTTGGATTTAAGGCTGTTATGCTTAAATTCGAAGAGGTCTTTGAGCTAACAGGACATCATCCTGGTGGAGTTTGCCCTTTTGCTATAAGTAATCATAATACTAAAACCTATATAGATAAGTCTGTATTAAGATTCTCTACCTCTTTTCCAGCAGCTGGTAGCAGTAATTCTGCTATTGAGTTATGCCCTGATGATTTGTTTCTGTTTTCTAATGCTGTAGATTGGGTTGATGTGGCAAAATTTAATATAGAATAGATCTATATTCAGCTTCTTATAAAATTACCTTCTCCTATAATTAAAAAACATTATAGGTCTTTTTTAAGACCTATAATGTTTTTATTTGGTAGTACTTTAGCCTTGAGCCGCAAAGCCTGCTTCTTTTAGTACAACTTTTGCCACTTCAAATTTTGCTTCTGGTACTAATACTATAGGCCCTGTACATCCCATTCCACTTTCTGCATATATTTCTTTTGCCCATAGTGCTTGTACTGCATCTTCAAGTTCCATTATATCTACACCTGAAATTTGAGCTGTTACAGGCTCTTTTGGTGGTGCTTTTACTTCAGTCACTTCAGATTTTACTTCTTTTTTCGGCATAGCAGCTTCTATTATTGTCTTCCAGCCTATTTTGTTAAGTTTATCAAACTCAGCTTTAGCAATAGTGTTTATTCCACCCTTTGAGATATCATGAGCATACTTTAGTGCATTAGCAATAACTGGTGCTCCTGAAGCTCTTGAGAGGATTAGAATATTTCTATTAAAATCTTCTCCTACTCCCGGACCATAACCGTAACCACTTACTTCGTAATCTCCACCACTTGTAAATGATGAGAACATTTTCATAAGTATGTTTCCTGTCAATGTATCATTTACCATAACATCTGCACTACCTAATAAAAGGTCATTTCCTCTCATTACACAGCCACCATCTGCTCTTTGTGATTCTGCAAAGTTGATTTTATAGCCTTTTGCATCAATTTCTTTAAGAATTTTTTCAACGGTTCTTGCTCCATCTAGGTTAAGTATTCCCACGCTTGGATTATCATTTCCCAGTGATTTTGCAGTGATTATCCCATAGATAGCATTTTTTACCATAGCCTCAACTCTTTGAGGTGATGAAGTTCCTGTTGTTGTAGCGACTATCATCTCTTTTCCTCTTGCAGGAGTTATTACTCTACCAACTGTTGAAACTCCTATTGGGAAGTTATAGTGCATAGTTACACAGGCTCCTATTTCTCCTGAATCTAACTTTTCTTCCATAATTTTATACATTTCATCTTCACATTCTGTCACACAGGTTTCTATACCTGTGTTATTCGCCTTACCTATTAGAAGCAGTTCTAATTGTGGGTAAAGTTTTTTTGCAAGAAGTGCTCCTTCTAAGAGTGCTCCTTCTCCATGTTCTGAACCTAGAGTTGTTAGCGCAACTTTTTTAATAGTTCCAAAGTTTCCTGACTCTATAGCATTTGCTATTTCTTCGAAGGCTTTTGCAATTTTAATTTTCATTACAACACCTCCTTATTCTGCCAATGTTGAAGCTAATTTTCTCATTGCATCTGCAATTAGCAGTTTTATTTGATCTTCATGGATTCCTTGTGTTTCTTGAATTCCATCATTTTTTTCCATTACAAATGAAACTCCATCAAACAAGTTAGTCATACGGCCTAGGAATAGAGATCCCTTACCTACAATCATAACCCTATTCATGTTACCTTCTTTAATTTCTTCTATTGCCTGTCCAATGAAAGGTACTCCTGATGGAATATGACCTTGAGTTGGAGCATATCCTGGCATACCTTGAGTTGAAGCGAATGTAGCTACTGCTGCTCTTTCTAGGTCACCTCTTTTTACGCCTAAAGCTGCTATCATTTTATAGTTTGCTTCAGGTACATCTCCTGCTCCCGCTAATTTTGTAATATCAGGATTTTGCATTTCCACTGAATACTTGTCAATGTCTGTTATTTTTAGGTTTCCTTTATCTAATGGTTGGGTTATTAGAGAAGTAATTACCGCCTGTGGTGAAGAACCTGTTCCTACTGTATGTCTTCCTACTAAATCAGTGTTAAGGAATGGTGATACTCCATCATCTTCTGATACTAATACAGCAAAACCACCTAATACATCTTCTAATACAGGTGCATCTTTCTTAACATGGTCTTTTGCATTCATACCAAGCTTTGCAGTTGCTCCTCCACCTACTACTACTACATTTTTATAAATTCCTGCCTTTACTAGAGCAGCAGCAGCAATCACTGAATGAGTTGGTCCTGCACAAAAGCCTCTCATGTCTGCTCCTGTTGCATTAGTAAAGCCACATCCCTCTGCTATTGCTTTTGCAAAGTTACCTCCACCTCTCTGATTCATGTCTCCACAAGCTTCTTCTGAACACTCAATTACATATTCAATCTCTGATGGATCTATTCCTGCATTCTTAGCTAGGTGTCTAGCAGCTAAAATTCCTGAAGCCTTTACCACAAGGTTCTCAAACATTACATGAGAAGTAAGATTTAGGTCTATATCATGAGCACGTTTAATGCAACCAACTAAAGTTCCATCATGAATAAGTGGCTCTGAATGTTCATTATTTACAAGATTTTCAATTATAGATTGTTCGTCACCTTCTTTTAGAGAAGCAATATCTGCCTCTGTAAAGAAGTCATTATTTTTCATAGTTTCTATTATTTGTGCCGTAAATTTTTTATTAAGTTTTACAAGGTCAAAGGCATCAGATATTTTAATCAGTGCAATAAATTCATCCTGTGGCATTATTTCACCAAATTTTCCATATCTTGTAGCTTTTTCATCCTTATGCATAAACCAAGGTTGTGTAAATCCATCTAGTTCAGTAGGTTTCCTATTTCCGATGTACACTTGGTTTGGCAGATAGTTTACCACATCTTCATAAGGTCTGATATGGTTATTGATCGTTTTAAGAAATTCTGAATCTGGTGCCACTTTTTTTTCTACTTGACAAGTAGTTCCATTATTTACAATCATGTCTGGTGTATGTACCAGTACATAGCTAGCATTTTTTAATACAGCTTTTGACATATTTTCCTCCATGGTTCTTATATTAAATTAGATGGGTAAGTTCACTCACCCATCTAATTTTGGACATAATTTTATATCTTAGTCTTCAAATACAGTTTGTACATGAACTTCTGTTTCAAGTGCTTTTAAAGCTTTTTCTACTAAATGTCTTCTAATAGTTTTTTCCTCTGCAGCATCTAGTGCTGGATTTCCAAGTGGGTGAGGAATAGCTACTGTAGGGATTATTCTGTTTGCTCCAACTGTTAGTGAAATTGGAACTACTGTACACATATGAACAACTGGTATTCCAGCTCTTTCAATGCCCTTAACCATCGTTGCACCGCAACGAGTACAGGTACCTCACGTAGAAGTAAGGATTACTGCATCTACATTATGTTCAAGTAAATCTTTTGCTATTTCTTCTGAAAAAGCATTAGAATTTGCAACTGATGTTCCATTTCCTACTGTTGTATAAAAATATTGATGAAGTGAACCAATTTTTCCCTCTTTTACCATATCTTGTAATACGTCTACTGGTATTACTCTATCTGGATCATCATTTGCATATGTTGGATCATATCCACCATGTGCAGTCTCATGATCTTCTGAAGTAAGATTCATAAACCCGGAAATATCATATCTACCATACCTTTGAGCAGATGAAGATTCAATTCTATCTGGATTTCCTTTTGGAACTATTCCTCCTGAAGTTACAATTGCAATTTTAGCCTTTGTAATATCAGCAATTTCTTTATTTGGAGCTACTCTATCAAATGCTGGCATTGGATACTCTGTTTTGAAAGCTTCACCTTTAAGTTTAGATACAAGCATTCTAACAGCTCTCATTGAGCCTCTTTCCTCAAGCATAACATTTTTACGAACTCCTCTTTCAAGATACCCATCTTCTTCTGGAGTTCCGATTGATTCACCTTTAGCAACCTTAACTGCAAATTTTGCAAGTGCTGGAAGTGATTTTCTCATACCAGCAGCAGAGTCAGTAGTTTCTACAATGTATATTCCTTTTCTGAATACATCTACTCCTGGGTTTTCTTTGTACATCGCTGTTACAGCCTTCATACCTTCTTCTTGTACCATTGTTGCAACAGTTCCACAAGCCATTCCATATCTACCAGCGTTAAATGCAGGTCCCGCAATTACAAGCTCTGGTGATAAATCTTTTATCATCTTCAAAACTTCAGCTTTTGCTTCATCAAGATTCTCATTGAAGTATGAGTCTCCACACACAACTGTACCTACAATCTCAAGTTCTTCTCCTAATTGACCTTGTAGTTGTTGTGAAATTGGAGGTAATTGCTCAGCCACATGTGGCTTTGTATCAGCCTTTTCTTCTCCGCCTATTCCTGCGTAGAACTGGTTAATGTAGTGTACTACCTTAATTTTTCCCATTTTAGGCCCTCCTTATCATTATTAATAATTTATAATTAATCGTTAAACTTACAGAATTCACTTCTTACATTGTTCATTTCTTCAACTATTTCTTCAACGTTAAGAACCATTTCCATCATTCCAATTTGATCATCGTAGATGTCTGCATCCACCTCATCTTTAAATTGACTTTCACAAGCATGATATACTCTTAAACCTAATGAAACTCCTGCAAGAGGTCCTGCAAATGTTGGATCTCCTGCTGTTACTGTTTCAGCTGCTAGACCAGCAGCTTCTGCCTCTGATGCACCTATTAACACAACAACGTTCTCTGCCCCGAATTCATCAACAGCATCTTTAACACGTTTTTGGTTTTCTAGATCCATAGCGCCTGCAGCGGTTCAGACAAAACACTCTGTAGAAGAAAATATTACATCACAATCAATTCCTTTTAGACATTCTTCGATAGCTGGACCTGGTATTCCATCTCTATCGCCAATTATCATTATTTTTTTACCATCATAACGGCTCATAATTTATCCTCCTTCAACATTTATATATTTTAATAATTTTTAATTATAAAGTTATAGCAGATCTCTTGTTAAATCCAACCTCAGAAGTAGCTCCTGTAATAGCTTGAATTTCGATATCTATTGAACCATCAGCATTAAGAGAACCTTTAAATCCTCCTGCAATAACGTCAATAACGCCTGCTTCAACATGTCCGATTACCTTATCCATAGCTGGTAGATGAATCATTTCATTAGCATTTCCACCTGTTACACAAGCATCCCCTGATGGATCTGAATCTGCTAGCGATTGAGATGCTCCATCTCTTCCTGCATACTCATCTGTTACTATAACTGTTTTGATTCCTTTTCCAGAAACCTTCTTGCAATTCATCATAAGGTCTGTGTCTGGGTTTCCAAAACCTTCTTCTGAAATTATTACTCCGTCTAAACCAAAGTATTCAGCTAGTTTTGCAACCATATTTGATGATCTTTCCTTATCTGCAAGATATACGTTTTCATTTGTTATAATAACGCCCATAAAGTTATACTCTTTTCCATGTAATTCATATAGGTCATGAATTATCGGGTTATTCATATGAACATAAGATGGATTCTTATCACAAGCAGATACACAGTTTCCTGAAACAACTGCTCCGTCCATAACTTCTGTTGGATAAATAAATGTTGGAATTATTTTCTTTGCATCTACTCCATATACATATGTGTCATGAAGTAGTCCTTGAGTCTGAAGCATGTATACATATGCTACTTTTGGTAGGTTTGGATATTCAGCAGCTTGTTCAAAGATAGGCTTAGTTTCGTAAACCTTAACTTCATCTGGCTTAACTGTTTTTCCAGCCTCTCCAAGATATTTTGCTGTCTTAAATCCAACATATCTTAAAGCCTCTTCGTGCGCGTGTTGCTTAAGCTCATCTTGTGGCTCAGCAATTACTACTAAGTTACAAGTTTTTGAGAATGGAGTCATTTCTGCTCCTGGTCCAGTCATATCGATGATTCCTTCTTGAAAACCAACTACCTTTCCAGTTGTTACAACCGCCGCACCCTTAAGTACATTAGTTTTTCCTGATCCTACTTGATCAACTTTGCTAAGAAAACCCGGGAATACTCCTCCTGGTCCTTCTACCTTAACTCTTGGTTCGATTACGTCTTTAACCGGCGCAACCCTAACACTCTCTCCAGGTCTTACAATTTCAAAATCTACAGACTTGATATGCTCATCTTTCATTAATATTTCTTTAAGCTCGTCTCTGTTAACGAATAACACACCGTTTTCAACCTTTGTATCGGCTCCAAACTGAATATCCTTAATAAAAATATTACCTATTTCAAGACGCATAAAGCCACCTCCTAACGAAATTTTTTATATATTATACTAAATAATATAACTGATTAAATTAAACATACTTTTTTATCATTGCCTCGATGTTTGCAACTGTTGCATCATCTTTAACAACTTCATCAACCTTTGCTCCATCTTTGTAAATACAAATTGTTGGTAAACCCATTACTCTTTCTTTTATCGCAAGTCTTCTCGCTTTTGAGCTATCTAGTTTACCGAATTTCATCTTATCTCCATAAGTTTCAGCTAATTTCATAACATCTGGCATAAGAGCTTTACATGGCTCACAACCTTCGCTCCAAAAATCAACTAATACATATCCTTCTGATTGCAATACTTCTGTTTCAAAATTATCCTTGTCAAAAACTAACATTTACCTTCCTCCTCACATAATTAATTGTGTTCTTCAATGTATTTTTCTGCCATTACAGCTGCAATTGCTCCATCTGCAGTAGCAGTAACTACCTGTCTTAAAAGTTTTTCTCTACAGTCGCCTGCAGCAAATACTCCCTCATAATTGGTTCTCATTAACTCATCTGTAATAACATAGCCTTGTGGATTTAGGTTTACTTTACCTTCAAAAAGTTTAGTCTGAGCATCATATCCTGTAAATACGAACATTCCAAAAGTTCCAAACTCTTCATCTGCTATATACTCAGTCAGTTCTCCGGTTTTAACATTTTTAAATACCGCTGATTCAAGTATCCCATCACCTTTTAGCTCTTCTATAACTGTATCCCACATAAAATCAATTTTAGGATTTGCCATAGCCTTTTCTTGAATTGATTTTGCTGCTCTTAACTCATCTCTTCTATGAACTATAGTAACTTTATCTGCAAACTTTGTAAGGAACATTGCCTCTTCTACAGCCGAGTCTCCTCCTCCCACTACAAACACTTGCATTTCTTCAAAGAAAGCTCCATCACAAGTAGCACAATATGAAACTCCTTTCCCTGTAAGTTCAGCTTCTCCTGGACAACCTAGTTTCTTAGGTGTCGCACCAGTTGCAATTATTACAGCCTTTGCTTCATACTCTCCATTTTCACCCTTTAAAGTTTTAACTTTTCCTGTGAAATCAAAATCAACTATTGTATCTTTAATTCTTTCAGCACCAAATTCCTCACATTGCTCGACCATCCTTGCTATTAGTGATGGACCAGTAGCATTTTCTATTGACCCTGGATAGTTAGCTACTTCGTCAGTCGTAACTATCTGCCCTCCTGTTTTTGATTTTTCAATAATCGCTGTTGATAATCTGGCTCTTGCTCCATAAAGTCCTGCTGCCAAGCCTGCAGGGCCTGAACCGATTATTACTAAATCATATGCTTTTGCCATGTTCTTTCCTCCTAAAATTATTTTCTTAGTGCATTTTTTATTAAATCCAAATCAATTACCGCAAAATCATCTAATACTCTTGGTATCCAATTAGGCGTTTCCTTATCCTTTTGGAGCTTGCTGTAAGTATTGATTGCATTTTCTATAAGCTCTAAAGATTGAACATCTAAAGAATCTGACGATTCTACTGCCACAGATTTATATGGTGTTTCATTCGGCTTTACACTACCAGAAAGTGGGTGAGTTAGTATCTCATAATTTTCATGCACTAAATCCCTTACTGTTTCTAGCACATCTTTGTAGTTGCCATCTATAAATTGAACGGATATTTTAGAAATATTTTCAAAATAATCCCTCACCATCGGATTGTTTGTAATTAATTTCATTTGTAAGTGCTCCTAAGTTATTTTATTTTAAAAAAATAGAGAGAATCATGCCTGATTCCCTCTGTTCTTATCCAGAGACCTGTCCAAATCTAGCTCCTTTGTACCTGAGAATTTCATTGAAATTTGGCAGTTCCAACTTGTCCCTTCGGTGGCATTTATGCGCTCTCACTAGTTCATCATTCAGATTGTATTTAATTATATAATAAATTTATATTTAATATAAATTTAATTTATTCATCTCTACCACTATATTATAATATAAGCAAAAATTTATCAATAGTTTTTTTAATTTATTTTAAATTTTTTAGAAAACCTTTTCTTATTGACTCATATGCTGCTACTGCTACAGAATTAGAAAGATTTAATGATCTTAATCTTTCTTGATTTCTCATAGGAATCCTTAACATTCTCTCTTTGTATTTTTTTAGAATCTCATCATCGATTCCTTTACTTTCTTTACCAAAAATCAAAAAACATTCATCCTCAAAATCACCTTCATAATGATTTCGAGTAGATTTTGTTGAAAATAACCAAAAGTCACCTTTAGGGTATGTTTGCTCAAACTCTTGAAAATTATCATAATATTTAATTTCTACCAAATCAATGTAATCTAAGCCAGCTCTTCTAAGCTGTTTCTCTGTCATAGAAAAGCCTAATGGTCTAATTAAATGTAACCTTGCTTCCAAGCAAGCACATGTTCGAATTATATTACCTGTATTTTGTGGTATTTCTGGTTCAATTAAAACTATATTTATTGCCATATCATTCTACTCCACTTCAGTTAATTTCTCATTCACTCCATGAATAACGCTATATCCATCTTCGATAAAAATTGTAGATGTTGAAGCATTATCTATATAAAACCTCCAGAATTGATCTTTTGACCTAGAAATTAAATGCGACAACATTAACCTAACTACTCCACCATGAGTCACTATTGCTACAGTTTCACCTTCGTTCATCTGCTCAACAATTTTTTCTAATCCTCTAGAAACTCTCTTATAGAAACTATCAAGACTGTCTCCATCAGGAAATCTAAAACCATCCTTTTCCAATCTTTGTCTTTCTATCTCTTGAGGATACAACTTTTTTATCTCATCATGAGTCAGCCCTTCGAACATCCCAAAATCAATCTCCCTAAAAGAATCTTCAATTATTACATCTTTATAGAATGATTTTGCTGTTAATATAGCCCTCTCACTTGAAGATGAGTATACTCTATCTAATCCAATATTTTTAAACTTATTTTCTAAAAAAGAAAGTTGCTTTTTTCCATACTCAGAAATTGGGCTATCCTTTTTTCCTACATATTCTAATCTCACATTTCCTTCTGTCTGAACATGCCTCAACAGTAGTAACTTTTTCATATTTTCTCCTATCCAAAAAAGTAGCATAGTATCAAAAATAAAACTTCCGATGTTTCGCAGAAAAAACCTAGTATATCACCTGTTATTCCATCTATCTTTTTGTAAATAAATTCTCTTGATATTAATACATAAATTATACATATTGTAATTGATATAAATATCTTAAATGTGGATTTCATTATTGAAATTGAGGCTAAAACTAAGAGTGATGCTAACAAAAGTGTTATTATAAAATCACCTTTAATAACATTTCCTATATATACTTTCCCCATTCCAATTTCACGTGCATTTTTCCCATTATAACATCCTATTACAAGGGCAATTCTTCCAACTATTGGCATAATAAGAATAGGTATATAACTTCCCATTTCAATAAAATCTTTAAATGCTATAAATTTCACTAATAAAACAAATATTATTCCTAGAATACCATTAGTTCCAATTCTTGAATCTTTCATAATCTCCAGTATTCGAGCTTTCTCTCTATAAGAAAATAATCCATCAAACGAATCTCCAACACCATCAAGATGTAACCCTCCAGTCAATGTTACATAAAAAGCCAACAGTAAAATTGCTCCCATACTAGCTGTTAATTTAATCGATAACACAAAAGAAGCCACACATAACATTATCCCTAACACACTTCCTACTAAAGGAAAAAAAACTACATTTTTATGAAAATCTTTATCTTCGATTGATGGATTATATTTTATTGGAATTTTAGTTAAAAAAGTAAAGGCACTTATACATCTATAAATTAATAATTTCATTTCTACCCCTTTATCTTTATAGGTATACCACAAGTAACCATATAAACCTCGTCAGCCATTTCACCACATCTTTGATTTATTCTTCCAACTATATCTCTGTATATTCTACTTAATCTATTTTCTGGAACTATTCCTAATCCTACCTCGTTTGTTACCATGACAATATCCATTTTACTTTTAGAAACATAATCTAAAATTCTGTCAATCTCATCTTTGATTGATTTTTCAACATCATTAATTTCTTCCATTGTCATTATAGTGTAGTCCATATCTTCATTTATATACATAAGATTTAAAATCATTATTGTAATGCAATCTAGTAATGAAACACTGCTTTCTTTGGCTATTTTATCAATCTCTATAGAAAGATTACTGTTAACTTCCCATGTGTTCCAATTTGATGGTCTTTGTTCCCGATGCTTAATAACCCTGTCTCTCATTTCATCATCTAAAATTTGAGCTGTTGCTATATAGGATACCTTTCCGCTATACTTTTTACAATAGTCTTCTGCAAATTTACTTTTGCCCGATCTAGCTCCACCTGTTACCAAAACAATCTTTCCCATTTTATTCTCCTATAAGCTCTCCCACAGCATCATCTGATATTTGTGATTTATCATCTACTGAAGCTTCTTTATTAGCAACTGGTTTTATTCCTCTAATCACAACTTTATTTTTCGCCGGATATACATCTGTAGAAACTGTAGTCGTTACCCCATTTACAGTTTTATATAACACACCCCTAACTTCATCTCTTCCTTGAGACTTTACCTTTTCAACACCAATTTCAAGGTTAGGATCATCAATATAAGTTACCCCTCTTCCTTTTCTTCCTATAACCTCAGAATTCAAAGTAACTTTTGGAACTGTTTCTACATTTCCATAAATTTGAACTGTGACATTTCCATTATTTGTTCCTGCTTTAATAACAATTGGATAATCATAAGGATTTTTAATTACTAAATCAATACTTCCGTGAAATATAACAGCATCCCGCGCAATAGGAGTATAGTTCGATGGTACAGAATGATTTCTTCTTTGAACTATCTCCATCCCCCCATAAAGTGCAGCATTATATAATGTAGAAGATACTTGACAAACCCCTCCTCCTACACCTTGTTCTATTTCTCCATTTACTATTACAGTGTCATCCATATATCCATTTTTATAATTGACTTCTCCTATAGTATTATTGTAAGATAAGGTTTCTCCTGGATTAATTATCTTGTTATTTAAGTGACTTGCCGCTAATGATATATTCTTCCCTCTTCCTTTATTCCCTGCATTAAACCCTGTTGTAAATTCTCCTATTATACCAGTAACTTTCTTCAAGCTATCAGCCTTTACAGCTTGAGCCTCGATTTTCACTGGTATCTCAATCCTATAACTTGTTTCTTGATCTGCCCTAAATAGTTTTTTAGATTCAATTTGATCTTTTATTTGATTTTTTAATTCATCTCTATTTATAATTACCCCATCTAACCCCTCTGTAATAATTATATTTCCTGATTCTACTGAAATAGAAGCATTTTTTACAGGCAATTCTATTTCTGGTGATATCTTATCGAAAAACTCATCATATTTGTCATTAATAAGCTCTAATGGTGGCTCTATTTTTTCCTCAGCACCTAAAAGTTCTTGTGATAATGTGGTCATCATATTTGATATTAATGATTGATTCCTACCTGTTTCATAAGCTTCGTCAACAGCTTTTTTTACATTAAAACTATAGCCTAATTCAGATAAATCTAAATTGAAATTTTTTTCTTTGTATGTCAAGTTTATTTCTATTCCAGTTTCTTTTTCAAAATTTCCCAACGCTTTTAAAGCCTCTTCTTTAGTCATATCTCCAACATTTATATCAGATACATAAATATTTTTTAAAATTTCATTATCTGCAGTTAAAGTGGTAGCATAAAATCCTGTAGCTGCTAATCCTATTAAAATAGATCCTGCTACTCCAAATAATATTTTTTTCATTTTATATTAACCAAACCTTTCTCATTATAATATTTACAATATTGTACTTTAAAAGGACAACATTCACAACTTGGATTTATAGCTTTACAAGTTTTCCTCCCATGAAATATAATAGCATGATGCGCTAAAGTATATAAATATTTAGGTATTTTTTTAGTTATATCATCTTCAATTACTCTCGGATCTTGACTTTTAGTCATCCCCAGTCTATTTGATATTCGTATTACATGGGTATCAACAGCAAATGCAGGTATATTAAAAGCATTGCTCAGTACAACATTAGCAGTTTTTCTTCCTACCCCTGGCAACTTCAATAAATCCTCCATATTGCCTGGAACGTTTCCCTCATAGTTTCTTATTATTATTCTCGATAACTCTAAAATATTTTTTGCTTTTGCATTATAAAATCCTATAGATTTTATATACTTTATTAAATTTTCTTCACCCAAATCCAACATCTCATGTGGATTTGAAGCGATTTTAAACAGTTCTGAAACTACTATATTTACTCGTTTATCTGTAGATTGTGCAGATAATACTGTAGCTACAAGAAGTTCATAAGGATTTGAGTGAATTAGTTCACAATGAGCTTCAGGATACATTTCTATTATTTTTTCTATTATTATCTTAGTCCTATTCATATCTCCCTTAAAAAAAGGCCGCAACAACTAGTTACAGTCTTAAAATTAATTTTACTTTATTTTATATTACTAACACTTTTAAATTTAATGTACTAATATTATAATACCATATATGTATAATAAATTGTAGAAAAAAGAAGGTTTTTTTAATGAAAAAATTAAAATAATGACTTTAGATATGAAAATGATAACCTCTTCACCATAAAATCAAATTCATTTTGGTAAAAAAATCATCTATAAATAGATATTATTAATATGTATAACCAGTATATTATTGAAATTCAAGAGTTTCATCATCAATCAAACTTGAACTCCCAAAAATTCTACATCCATATTTTTCCAATAAACAAAGTTGCGGTAACTCTATATCTAAAAGTAAATAGCTATACCTTTTAGCTTAGTCAATCTCCTAGCCTTATAGTTAGTAAATATAAATTATCATTTATTAGATTCTCAATATAGAAATTTATCAGTGTGTACAGGTCATATAACCCTAATGATACTTCTCATATTGAAGGACATGATTTCTTACGCCAAAAAAGTCTAGTAGACTATATCTATACTAGTAATGACATTAAGCTTAACTTTATTAAAATCAAAAAAGATAAACCCAATAAAACATTTCCATCTAACCTCCCTATTTTAGTTAGATTTTCCGGAAATATCTATAGCATTTCTTCTAAAATCTTAGCATTCCTCTCAAGAACTCCTCTCCCTCTCCAAGAGAATGCCCTACCTCTGTATAATCTAATAAATTCTTTATTGCTCATACTAATTATATCTTCTAAGTTAATACTATTTATGTGGTGGTTATTCTTCTCCATTAATTCATTATTGATGACATTTGTATTTAATGGACAAACATCTTGGCAAATATCACAACCAAATATATATCCCCCTAACTTTATTGAATTTATCTCCTCATTACTTAACGTCACTTTCTTTTGTGTTAAATATGATATACATATGCTCGAGTCATTAATACCATCTTCTTTTATGGAATTTACAGGACAAGCCTTCATACATTTCCCGCAATTTAAACAACCTTTAATTTCAGTTTTATATTCTTTGCTCTTTAAATCTGTAAATAATAACATAATGTTTCCATAACTTCCATATTCCTCATGAATTAACATACCGTTTTTACCAATCATACATAGTCCACTAACCCCAGCATAAAACCTTTCATTAATTTCTCCTTTATCACATTGATAAGAAAAATTATTATTAGGATATTTACTTTTTAATGACTCTAATAGATCTTCAAAAATTTCTTTAGCTTTAATATGATAATCCACTCCTCTAGCATATTTCGCTATATTACCATATTCTCTACTGTTGTAAGGAATAAAAATTATAGCTATAGAATTTATTTTAAAAAAATTATCATCTTTAGAAAAAGTCAAGCCAATTTCATCTTCAAATTCACAATTATATTTAAGGTCTTTTTTCTTATTTGAAAATTCGTAATATAAAGTTTCATCTATAAAATTTGGATTTATAACTCTATAATCAAATTTCACTCTTTTCAAAGTATCTAACATATTATTCACCTTAATAAAGCTGTAGCAAATGCTACAGCTTTATTCTCTTATTTTTCTTGTCCACAGCATTTCTTATATTTTTTACCACTTCCACAGGTACATGGATCATTTCTACCAATTTTATTTTCATTTACAATTTGTTGAGATTTTCTATATTCTTTTGTTATATCTTTTCTTCTCTCATCTGTTAATATTTTATTCCACTGTGGAAGGTTATAAAGCCAATCTGCCTTTGCTACATTCATATTAAAATATAATTTTTCAAAATCAATATTAATTTTAATATCGGATTCTGCCTCCACTTTTAAAAGATCATATTCTTCTTTAAGCGATGTATTTATTCCATCCATAAAACCCATAAAAGTAAGTTCATCTACACCAAACTTTTCAGATAACTCTTTTAGAGTTCCTTCTTGAATCTCTTCTTTATTTTCTAATAAATATTCATAAATTTTAGCTTCCTTTGGAAGATATTCTCCCCAAAATTTTTCATATTCCTCTTGTGTTGATGGCTCATAAGCCTTTCTCTCCCACTTCTTCAGTAATCTCATTATTTCCTCCTAATAAATTTTCATCTCGCGCCTAACTCTGATTTCAGCTTCTCTTTTAGCTATAGCCTCACGCTTATCATATATTTTTTTACCTTTACCTAACCCTATAGACAGTTTAACTTTTCCATCTTTTAGATACATAGATAAAGGAACTAAAGTATAACCTTTTTGAGAAATCTCTCCAGTTAATTGAGCTATTTCTTTTCTATGCAAGAGTAATTTTCTTACTCTAACAGGATCCACATTAAATATATTTCCTTGCTCATAGGGACTTATGTGCACTTGCTTTAAAAACACTTCGTTATTATCTATTGCTATAAACCCTTCCGTAAGATTTACCTTCCCCATTCTAATAGACTTTACTTCAGTTCCTTTGAGTTCAATTCCAACTTCATATGTTTCCAATATCTCATAATTGTATCTTGCTTTTTTATTTTTGGCAACAGTTTCAAACATTAAAACCTCTTTTCCTTACTTCTTCAACTTTTTCGCCATTTCCTCTGCAATTACCTTAAGGTTTGTTAAATCTTCTGGTGTTGAAGCACATTTTGACTCGACTGTAAAATCTATAAAATCAAAATCTTCTTTCTCTCCAAATGTTTTTAACCCCTTTACTCCCCCTCCGCTCCATGCATATGTTCCAAAAACTCCCAAAACATGATTCTTTAGCTTATTAGCTTCTATAATGTTTAGAAGATTCTGCATAGGTGGATAAAGACCATTATTATATGAGCAACTACCTAGAATTAACCCTTTATACTTCCATATTTCGCTTAATATATATGAAGAATGAGTCTTAGACACATCAAACATTCTTACATTCACAATTCCAGCCTCCGCTAAATGCCGTGCTATAGATTCTGCCATTAACGCTGTATTTCCATACATAGAACCATATACTATTACTACTCCATTCTCAGTTTCATAATTTGACCATTTGGCATATTCATCAACAATTTTATCAGGATTAGTTCTCCAAACAGGTCCGTGAACAGGACATATCATTTTTATCTCTAAAGCCTCTATTTTTTTTAAAACCCCTTGAACCTGTTTACTAAATTTACCTACTATATTTGAGTAATATCTTCTTGTTTCACACTCATAAAAACTCCAATTAATTTCGTCATCAAATATTGGTCCATTTAATGCACCAAATCCACCAAACGCATCTTGAGAAAATAATATTTTACTAGACGTTTCATAACTAACCATTGATTCAGGCCAATGAACCATTGGAGTCATAAAAAATTTGAGATTATGCTTTCCTAAATTTATTTCATCACCTTCAATTACCTCAATGAAATTTTCTGTTTCTAATTTATAAAATTCTTTTAACATTTCTCTAGTTTTTTTGTTTCCTATTAACTTTACATTTGGATACTTTGTAATTACTGCTATTATTGATCCTGAATGATCTGGCTCCATATGATGGATTACAAAATAATGAAGATCTTCACCTTCTAAAGCATCCTCAACCTTATCTAAAAAAGAATCAACTTTAGTTATTTTCACAGAGTCTAACAATGTATTTTTTTCATCTCTAATAAGATATGAATTGTAAGAGACTCCATTTTCTAAAGGCCACATATTTTCAAATAAATAAGTTTCTCTATCATTAACTCCAATATAATATATATCTTCCATCATTTCAACTGATAATGTTTTCATCTATTCCTCCTAAAAGTTTTTATAATTATTTTAACACAGGTGAAAATTTTTTCAAGTAATTTAATCTAAATCAAAATCAATCTCTTTATTCCCAACATCGACTTTTGTGACTTTAACCTTTACTTTATCACCAATTCTGTATTGTTTATTTGTTATTTCTCCAATAAGTCTATAATTTTCTTTGTCATGAATGTAAAAATCATCTGTAAGCTCATTTATCCTTACTAAACCTTCTATAGAATTATCTAACTCAACAAACATACCAAAATTTGTTACAGATGTAATAACTCCCTCATATTTCTCTCCAATAAAATTTTTCATATACTGTGTTTTTCTTAAATCATCCACTGCTCTTTCTACCTCTTCTGCTTTTCGCTCTTGCTTTGATGAAGATTCAGAAACACTCTCAACAATAGACTCATAATTTTTAATCTTGCTATCTGTAAGATTCCCCGCTAGATTATCCTTTATAATTCTATGAATTTGTAAATCTGGATATCGTCTAATTGGCGATGTGAAATGACAATAATATCTTGCTGCTAATCCGTAATGCCCCTTGCATATATGAGAATACTTAGCCTGTTTTAAAGATCTAAGCATGGCTGTTGACACTGCAATTTCATAGTCTTTCCCATTAATAGCTTCCATTACTTTTTGTAAAACTATAGGTTCAATCTGATCTCCTTTATATTCTAAAGACAGCCCAAATGTGCCAAGAAACTTTCCTAAAGTTTCCATTCGTTCAATGTCAGGATACTCATGAATTCTATATACAAAAGGCAATTTTAAATTTTCATAAGCTTCTGCCACCGTTTCATTTGCAACCAACATGAAGCTTTCAATAAGTTTATTAGCAGTTCTACTTTTAACCTTATTCACATCTGTTACTATGCCATCTACCATCGTTATTTTAGACTCTGGAAAATTAAACTCTATTTCACCACGTATCCGTCTATTATTTTCTAAAACTTCTGCTAACTTACCTGCCAATATAAGTTTTTCTTTTAAAATTTTATCCTTATCAAAAGGATGATCAAATCCCTCAAGTAAATCTGATACATCCGTATAATTAAGCTTTTTATATGATCTTATTATTGAATTTTTTATTTCAAAGTTAGTTAGACTTCCTCCAGAATTAAAATACATTATACAAGATAAAGTAAGTCTATCCACCTCAGGATTCAGCGAACATATCCCATTAGATAATTTTTTAGGTAACATAGGTATAACTCTATCAACTAAATATACCGATGTTCCTCGGCGTAATGCCTCTTTATCAAGCGCCGAATCCTCCTTAACATAATGGCTAACGTCCGCAATATGCACTCCCAGTTTATATCCACCACCATCTAACTGGTCAATAGATATTGCATCATCTAAATCCATTGCTGTAATATCATCTATTGTAAATGTAATCTCATTCCTTAAATCTAACCTACCTACCATATCTTCTGAGATTATCTCTGATGGAACTCTATCTGTCTGCCTTAAAACTTTTTTAGGAAACTCTGATATTATTCCATGTTGAATTATTATAGAATCAAGTTGTACATTTGAATCATTTTTACTTCCAAGTATATCTAATATTTTACCTTCAGGATTTTTATTTTTACTAAACTTGATTATTTCACAAAGAACTATATCACCTTTCTTCGCAATATTTTTATTTTTTTCAGATATATAAATATCCTTTGTTATTTTTCTATTATCTGGAACAACAAACCCAAAATTTCGTGACTCTTCATATTCTCCAACCACCATTAAATTTTCTCTTTGAACAACGGCAACTATTATTCCTTCTTGTTTTGATTCAGTTCTTTCTGACTTTATTACTTTAATTACTACCTTATCTCCATCTAAAGCATCCCCTACATTGTTTTTAGGTATAAATATATCATCATCTTGCTCATCTACTGTTACAAACCCAAAACCCCTTTGATTCATTCGTAAAGTACCATTTAAAAGTCCAGCCTTATTAACAACTCCATACTTTCCTTTGTTTGTTCTAAATATTTTTCCTTCTATCTCTAATTCTCCTAAAACTCTTTTTATAGCTTTTTTATCTACTGAACCTCGACCAAAAATCCTACAAAAATCATCAATTTCCAATGCTGAATATCCTTGCTCCATCATAAAGTCTAAGAGAACAGTTTTGATATTTTTTCTCATTTATAATTCAACTTCCTCTCCTCGTTTACTTAAAGTGACAACTTTACAATAATCTATTCCACTCATTAAAAGCTGAAAATCTTTAGTCACATTATAGCAGTCTAAAAAATGCATTGGTACAAATAATTTGGGTTTAATATTTTCTATAAAAACCTTTCCACCTAAGCAATAACCTCTATCTAGTCTTGGGTCAACAGGGAACATTGCTATATCAACCTCTTGGCCTCTTAATTTATCAATTTCATAAAAAAACATCTTCTCTGCATTTAATTGTTCTTCCTTAGTTTCTCCATCCCAATGCCACCAGTTTAAATCACCAGCATGAAAAATCTTCTTCCCATCAACTTCTACTAAAAAACTTACGCCTTCATCAGTAGATCCAAATGTAAAAATCTTCATATCATCAAACTGGAAGCTTTCATAAGCCTTACAAAAAGTAATCCTATCTGTTTTATTAACCTTTAAGTCCTCGGATATGAAGTACTGTTTTGTATTCTTAAATTTAAATATATCCTTATCATAATGATCATAATGAGCATGGGAAACAAAAAAATATAAGTCTTTATCAATTCCCAAGTTTTCATAGCAAAAGCCAGGTATCTTGTCCCTTGATTTACAGCAATTATCCTTAAAATAATCGAAGATAATTATCTTATCTTCAGTCTCAAGCTTAAATCCACTGTGAAACATATAGGTTAATATCATAATCTACCTCCTTATTTGACGATTAGCCAAAGGCTTATCTAAAATTTCTTTCATTACAATATATTTTTTTAGCTGGGAACGTTTAATCTTAAAGACATCGTTTATCTTATTATTCTCAATATCTTTAATCTCCGCTATTTGACTATATATCTCTCCCTTATCATAAACTTCGACGTTTTTTAATTTAACTATATCGTCAGATTCTATTTCAAATTTATTTTCTTCTTCAATCTGTAAATTTTGTCTCTGTCCACCATGAGTTTTTTTGTTAGTATGGACTATTTCCTTCTTTTTCTCAAGTTTACTTACTTGAATATCAACACTTTCAATTATATCTCTTAAAACAGTTACTCCTTTAATATTTTCAAAATCAACACCAAGGTTCTTCACATGTTTTTTTGTCTTACTATCCCTTTTGTTTGTTTTAGACACTACCTTACCTAGAGACATCACTTTAACTAATTTCTTGGAGATACTCCCATATATAAGTATTACAAGAACTATTCTAATTAAATCTTCCATTTTGACTCCTTTCAAAAAAAGCTACTGTTCAGTAGCCTTTTTTAGAAAAATTACTCATCTTTAAGAGAAATACTATCTCTCATTGCAGTATCTGCCTGTATATTTTTAAGGTTGTAATAATCCATTACACCCAAATTTCCTTTTTCAAATGCTGCTGCAATAGCTTCTGGTACCTTAGCTTCAGCTTCTACAACCTTAGACTGCATCTGTACTACTTGAGCCTTCATCTCCTGCTCTTGAGCAATAGCCATTGCCCTACGCTCCTCAGCCTTAGCCTGTGCAATCTTCTTATCTGCCTCAGCCTGATCAGCCTGTAATTGAGCACCAATATTTCTACCGATATCTATATCAGCAATATCTATAGATAGGATTTCAAAAGCTGTTCCTGAATCTAATCCCTTAGACAAAACCGTTTTAGAAATCTTATCTGGATTTTCCAAAACTTCCTTATGAGAATTGGCACTACCAACTGTAGTTACAACACCCTCACCAACTCTGGCAATTATGGTTTCTTCTCCAGCTCCTCCTACAAGTCTTTCTATATTAGCCCTAACTGTAACCCTTGCCTTAACCTTAACCTCTATACCATCCTTTGCAACAGCCGCAATAATAGGAGTCTCTATAACCTTGGGATTAACAGAAACCTGAACTGCTTCAAGTACATCTCTACCAGCTAAGTCAATAGCTGCTGCCTGCTCAAACTCAAGATTAATATTTGCTCTTTGAGCTGCAATCAAAGCATTTACCAAAGAGTTAACATTTCCACCTGCCAAATAGTGAGCCTCCAACTTGTCTATCGAAAGCTTCAACCCTGCCTTAGTTGCTTTTATCATAGGATTTACTATATTAGTCGGCTGTACCCTTCTAATCTTCATTCCAAAAAGCGTCATTATGGAAATTTTTACACCTGAAAACAACGCTGTAATCCATAACCCCAATGGGAAAAATTTAAAAAATACAATTACGGCTATTAAAATTATAACTAATGATATAACATTTCCAACACCATGTAAACCAATCATCTTAAACCTCTCTTTCACTTACAACAATTTTACCATATTGAACATCTACTACTTCCACAAATTTTCCTTCTTCAATAAAACTATTTATTGCCACCGCATCCAAAATTTCGCTTCCAAACTGCACTTTCCCTATAGGCCTCATTATACTAATGGTCTTTCCGATACACCCCTTATATTTTCTCATATCCTTTAAAGAGTTATAACCTTCCTCTTTTGAAAGTGCCGAAAATAAAAATAGACTATTTCTTAATTTATCTTTTGGAATTAATTTAACTATTAAATATATGCACAAAGCTATTATTATTATCAGAAATAGTAACAATAACATAAAACCTGCTATAGTATCAGTGATAAGCATAACAGATAAAACTAATATAATAGCTCCTGCTGCACCCAATATCCCACCAGGTACAAATATCTCTAAAATAATTAAAACAATTCCTAAGAATGCAAGTAAAAAATAAGGATTAAGAAAGCTATAATACGAATCTATCAAGTAACATCCCTCCTTGTAGTCATTATACTATAATTATTTGATTCTGTCTTTAAAAGATAAAAAAATAGCACTTTTATATAAGCACTATTTTTATAAAATATTTATATTTATATTTATTTTTTCTTTATATATTTCCTTGTATCTATTGCTACAGCTGCAATAATTATTAGTCCTTTTATTATATATTGGAAATATGGACTAACTCCAACAAAGTTTAATCCGTAGTTTATAACCTGAAATATTAAAACACCTATTACAATTCCACCTATTGAACCCACTCCTCCAGAAAATGAAACTCCTCCAACTACACAAGCTGCAATCGCATCCATTTCATACATATTCCCAGTATTGTTTGTTGCAGATCCAATACGGGCAGCCTCTAGTGAACCAGCCAACCCATACATCATTCCTGCCAATGTATATATCATCATAAAATTAAGCGGAAGATTGACACCAGAAACTGCTGCTGCTTCAGGATTTCCACCAATAGCAAACATATTTTTACCAAGTCTTGTTTTATTCCATACAAACCACATTATAATAATCATTATAGTAGCGTAAATTACCAGATATGGAAGTCTCTGACCGCCTATATCAATTGCACCTTGTGCAAAATTTAAATAATTTGGATCTAATCCCCCTATAGGTTGTGCCCCATATGGTGGTCTATCAAAATAAAGTGAATTAAGACCATATGCGATAAGCATCATTCCCATTGTTGCTATAAATGGAGTAACCTTTAACTTAGAAACCACAACGCCATTTAAAAAGCTCAATATTCCTGTTGCTAACATTGCAAGTATCATAGGTAAGAAAATTGGTAAAACAGGAAGATCTGGATACATCTTATACGCATATCCAGGAGCCTGTAATAATGAAGCCGATATTACTGCAGCAAAACCTATCTGTCTTCCTGCTGAAAGATCCGTTCCCTGCGTACATATTATCCCACCTATACCTAATGCAATTATCATTCTTGTTGATGCCTGAGACAAGATATTTGTAAAGTTTCTCATTGACAAGAACGATGGTTCAATAGCAATTATTAATAAAACCATAACAACCAAAACAATTACAATAGCATTATTGAACATAAAATTTAAAATTTTCTTTTTATCTAATCCTGACTTTTTAATATTTTCACTCACGTAACATTACCTCCTCTATAAATGCTTGGCTGCTAAAGTTAAAATTTCTTCCTGAGTAGTCTCTCTTGTATTAACAATACCTGCCACCCTACCATTACTCATGACAAGCACTCTATCTGTTATACCTAATAGCTCTGACATTTCGGATGAAATTACAATTACTCCCTTACCTTTGATAGCTAGGTCAATTATAAGTTGATATATTTCATACTTAGCACCAACGTCTATTCCCCTTGTAGGTTCATCAAGCATTAATACTTCAGGTTCAGTTAACAACCATCTCCCTAAAATTACCTTTTGTTGATTTCCTCCAGACAAAGATCTTATTAGAGTTTTATGTGAAGGCGTCTTTACCTTCATTGTATCAATCGCCCAAGTAGTATCTTTTCTACTTTCTTTATCGCGGATAAAACCTATTTTATTGGAATACTTGTCTAAATTTGATATAATCGTATTAAAAGTTATATCTAATACTTCAAAAATTCCATTTGCTCTACGTTCTTCTGTAACAAGAGCAAATTTGTTTTTAATTGCTGAATGAGGATTATTATTCTTGACATTTTTCCCATTCAGTATTATATCCCCTGATTCTTTTTGTCTTATCCCAAATATAGTTTCAACTATATCTGTTCGTTTAGAACCAACCAATCCTGCAATCCCTAATATTTCACCTTTTTTTAGTTCAAAACTCACATCATTTATCGATGGCTGATATTTTGCAGTAAGATTCTTAACTTCCAAGATAACATCACTAGGTATATTGTCTTTTGGTGGAAATAAATCAGTAAGTTCACGCCCTACCATAAGGCTTATTATTTTATCAATAGTTATATCTTTTGCCAATTCAGTTGCAATCCATTTTCCATCTCTCATTATTGTTACATAGTCAGATATTTTTAAAATCTCATCCATTTTGTGCGATATATATATAATACCTATTCCCCTATCTTTTAAACGGTTTATTATTTTAAATAGATGATTTACTTCTTTTTCGGTTAAAGATGATGTCGGTTCATCCATAACAATAATTTTTGAATTATACGATACAGCCTTTCCAATTTCAAGCATTTGCTTTTCTGAAACAGAAAGATTATCTACCTTAGTTCTTGGATCTAATTTTATATCTAACTCTTCAAATATTTGTTTTGTATCTTCGTACATTTTTTTTTCATCGATCAATCCTGATTTAACCGGGTATCTTCCAAGCCAAATATTATCCATAATATTTCTCTGTTTAACCTGATTTAACTCTTGATGAACCATTGAAACCCCATTATCTAATGCTTGTTTAGCAGATGAAAACAAAACCTTCTCACCCTCTATATATATTTCTCCAGAATCTTTGCTATAAATACCAAATAAACATTTCATAAGTGTTGATTTTCCAGCACCATTTTCTCCCATAAGAGCGTGTACAGTTCCTTTTTCAAGTTTAAGACTTACATTATCAAGAGCTTTCACCCCTGGGAATTCTTTGGTAATATTATTCATCTCCAATAAAACGGTCTTTTCATTTTCCAGTGACATATAATCCATCACTCATCCTTTACTATATATAATTTGTATTATTCCGATATAAACAATAAAATTTTAAATCAATGCATATCTTAAAGCCTATCCTTCATATAAAACAAGGATGCAAGAATGCATCCTTGTTCATTATTATTTAACATAACTTATTTGTATGCTTCTTCTGCTGTTGCAATGTTTTCTTTTGTAATTTTTACATATGGTACACGAACAGCTTTAACATCATCTAATTTCCAAGAAGTTCCTTCAATAACATCTTTTCCAAGAGCTGCATTTATAGCTAAATCAAGAGTAGCCGCACCTTGATTTTTAGCATCATTAAGAACTGAACCTACCATTACATCCGTTTTAATTAACTCAAGTGCATCTGGTATAGCATCTACACCAACAACCGGCATAAATTTGCCTCCTGAAAAATATCCATTTCCTTGTAAAGACTGAATAGCACCTAGTGCCATACCATCATTATTTGCTATAACTGCTTCTATTGCATCTCCATGCTTAGAAATCCATGCATCCATCAATTCTTTACCCTTTACAGAATCCCACATTCCAGTTTGAAGCTCTAATTCTTGAACCTTAACACCCTTTTCTCCTAGTGTTGAAATAACATAACTTGTTCTAGCTTCAGCATCTGGATGTCCAGGCTCACCTTTAAGAAGCACATATTGCATTATTCCATCACCATTTTTATCCCATGCAGCATTCGCAACCCAAGCTTCAGCTAAAAGTTCACCTTGCATAATTCCAGACTCAGCAGAAGCAGTACCTACATACCACGCTTTGTCATAAGATTTTATATCTTCTGGAGATGGTTCTTTATTAAAAAATATTACTGGTAAATCTGCAGATTTTGCTTTTTCAATTACAGCAGCAGCAGCTTGAGGTTCAACTAAATTTATAGCTAAAGCCTGAACACCTTTTGAAATCATTGTATCAATTTGTTCATTTTGAGTAGCTTGAGAATTTTGAGAATCGTTCATTAATATCTCAGCTTTGCCTTGAGCACCTGTCTCAATTGCTCTACGTACGAAAGACATAAAGTTGTCATCATACTTATAAATTGTAAATCCTATTTTAGGAAGTGCAGCCTTATCTCCACTGCCATCTGTTGCTCCTTCTTTCTTTTCTCCACAAGCTGTTAATCCCACAAGCATTGTAGATACAAGAATAAGTGAAAGTAATTTTTTCATTATGTGTTTCCTCCTTTAAAATATGCATTGGACACATAGTTCTGAAGTTTTATAGAAGCATGTATCCTTCCTAAGGATAATACTCTATTTGAAAACGTTTGTCAATAGAATGTCACTTAACTTACTTTAATGTTTATATACATACTAATTATTGAATTACTTAAATTTCTTATAATCTATGCGATTTGAATTATTTAATATTATTCCAAATATCACTAAAAAAGAGGCTATTATTTTTGTCACTCTAATTGATTCATCTAAAATAAAATATGCCATTATCATAGAAAAAACTGGTACTAAATTTACAAATTGTGCAGTTTTTATTGGACCTATTTCCTTTATAGAAATTTGCTGAATTAAATAACCAAGTACTGATGGAAAAATAGCCATATACAAAACTGATATCCAAGCTAAATTAGAAATATCTTTAAGATCAACTACGCTAGAACACTGAATTAATGTAAACGGAAAAAGTATTAATGCTGCAATACCAAAAACAAGTGCTGTAAGTTTTAAAGGTTTATATTTTTTCAACATATTCTTAGATATATATGAGTATACTACCCATAAAGTCACTGCAATAAACATTATTAAATCACCCAAATGACTGATATCTAAATTAGTTATATTTCCATTTGTAAACACAAGTATGATGCCAAAAAATGATATGCTAATAGCTATTATATTTTTAATTTTAAGTTTATCCTTAAAAATTATGACACCTATAATCATTGTTAAGATAGGATTAATCGCTGCTATTATAGACGTATTAGTAGCTGTAGTGAATTTTAATGCTATAAAAAATAATACGTGATATCCTATCATTCCACTTATTGCCATTATAAAGATAGGTAACATATCACTCTTATCTACCTTCCAGTCATTGTCATTAAATATCAGCCTTACAATAACAATCACTATAAAGGAAAAAAACATTCTAAAAAATGTAAGCGTAACAGCAGGAAATTCTGCAGAAGAGTATTTACCAGCTATAAAAGCTCCTGCCCAAAAAAAGGCAGTGCAAACCATTAACCATTGAATTCTTTTTGTAGACTTTTGCATCATACCTCCTTAATTAGGTAAATATTCTTATTTTTGTAATTCTATTTTTATCAACCTTCTCAATATTAAATTTAACACCTTGATAAGTTATAACCTCTTGATCTTTTGGTAATCTTCCTAAAACTCCTATTATAAATCCCCCTATTGACTCAAATTCTTCAGATTCTAAATTCATACCTAACATCTCATTAATTTCATCAATTTTAGTATATCCATTAACAATATATTCATTTTCCTTTATCACTTCAATGTCTTCATCCTCTTCATCATATTCATCATTTATATCTCCGAGAATACTCTCTACAATGTCTTCCATTGTTATTATACCTGCTACTCCACCATATTCATCTAGCACAATAGCCATGTGAGATTGATTTCTTTGCATTTGCTTAAAGAAATCAGAAATTTTTATAAATTCAAAAGTTTGAAACGGTGATCTCA
>JBOFZL010000078.1:0-2921 GCA_051655155.1 Filifactoraceae bacterium
ACTTCTAATTTTAAATCTTTAAGATCTTTTACCAGCTCTTCTGATTCATCAGTGTTAGCTAAAATAAAAATTAACTTTTTGTTAATTTTTTTATGCAAAAAATAGCCAATATGCGCTCTTTGTTCTTTTAACAGTCCAGTAGTCATAATTGGTATTTTCTTCTCAAACACATATTTTTTTAAGTTATCAAAATTATTTTTTTTAGAAAATAATTTTATTAATAAATCGTTCATCTAAACTCCTGTTAAATATTATACTTATTCATAGATTTTTCTATATTATATTCTATAGAATATAATATAGCTTCAACACAATTATCGATAGCTTCGCCAACACTTTTAATCTCATCATCTTTAAAATTGTTTGTAACAAAACTTGCTAAATCTTGTCCTTTAGGTGGTTTAGAAATGCCCAATCTAAATCGTGGAAATTGATCTTTTCCAAGCATATAAATTATATTTCTCATTCCGTTATGAGTACCTGCACTACCCTTTTTTCTTATTCTAAGTTTCCCACACTCTAAATCAATGTCATCATATATCACAAATACATTATTAAAATCCGGTTTATAGTAGCTAATTATATCTTTCACTGACTCTCCACTTAAGTTCATATAAGTTTGTGGCTTTACTAAAATAACTTTTTCACCTTTATATATACCTTCTCCTATCAAAGCTTTAAATTTTATTTTCTCAACTTTGATTCCCATTTTCAATGAGAGCTGATCAACAGTTATAAATCCTACATTATGCCTTGTTCTTTCATATTTTTTCCCAGGATTACCTAATCCAATAATCAAGTACATTAGTTCACCTCTATTTGAAAGAGAGCTTTAAAAAAGCTCTCTTTTAATTACTTTTATTATCTATTATCAGCAAACAATACACTTACTGATTCGTTATCAAAAATCTTTCTTATCGCTGTTGCGAATACATTAGATGTATCTATAATTTTAATCTTCTCAATTTGCTTCTCGCTATCAAGAGATATTGTATTTAATACTACAATTTCATTTACAACAGAATTTTTTAGCCTTTCAATTGCTGGTCCTGAAAGTACAGCGTGTGTACAACAAGCATAAACCTCTTTTGCACCAAACTCCTTTAATGCATTTGCAGCGTTGCAAAGGGTACCTGCTGTATCAATCATATCATCTAAAATAATAACATTTTTACCTTTAACATCTCCTATTATATTCATAACTTCACATTCATTAACCTTCTGTCTCCTTTTATCTATTATTGCAATTGGAACATCTAGTTGTTGAGCAAAATTTCTTGCACGTGCCACACTTCCATGATCAGGAGAAACAACCACTAAATCTTCAATATTTTTTTCCTTAAAATACTTTTCTAAAATTGGACCACCTAACAAATGATCAACCGGAATATCAAAATATCCTTGAATTTGGCTTGCATGTAAGTCCATAGTAAGGATTCTATCTGCTCCAGCGGCAGTAATTAGATTAGCTACTAATTTTGCAGTAATTGGATCTCTAGCTTTAGCTTTACGGTCTTGTCTCGCATAACCATAATATGGTATAACTGCTGTAATCCTTCCAGCAGACGCCCGTTTTAAAGCATCTACCATTATCAAAAGTTCCATAAGATTTGTATTAACTGGACTGCAAGTTGACTGTATAATAAATGCATCTACTCCTCTTACCGTCTCGTTAATATTTACAGAAATCTCTCCATCGCTAAACTTATTAACAACAGCGTTCCCTAAAGATCCACCTAATGACTTCGCAATTTTTTCTGCTAGGGGTTTATTTGAATTACCCGCAAATATTTTGATCTCACTACCACTAATGTTCATTTAAAGGCCTCCTAAAATTTATTGAATATATTTAAGTTAAATTTACTTATCTTTTTTCCATTTACTTTTTATTGTTTCACGTGAACGCCCTATACACAAAGCTTCATCAGGAATATCTACAGTTACTGTTGTTCCAGTGGCAATATATGCTGATTTACCTATCTCTACAGGCGCGACTAAATTAACATTCGATCCTACAAATGCATTATCATTAACTATACTTTTAAATTTATTTTTTCCATCATAATTTACAAAAACAACACCACAACCTATATTTACATCTTTACCTATTGTAGCATCTCCTATATAACTTAGATGCGATGCTTTTGATCCATTACCTATAGATGCATTCTTTATCTCTACAAAATCACCTATCTTAACGTTATCTCCTACTAGTGAATTCGGTCTTAAATATGCATATGGTCCAATAGTAGTCGAGTTTCCAACTTTAGAGTCTATTATAACTGATCTCTTTACAATAACATTATCTCTAAGTACTGAATTTTCTATTGTCGTATCTTCCATAATTTCACAATTATAACCTATGATACTGTATCCACGCAAATGACAATTAGGATAAATAATGGTTCCACTTCCTATTTTAACATCTCTGTCTATATAAGTTACATCTGGATTAATAATTTCTACCCCATCATTCATTAACTTTTCATTTATTCTAATTTGCATTAGCCTATTTGCTTGTGCTAATTGAATTTTACTGTTTATACCAAGTAATTGCTCTTCATTAACTTGAACAAAATCAACATTATTCATAAATCTAAATATTTCAGTTAAATAATATTCATTTTGATTGTTATTATTTTTGATTTTATTTAAATTATCAAGTAAAATTTTACCTTTAATACAATAGGTTCCTCCATTAATTAATTTAATACTCTTTTCTTCTTCTGAAGCATCCTTTTCTTCTACTATCTTAACAAATTTACCACTTTCATCTGTCATTATTCTTCCATATCCAAAAGAATTTTCTACAACAGAAGTCATTATAACACCCTCGCTATAACTCATTTTATCAACCATCAAAGAAAGTGAATCAGTTTCAATTAATGGGGTATCTCCACATATGACTAGTACATTATCGT
>JBOFZL010000079.1:0-3013 GCA_051655155.1 Filifactoraceae bacterium
AATATTGGTGGGAGGTGACAAACATGAACAAAGAACAATTCAAAAACTTAGACATAACAGCTCAAATAGAATTAGTAAACACAGTCCTAAAAGAAGGAAAAACACTAACAGCTTTCTCAGAAGAAATAGAAATATCAAGAAAGACCATAAGCAAGAAATTCAGTGACGCTGGATACAAATATAGCCAGAGTAAAAAGCAGTATGTCCTTGGAAATACTAATACACAAGCGGGGGAACAAAAGAAATATTACAGTAATATTACAGAAAGTAATATAGAAATTACCCCGGATGAAACTAGTAATATTCCAGTAATACAAAATATTACAACCAACCTAGAAATATCAAATAACCAAAAAAATAGCATTCTATATCTAGTAGATAATGTAGATAGAATAAAGGCAATACTAGATGGTCCAAATGAATATTACAAAGATATTACAGAAAGTAATATCGAGAAAAAAGAAGATATCGTAAAAGATATTTATAACTTCAAACAAGCAAAAAGGGACTACAGAGCAAAAACATTAAAACTAGATGTAGAAGTTCAAAAAGGATTTGAAAGAATAGCAGAAGATCTAAAAGATAGTGGAGTAACTCAACAAGAACTACTAAACTATATACTAAATCAATATATTAAATTCTATGATGATATAAAATAAACCACCTTAATTAATAGCAGCTTAATTAAGATGGTTTATAAATAGTTATTAAAGCAAATCGCCCTCAGTGGCATTTATTTCATATTTAAATTATACAGCTTTAATAACTCTATGCATAGAACAAAAATAATAAAATAGGGGGGAGCTATGAGTTATCAAAGTGAAGCACAATTAGAAGAAAATCTAATCAAACAACTAATAAACCAAGGATTTACTAGAGTTACGATACCTGATGAAGATGGACTTAAAAATAACTTTAGAAGAGAGTTATTTGAACACAATAAAGCTAAACTAAACAATGAACCATTCACAGACAAAGAATTTGAAAGAATACTTAGACACGTAGAAGGAAAGTCAGTATTCCAAAGTGCAATGGTCCTAAGAGATAAATTTATACTAGAAAGAGAAGACGGCAGCGAAGTATATATAGAATTCTTTGACACTCAAAATTGGTGCAAAAACAGATTCCAAGTAACTAATCAAACAACAGTAGTAGGAAAGTATACAAATCGTTATGACGTTACATTACTTATAAATGGATTACCATTAGTTCAAGTAGAATTAAAACGTAGGGGACTTGATTTAAAAGAGGCTTTTAACCAAATAAATAGATATAAAAAGCACTCATACCAAGGACTATATAGATACCTACAAATATTTGTAGTAAGTAATGGAGTAGACACTAAATACTTTGCAAATAGTGATAAAGAAATGTTATTTAGCCATACATTCTTCTGGAGTGATGAAGAAAACAAAAGAATTAGTAACCTAAAAGATTTCACAGAAACCTTCTTAGATAAATGCTTTGTATCAAAGATTATATCTAGATACATGATAACTAATGAAACAGATAAACTACTAATGGTTATGAGACCATATCAAATATATGCAGTAGAAGCACTAGTTACAAGAGCTTTTGAAACTAATAACAACGGATATATCTGGCATACAACAGGGTCAGGAAAGACTTTAACATCTTTCAAAGCCAGCCAAATACTATCAAAAGAGCCTAATATTAAAAAAGTATTTTTCTTAGTTGATAGAAAAGATCTAGACTCTCAAACAATAGCAGAGTTCAATAAATTTGAGCCTGATAGTGTTGATACAACTGATAGAACAGATACCTTAGTAAAGCAAATAAAAGACATAAATAAGCCACTTATAGTAACAACAATACAAAAGATGGCTAACGCTATAAAAGGTGATAGATATGCCAAAATAATGGACCAATATAGAGAAGAAAAAGTAGTATTCATAATAGATGAATGCCACAGATCACAATTTGGAGATATGCATAAATCAATAAACAAACACTTTACAAATGCTCAATACTTTGGATTTACAGGTACACCAAGATTCTATGAAAATAGAAGCCAGGAAGGTAGAGTTACAGCAGATTTATTTGAAAAATGCCTACACACTTATTTAATCAAAGATGCAATAAGTGATGGAAACGTACTTGGATTTTCAGTTGAATACATCAAAACCTTTGATGGTGATATAGATGAAAGTGATGATACTAAAGTAGCTGCAATAGATAAAGAAGAAGTATTTATGCACGATATTCGTATAGAAAATATTGCAGAGCATATTATAAAAAATCATAATGGAAAAACTAGAAACAAAGAATATACAGCAATACTTACAGTTCAAAGTATACCAATGCTTGTAAAATACTATGATAAGTTCAAAGAACTAGATCATGATTTAAAAATAGCTGGTATCTTTAGTTTTGGAGCAAATGAAGACCTTGAAGGAAAAGATGAACACTCAAGAGATTCATTAGAGAGAATAATTACAGACTACAATCAAATATTTGATACTAACTACTCTACAGATACCTTCTCAGGTTATTTTGCAGATGTATCTAAAAAAGTAAAAAGTGCAAAAATAGATATATTAATAGTTGTAAACATGTTCTTAACTGGGTTTGATAGTAAAACACTAAACACACTATACGTTGATAAAAACCTAAAATACCATGACCTAGTACAAGCATACTCAAGAACTAATAGAGTAGAAAAATCAACTAAACCATATGGAAATATAGTTTGCTATAGAAACCTAAAGAACAACACAGATGATGCACTAAAACTGTTCTCACAAACAGACAGTACAGACATAGTACTAATGGAAAATTATGAATACTACCTAGATAGATGGTTTGCAGAACTTAGAAACCTAAAAGCTCTAACACCTACACCACAGGATGTAGATAGCCTTGAAAGTGAAGAGGCTAAAAAGAAATTTATATTAGCATTTAGAGAACTATCAAAAATATTAGTAAAACTAGAAACTTTCGTAGACTTTGAATTTGAAGAAAGTGAACTTCAAATAAGTAACCAAGAGTACCA
>JBOFZL010000080.1:0-30739 GCA_051655155.1 Filifactoraceae bacterium
ACATATATTTCTTTTATTATTTCTTTTTCCGAAATGAACTCTTTGATTTTTTCGTCTTCTTTTAACATTTTAAATATATATTCTTTTGTTGCTTCTTTTGAAGCAGTTATTTTACCACGAACTTTTCCGTTGATTTGAACTGGAATTTCTATAATATCATCAATTGTTTTTGTTTCATCGAATATTGGCCAGAAGCTTTGGTTTAGACAGGCGTCAAAACCTTGTATTTCCCATATTTCCTCTGTTATATGTGGAGCTATAGGGTATAGTAATTTTATAAAATCTTTTAGTTCGGCTTTTGTTATACTTCCTGTATTATAAAATTCATTAATAGCACTCATCATGGCAGCTATTGCTGTATTAAATTTCATTGATTCTATGTCATTGCTAACTTTTTTAATTGTCTTGTGCATTAAAGAATTATGGGACTTAGAGTATTCTGTTCCTTCTACAGTAATTTCTTGTAATCTCCAAACTCTATCTAAGAAGCGTTTACAGCCTTTTACACTACTATCAGACCAGATGGCAGGTTTTTCATACTCGCCAATGAACATAGTATATAATCTAAGTGTATCAGCACCAAATTCTTCTATAATATCATTTGGATTTATAACATTTCCTCTTGATTTAGACATTTTTTCGCCGTCAGAACCAAGTACTAAACCTTGGGCAGTACGTTTTGCATAAGGTTCTGGGTTAGGAACTACGCCTATATCGTATAAAAATCTATGCCAAAATCTTGAATATATTAGGTGCCTTGTAACGTGCTCCATACCTCCGTTATACCAATCAACTTGTCCCCAATAATTAAATTTTTCTAATGAAGCAATGACATCTTCATTTGTAGGGTCTATATATCTTAGGAAATACCATGATGATCCTGCCCATTGTGGCATTGTATCTGTTTCTCTTTTTGCTAAAGAGCCACATTTAGGACATTGTGTATTAACCCACTCAGCTATATTTGCTAATGGAGATTCTCCAGTTTCGGTTGGCCTATAATTTTCTACCACAGGTAGTTCAAGAGGTAGTTCACTTTCTGGGACTGGAACCATGCCACAGTGCTCGCAATGAACTATTGGAATAGGTTCTCCCCAATAACGTTGTCTATTGAATGCCCAGTCTTTCATTTTGTAGTTTGTTTTTTTAGAGCCAAGGTTATTTTTTTCAAGATATTCTGTTATTTTAGATATTGCTGCTTTTACAGTTAATCCATTTAAAAAGTCTGAATTTATCATGATTCCATCGGATATATCTGTAAATGCTCCATTTTCAATATTACCGCCACTTATTACTTCAATGATTGGAATATCAAATTTTTTAGCAAATTCCCAGTCTCTTACATCATGTCCTGGTACTGCCATTATTGCACCTGTTCCATATCCCATCATTACATAATCAGAAATCCAAACTTGAACTGGTTCTCCTGATACAGGATTTTTCATTGTTAATCCATCTAATTTCACGCCTGTTTTTTCTTTAGCTAACTGAACTCGTTCAAATTCTGTTTTCTTTTTTGATTGTATTTGGTACTCAATAACTTTATCAAAGTTTGAGATTTTCTCTTTATATTTTTCGATTATAGGATGTTCAGGGGCAAGAACCATAAACGTTACACCAAATAATGTATCAGGTCGGGTAGTAAATATAGTTACTTCATCTGAAACTTCATTTAATGAGAATTTAATTTCTGCACCATAAGATCTACCAATCCAGTTTTCTTGTTCTAATTTAATTCTTGGGAGAAAGTCAACGCTATCAAGTCCGTCAAGCAGTTTGTCAGCATATTCTCTTATTCTTAAGAACCAAACATCTTTTTCCATTTGAACTACTTCGCTACCGCATCTATCGCAAACTCCATCTTGGGATTCTTCGTTTGCTAGAACTACTTTACAATTTTCACAGAAGTTAACAAATGTTTTATCTTTAAAAGCAAGATTGTGTTTAAATAATTGAAGGAATATCCATTGTGTCCATTTAAAATATTTTGGATCTGTTGTATCTACTGTTTTTTCCCAATCAAATGAATAGCCTGCTGCTTTAAGCTGGTTTGTGAAAGTTATTATATTTTCATCTGTAACTTCACGAGGATGCTTTCCAGTTTGCATTGCATAGTTTTCAGTAGGAAGTCCAAAGGCATCCCACCCTATTGGAAATAAAACGTTGTAGTTTTCAAGTCTTCTTTTTCTTGCGATAACTTCAAGAGAGGTATAGGCTCTTATATGTCCTACATGCAGTCCAACACCAGAAGGGTAAGGAAACTCTACAAGAGGGTAAAACTTTTTCTTTTTTGAAATAGGTTCTGCTATAAAGCATCTATTATCTTCCCAGTGTTTTTGCCATTTTTTTTCAATTTCTTTAAAATTATAATTGCTCAAAATACTCACTCCTTTTTAAATTTTACATAAAAAAATCCTCGACTCATTATAGAGACGAAGATATCGCGGTACCACCCTACTTGATAGATATTATCTATCCACTTTACAAAGCTATAACGTGCCTCATTCGTTAGTTTTCTAAAAGCTCAGGAACAAGTTCAAATATTGTTTATATTGTTTTTCACCAGACAACAATTCTCTTAAATAAACATACTATTCTAATACTTTCCATCAAAGCTAAATTTATAATATTAATAATAACAAAATTTTAAATAAAAATCAAATATATTTTTTTATATTAAATTTTATGATAAAATTGTATTGTTAATGAGGGGGATAGTTATGAATCAAAAAATTAAAGATTCGATAGATAAGTTGCCTAATTTGCCAGGTGTATACTTAATGAAAAACTCTTATGGAAAAATTATATATGTAGGTAAGGCTAAGATATTAAAAAACAGAGTGAGACAGTACTTTCAAAATTCTAACACTCAAGATTTAAAAGTTAAGGCAATGGTTGAATCTATAGATAGTTTTGAGTTTATTGTAACTGATAATGAGATAGAGGCTCTTATTTTAGAAAATAGTCTAATAAAAGAAAATCAGCCTCACTATAATATATTGCTTAGAGATGACAAAACACATCCTTATATAAAAATAACCATGAATGAAGATTTCCCGAGAATAATTAAAACAAGGAAGATATTAAAGGATAAAGCTTTGTATTTTGGACCATATACAAATGTTGGAGCGGTGAATGATTTAATAGATACTGTTAAGGAGTTATATAATTTAAGAACTTGTAATAGAGATATTGTAAGGTCAATCAAAAGAAAAGAGAGACCTTGCCTTAATTTTCATATAAAAAAATGTTCAGGTCCTTGTGTTGCAGCTATTAGTAAGGAAAAATATTATGAGGATTGTAAGGAGATTATAGATTTTCTTGCTGGTAGGAGCAAGTCTATTTTAGAAAACCTAAATAATAAAATGAAAATATATTCTAATGAGCAACGTTTTGAGGAGGCTGCTATAACTAGGGATAGAATATTTGGAATTGAGAAGCTTTTGGAAAAACAAAAGATAGTTTATACCACTTCAAAGGATCAAGATTATATAGCTATCTTTTTGGATAGAGGGTTTGTTAGTATTCAAATGTTTTTTATTAGAGGTGGAAGAATTGTAGGGTTAGAAAATATTTTTATTAAGAATGATTCTTTTATTAGTAAAAGTGAAATTTTATCTGCTTATATTAAACAATATTATTTAAGTGGTGTTCAAATTCCTAAGGAAATTGTTATAGAAAATTATATTGAAGATATTGTTAATATTGAAAAGATGCTTACAATGATTAAAGGAGCAAATATTAAGATTATTGTTCCTAAAAAAGGAGAGAATAAAAAGCTTTTAAATCTTGTAAGCTCGAATGCAGAGTCGATGTTTAATCAAAAAATTGATAAGAATGAACTACAGGCAGAGGATAGTAATAATAAATTGTTGGGGTTAAAGGAGTTTCTAAATTTAAATAGTTTACCTAAGAGGATAGAGTCACTGGATATATCAAATATTTCTGGTACAGATTCTGTAGGTGCAGTGATTGTTTATGTTGATGGTAAAAAAATGCCTAATGAATATAGAAAGTATAAAATAAAAACTGTCAAAGGTCCTAATGATTATGACTCTATAAAGGAGGTAATCGAAAGACGTTTTAATAAAGAATTATTTGATATTGAGTTACCAGATTTAATTCTTGTAGATGGTGGAAAGGGTCAGGTATCATCGGTTAAATATGTATTAGAAATGTTGGAATTAAACCTACCTGTATATGGTATGTTTAAAGATGAAAATCATAAAACTGAAGGTCTTTGTGATGAGTTTAATTTTTGGAAATTAAATAAAAGAACAAACTTATATAAGTTTGTTGCAGAAATACAAGAGGAGGTTCATCGGTTTACAATAGAGTATCATAGGAAAAGAAGGAACAATTCTATGCTTAGTACAGTTATGTCAGATATTAAAGGTATTGGAAAGGTTAGACAAAGAATACTTCTAGATGAGTTCAAGACTGTTGCAAATATAAAGAAGGCATCTTTAATTGAGTTGGAATCAGTTAAAGGGATTAATAAGAACACTGCTTTAGCAGTATATAATTATTTTAGAAAGTGAGAATTTTGATGAGTGATGAAAAAAAATTATCAATAAAGGAGATAGTAAAAGAATTAGATATTGAAAGTATTTATATACCTGATGATGTAGATTATTATATAAAAACATCTGATGTTAATCGACCAGGTCTGCAATTGGCAGGATATCAAAAACATTTTCCTTATGAAAGAATTCAAGTGCTTGGAATGGTAGAGTATACTTATTTTATGGAGCTTTCCTTAGAGGAAAGAGTTAAAAGATTAGATTCTTATATGTCTAATAATATTCCTGCACTTATATTGGCAAGGGATCAAAAACCAACGGAAGAAATAATAGATTATGCCAAGAAGTATAAGAGAATACTATTAACTACAAAATTGCCTACAACAAGATTTATAAATAAGTTAGCAAGTTATGTAAATAGTCAACTTGCACCATCAATGGTGATACATGGAGTTGTTGTGGATGTTGATGGAATAGGTGTGTTAATTCAAGGTAAAAGTGGAGTAGGGAAAAGTGAAACAGCCCTGGAATTAATTAAACGAGGGCATAGACTTGTGGCAGATGATTCTGTTGAAGTTAAGTTGTTAGAAGATGATACTATAGTGGCACAAGCACCTAAGTTAACTAGATACTATATGGAAATTAGAGGTATTGGAATATTAGATATTAGGTCTTTGTATGGAGTGGGTGCTATCCGTCCATCAAAAGATATTGATATGATAATTCAATTAGAAAATTGGAATGAGGATAAGGTATACGACAGATTGGGTATGGATGTTGAATATGCTAATATATTAGGTGTTAATATTGAAAAAACAACAATTCCAATAAAGCCTGGACGTAATTTAGCTATAATAATTGAAATAGCAGCTAGAAATTATAGGCAAAAATATATGGGATATAATGCAGCTAAATCATTTAATGAAAAATTATCAAGACATTTACAATCAAGATAGGATGGGATTATGTATAAAATCGGAATAGATATTGGTGGAACAAGTTTAAAGTGTGGTATTTTTACTCTAGATGGAGTTCTTGTTAGAAAAATTGCTTATAAGACTCCATCAGGAGAAGGTAATATTGCTTTAGTCAAGTCTGTTGAGCAAATAATTATAAGTATATTAAATCAATGTAATATATCATTAAATAGAGTAACTTATATAGGAATTGGGATACCAGGAATTGTAGATAATTATGGAAATGTTAGCAGGGCAGTTAATCTTGGTATTGATTATATATCTTTGAAGAAGGATATTCAAATTGTATTTCCTAATAAGAATATTTATGTTGAAAATGATGCGCTTGTTGCAGGTGTAGCAGAATTGTGTGGAGGCTCTTTGACAGGTTGTAAGAACGGAGTATTACTTACGTTAGGAACAGGTATTGGCGGAGCGTTTATTTTTAATTCTAAGATTTATTCAAGTTCTTACAAAATTAATTCAGAAATAGGACATAGCATTATTGGAGAAAATTTTTATAATTGTGCTTGCGGTAATAATGGATGCTTTGAGACTTTCTGTTCAGCTACAGGAATAATAAATTATGCTAATTATATTTTGGATAAAAGAAAAACGGTTTTAGTAGATATGATTAATAATGATAGTTTAAAAAAAATAAATGCAAAAATGATTTTTGATGGTTTTTTGGAAAATGATAAAACTTGTGTTGAAGTTGTAGATAGGTTTATTAAATACCTTTCAATTGGAATCGCAAATCTAGTAAATGGATTTGCACTTGAAAAAATTTCTATTGGTGGTGGAATATCTTATTCTTTTGATTTATATAAGAAAAGGCTTAAAGAGGCTGTTGATCAGAAGTTATTGCTAAAAGATTTTGCACCATATGAAATTGTTTCTGCAACTTATTTGAATGATGCCGGTATTATAGGTGCATCTAAATTAGAACTTTTATAATTATTGTTTATTTTAAGTTATTTATAGTATATAATTATGATAAGAGGAGGTATATATATGAATTATAAAAATATTTTTGAGAATTTAAAAACAGTTAGAGATTTTAAAAAAACTAAAATTAAACCAGAGATTATCGAAAGTTTAAAAGAATATGGTGATAAACTTGCTCTTCCAAAAGAGGGGAATTTTAAGGTGGTTTCTTTTGATGGAGAAACAGGATATGCTGCTCTTAATGGAAAGATAGGATATTTTGGAAAATTGATTGAGGCTCCATTATATATTGCTGTAGTTGGTGATGAAAATAATACTTTATTGGATTCAGGATATTTTACTGAAGCGATTAGATTAAAAATTCAGGATATGAATCTTGGTTCTTGCTGGATATCCGTTGAAGATAGCTCTCCCGTTGAAGAATTTATAGGCTTTGGAAAAGTATTTACAGTTATTGCTGTCGGTGAGATATATAATGGAATTTTCAAAAAAGATATTTATAGAAAATCAGATAGAAATGCTGTATCTGATATTGTTTACAATGAAAAATGGGGAAACGAAATAACATGGGAAGATTTAAATTCTAAAGGTTTGGATGAAGTGTTTTATTTTGCAAGACTTGCACCATCTTGGGGAAACCAGCAACCATGGAAATTTATTATTGAAAATTCAAAAATATATTTACTTGTAAAAAAAGACAGTGATAAGTCATTTGAGTTAGAGTCTGGAATAATTTCTTTCTTTTTAGAGAAGGCTTTTATAGCAGTAGGAATTACTGTAATTGCAGATTATGGTATTTGTGATAAAAACTTAGAGCAACCATCAAATTATTATATTTGTAGTGTTTTTTCAATGTAATTTAATAAATAAAATTAATAACTATAGAGAGCCGTATGAGTTCTCTATAATTATTTTCTGGAGGTAAAATTGTACAACTTAAATAAAGAGCAATCAGAAGCTGTAAGTCAAACGGATGGGCCAGTACTTATACTGGCAGGTGCAGGATCAGGAAAAACCAGAGTTATAACTTATAGAATTGCAAAGTTAATAGATGATGGAGTGAGCCCATATCATATTTTAGCCTTAACATTTACTAATAAAGCCTCGTTGGAGATGAAAGAAAGGCTTGAGCAGATTTTAGAAATGTCAGTACATGGACTTTGGATTGGAACATTCCATTCAATGTGTTTAAGGATACTACGTTCGCATATTGAAAAAATAGGATATACAAATTCATTTGTAATATATGATAGTTATGATCAAAAAATATTATTAAAAGATGTAATGGCAAGTTTGAATATAAGTGAAGATGAATTTAAACCAGCATATTTTTCTACTGCAATATCATCTGCCAAAGATTCGTTAGTAGGTTATATGGATTATGAAAAAGAACGATCTAATGATATAAAGGGGAGAATAATTTCTAAAGTGTATGGTGAATACCAAAGAAGGTTAAAATTAAATAATGCGCTAGATTTTGATGATATTATTGTAAAAACTATAGAGCTGCTTGAGAAAAATCCTGATGTTAAAGATTTATATCAGGAAAAATTTAAATATGTAATGGTAGATGAATACCAAGATTCAAATCATGCCCAATATGTTTTAATAAAGCTTTTAACAGGAAAATATAAGAATATATGCGTAGTCGGTGATGATGATCAATCTATTTATGCGTGGAGGGGTGCTGATATAAGAAATATTTTAGATTTTGAGAATGATTATCCTAAGGCAAAAATTATTAAACTCGAACAAAATTATCGCTCAACATCAAATATTCTGAAAGCTGCCAATTCTGTGATTGCTAATAACTCTGATAGAAAATCTAAAGTTTTATGGACAGATAACTTAGAAGGAGATAAAATAATTGTAAATAAATCTTATTCTGATAAAGATGAAGCCTATTTTGTTGCAAATGAAATAAAACGATTGATAGAAGAAGGTTATAGTAACAATGATTTCGCCGTACTTTATAGAACTAATGCACAATCACGTATAATTGAAGATGTACTTATAAAAAAGGGGATATCTTATAAAATTTTTGGTGGATTAAAGTTTTATGATCGCAAAGAGATAAAAGATATATTAGCTTACTTACGTTTAATAGTTAATGTGGATGATAATATATCTTTTAAAAGGATAGTAAATGTACCTAAACGAAAAATTGGGCTAAAAACAATTGAAAAGATAGAAGAGATAGCGGATCCTTTAGCTAAAAGCTTATTTGAGACTTTAGGTGATTTGGGAGAGGTAAATATAGCCGATTCTATTAAAATTAAACTACTAGGATTTAGGAATCTGATTTTTGAACTTAAAGAAATATCAAAGACAATGAATGTTAAAGATTTTGTTTCAATATTAATAGACAAGGTAGGATATATAGAGTCATTAAACGAAGACGGTGGAGATGAAAATTTAAGCCGCATTGAGAATATAAAAGAGTTTGTGAATGTTTGTGCCGAATATGATATTATTGCTGAAGAGCCAAGTGTAGAAGACTTTATTTCAAGTATATCTTTAACGTCAGATATTGATTCTATGAATAATGAGGATAACTATGTATCACTTATTACATTGCATAGTGCGAAAGGGTTGGAGTTTCCAATTGTATTTATTGTTGGAATGGAAGAAGGGTTATTTCCAAGTTCACGATCATATTTAGATTCTACTCAAGAGGAAGAGGAACGTAGATTATGTTATGTAGGAATAACCAGGGCAATGAAAAAGTTATATTTGTCTTTTGCAACAGAGAGAATGATATTTGGTAAAACTACACGACAGATGCCATCTAGGTTTGTAGATGAAATTCCTAAGGAAGTTTTGAAGACAAACGTTAAGGAAGGGAAGATTGCTAAAACTATTTTGAAAGCGAAGTCTACATTTAATGGGATTAGAGAACAATCAGAACTTTTAAAGAAATCGCAAAAAGAAAAAAATATGAGTCAGGTTAGTTTAGAGGCTGGTATTAAAGTGAAACATAAACTTTTTGGTATGGGAACTATTATAATAAATGAAAACGGAATTTGTACTGTGGCTTTCGATGGGAAGGGTATTAAGAAAATTGATACTAGTATAGTAAATTTACAGATAGTAGGTGATTAATTATGTTTGATACAGAAAAGTTTTTAGATTTTTTAACTAAAAGCAAAAATCAATATTTTGTTTCGTCTGAGATTGAAAAAATTGCAGTAAAAAATGGTTTTAAAAAACTTATATTATCTGAAAAATGGAAGTTAGAAAAGTGTTGTAATTATTATGTTACTTTGGATGGGAGCATATTTTTATTTTCTGTTGGTGAAACCCCAACTAAATTTAATATTATAACTTCGCACACTGATTCTCCTTGTATGATGATAAAACCAAATCCTATTATAATTGAAAATGGATATATTAAATTAAATGTAGATGTTTATGGTGGACCAATACTAAACACTTGGTTTGATAGGCCATTAGGAATAGCAGGAAAAGTTAGCATCATAAATAACGAAGGTAATGTTTCATATAAATTGTTTGATATGGAAAAAGTTGCAATTATTCCTAATTTAGCTGTACACCAAAATAGAGAAGTGAATAATGGAGTGACCATAGGTAGACAAAAAGATATACTACCTATTTTAGGTTTTGCTAATGAAAATACAGACAAAAATTATTTGGATAAATTAATAGCAAATAAGCTTGATATTGATTATAATAATATTCTTGATTATACTTTATACACTTATGTAGATGATTCTGCTAAATTGATAGGTTCAGATAATCAAATAATATCATCGCCTAGATTAGATGATTTAGCAATGGTATATTCTTCTGTATCTGGATTGATTGAAGCTAAAGTTGATAAATCTATAAATATAGTGGCTGCTTTTGATAATGAAGAGGTTGGTAGTAACACTATATATGGTGCTGATTCTAATATATTTAACAAAATATTAGAAAGAATAGGGATGGGTTTAAATATTATTGGAGAAGATTTTGATATAATGATTGGAAATTCATCCATGATTTCTGCTGATATGGCTCATGCAATACATCCAAATTTCCCTGAAAAGTCAGATTTAACAAATAAATTGTTTATTAATAAAGGCATTGCTATCAAACGTTCGATAGGGAAATATGCAAGCTTTATTGAAAGTTCATCAAACTTCATTAAACTATGCAAGGATAATCAAGTTGAATTTCAATATTTTGTAAACCGTAATGACATTCCTAGTGGTAGCACAGTTGGGCCAGTGATATCTACTTTAACTTGTATACCGACTGTTGATGTAGGAGCTCCTATGTTGGCTATGCACTCTTCTGTTGAATTAATGGGTATACAAGATTATAAAAATTTGTGTAAAATATTTATGGAATATTTTAAGTCATAATTAAATAACATTATGGAATGAAAATATATTGAACAAATTAACTCTTGAAATTTTATTTTAGTTATGCTAGAATAAGAAATATTTATATTAAGCTATGATAGAGAAAAGTAAAATTAGATTACTAATTATAGAGAGAAGGGATTGCTGAAAACCTTTATTAGTACTAGTCTTGAAGTTCACTCTTGAGCTATGAATTGAAAAAAGTAGATTCTTCGCAAGAAAAAGCGTTAAAATATCGACGAGTTTATTTCCTTTTGGAATAGGGTGGTACCGTATTTAATTATACCCCTGTTCAAAAGGATTTTTTTTGTTTAATATTTAGGAGGAAATATTATGCCAATAGTACAGGTGGAGATGCTAAAAGGAAGAACCTTAGAGCAAAAGAGAGAGATGGTAAAAAAAGTAACTACTGCAATTAGCGAATCAATCAATTGTCCTGAGGATGCGGTTAGTATAGTAATTAGAGAGATGGAAAAAAATAACTATGCACGTGCAGGTAAATTAACGTGTGATAATTAGTTTAGGAGAGAGAAAATGAGAGAAAGATTAGAAGGTATAAAGTTAAGTGCATTAGAGGAGCTTAGGCAAGCTACTAGTATGGACGTAGTTGAAGATTTACGTGTTAAGTTTTTAGGTAAGAAATCTGAGTTGCAATCTTTGTTAAAAGAGATGGGAAAACTTACTGCTGAGGAACGTCCTATTATGGGTAAGGTTGTAAATGAGGTAAGAGATGATATTGAAAATATAATTAAGGAGATGAAGGATAAATTCAAAGCAGAAATTTTGAAAGAAAAATTAAAGTCAGAGATTATTGATGTTACGATGCCTGTTAAGATGAGTTTTGTAGGTAAACAGCATCCTATTACCATTGTCACTACAGAAATTGAAAAAATATTTATGTCAATGGGATTTTCAGTAAAAGAAGGACCAGAAGTTGATACTGTAGAAAATAATTTTGATAGATTAAATTCACCTAAAAATCACCCATCAAGAGAAATGTCAGATACTTTTTATTTTAGTGAAAACCTGTTATTAAGGACTCATACTTCGCCTGTTCAGGTAAGAACTATGATGTCAGAGGCTCTACCTATCAGGATGATTTCACCAGGTAGATGCTTTAGATACGATACTCCTGATGCCACTCACTCTCCAATGTTTCATCAGGTAGAAGGTTTGGTTGTAGGTGAAGGAATTAATTTTGCAAATTTAAAGGCCACTCTTGAAGAGTTTGCTATTAGATTTTTTGGAAAAGATACTAAGACTAAGTTTAGGCCACATAACTTTCCTTTTACAGAGCCGAGTGCTGAGGTAGATGTTACTTGTTTTAAATGTGATGGGAAAGGCTGCGCTATGTGCAAAGGTGAAGGATTTATCGAAATTCTTGGTGCTGGAATGGTCCATCCAAATGTATTAGAAAACTGTGGTATAGATTCTACTAAATATAGTGGATTTGCGTTTGGTATGGGAGTGGAACGTATAGCAATGCTTAAATATGAGATAGATGATATTCGTCTAATGTATGAAAATGACATGAGATTTTTATCACAATTTTAGAAAGGTGGAATAAATAATGAGAGTACCATTAAAATGGCTTAGGGATTATGTTGATATAGATGTAAGCGCCTCTGAATTTGCAGATATGATGACTTTAACTGGAACAAAAGCAGAGACTGTTGAGGAGCTAGGTAAAGAAATTAATAATGTAGTTGTTGGACGTATAGAAAGAATCGATAAACATCCAGATGCTGATAAGTTGGTTGTTTGTCTAGTAAATGTAGGAATAGAAAAAATTCAAATTGTCACAGGTGCTACAAATATCGCAGAGGGAGATTTAATTCCAGTAGCATTAGATGAATCAACTCTCCCAGGGGGAATTAAAATTAAGAAGGGTAAATTAAGAGGAGTGGATTCTTGCGGAATGTTATGTTCGCATCAAGAATTAGGTATTGATGAGAAAATGATACCTGAAAATATGCGTAATGGAATATATATCTTAGATGGAGATTATGAGTTAGGGAAGGATATAAAAGAAGTATTATCTATTAATGATGCTATAATAGAATTTGAAATCACTGCAAATAGACCTGATTGTTTGTCAATGATGGGAGTTGCTTATGAAGCAGGTGCTACTCTCGGTCAAAAAATAAAGTTTAGAGACTCTGTATTAGAAGAATCTGATATAGATATTAAACATAAGGCTGAAGTTCTTGATAAAGATCTGTGTTTTAGGTATATGCTTCGTGAAGTTGTTGATGTAAAAGTAGGAGAATCTCCTTATTATATTAAGCAAAGATTGATAGAGGCTGGACTAAGACCGATAAATAATATAGTGGATATTACTAATTATGTTATGTTAGAATATGGACAGCCACTACACGCTTTTGATAAATTAGATTTAGAAACTGATAATATTGTTGTAAGGAGAGCTATAGAAGGCGAAAAATTTATTACATTAGATGAACAAGAGAGAGTTCTTGATAAGTCAATGTTAATGATAACAGATGGTAAAAAATCTGTATGTATAGCAGGAATTATGGGTGGACTTAACTCGGGAGTTAAAAGTTCTACAAATAATATTATTTTGGAAAGTGCAACATTTAGTCCAGAAAGTATACGAAGTACTTCCAGAAAATTAGGATTGAGGACGGATTCATCATCAAGATTTGAAAAAGGGATTGATCTAAAGAGGGCAGAACAAGCTTTAGAAAAAGCTTGTGAAATGATAGAATCATTAGGAATTGGTAAAATATTAAAAGGAAAGATTGATATAAGGGAAACTGAAATTTTAAATAAAAATTTTAATGTTTATGGTGATAGGGTTAGGTTACTAATAGGAGAAGATATTTCTAATGATAGAATAATAGAAATACTAGAATCTTTAGAATTCAAGGTTGATTCTGACGGAGATAAATTAAATATAACTGTTCCTTCTTTTAGGTTAGATATTTCAATGACAGATGACATTGTTGAAGAGGTTGCAAGAATATATGGATATAATAATATTATTTCAAAAGCTATTAATTCACAAGTTATACCAGGTCTTAAGTCATCTAAAAGGAGATTCGAAGATAAGGTTAAGTATGCAGCTATGTCTAATGGACTTACTGAAATTACAACTTATTCTTTTGTAAGCCCAAGTGGAGTTGAAAAATCACGTCTTAATCTAGATTACTATGGTAATTTTTTAAAACTTCTAAATCCTCTTGGAGAAGAAACGTCTGTTATGAGAACATCATTAATACCTAATATGCTTGATGTTGTGTTAACCAATGTTTCAAGAAAAAATGAAGAGTTTTATGCTTTTGAATTAGGAAATACATTCTTTAATGGAAACGCTGATTTTCCAGAAGAGATTAGTGGATTTGTTGCTGCAAGTTATGGTAAAAATGAAGATTTCTTCAGTTTAAAAGCCAGAGTAGAAGGCGTTTTAAATAAGTTAGGAGTTAAAAATGCTTTTTATAAGCCTTGCAAAGACAATGATACATTTCATCCAGGGAAAACTGCTAAAATTATTGTTAGAGGCAATTTAGAGCTAGGTATCATTGGAGAGCTTCATCCTATAGTTTTAGAAAATTATAATATAAAGAAGAAGGTTTATTTGTGTGAGATTAATTTACCACTTTTAATGGAAGTTTCCAATGATAATATTAAATATAAGCAAGTTCCCAAATACCCAGCGATAACAAGAGATATTGCACTTTTAGTTGGTGAAAATCAATATATAGGCGAAATAGAGGATATAATAAGGAAAAAAGGAGAAAAACTTATAGAATCTATAGAATTATTTGATGTATATAAGGGGAATCAAATTGATGAAGATAAAAAATCTGTTGCTTATTCTATTAAATATAGATCAGCGGATAGAAGTTTAACCGATGAAGAGGTAAATGAGATCCAAAAACAAATAATTTCTGAATTTGAAAAAATTGGAATAAAGCAAAGATAATTTTAACATAATCTCATAAGAATGAATAAGTTCATTTTTATGAGATTATTAATTATGTAGAATACAAGTATATTTAAGTGATATATGGTAATATATATTATATAATGTATTTTAATAATTTTTTATTATGAAAGGAAATGATATCTTGCTTAAACGTTTTAAATCTTATTACAAATCACATAAAAAACTTTTTATTTTAGATTTTAGTTCGGCATTTATAAGCTCGGGATTGGAGTTAATGTTTCCATATTTTGTAAATATACTCATAGATGATATAATACCTAATGGCAAAATAGAGAAATTCTGTGTGGTTATATTTATTCTTTTTATTGGATATGTACTCATAATGATTTTAACTTATATAATCGATTATTATGGACATGTCATGGGAGTTAGAATGGAGTATGATATGAGGAATGATCTTTTCACTCACATTCAGAAACTTTCTTTTACTTATTTTGATAACACTAAAAAAGGTCATATTATGTCAAAAATGATTAATGATTTAAATGATATATCTGAATTTGCTCATCATGGTCCAGAAGATTTTTTTGTAGCAATGGTTACAATTTTAGGTTCTTTTGGAATAATGTTTACAATGAATGTAAAACTTGCCGTTGCTACTTTTTCTTTTATTCCAATTATGATTATATTTATAATAAACAAAAATAAGAAGATGAAATCTGTTTTTAGGGAAATGAGGCTTAAAATTGCTGATGTTAATGCACAAATAGAAGATTCTATAGGAGGAATAAGAGCAGTTAAAGCTTTTTCAAATGAAGATTATGAAAAAGAAAAATTTGAGAAAGGAAATGCTAGCTTTAAGTATAGTCGAGAAAGTGCGTTTAGGATAATGGGAACTTTTTATTCAGGAATAGAATTCATAAGCAATATGCTTTATTTGTTTATTATCGCATTTGGTAGTTTTTTAGTTTTTAATAATCAAGCACAGGTAGGAGAAATTATAGCATTTATACTATATGTTAATATATTCATTAAACCGATTAGAAAAATAACTATTTTAATTGAAAACTTTCAAAAAGCTATGACAGGTTTTGAACGATTTTGTGAAACTATTGATATTCAACCAGATATTATTGATAGTACAGATTCAAAAGATGTTAATAATATTAAAGGTAATATTGAGTTTAGAAATATTAAATTTTCATACGATGAAAATAATATAATAATAAAAAATCTTTCATTAAAGATAAATTCAGGTGAAAAAATTGCGTTAATAGGACCTTCTGGAGCAGGTAAAACCACTTTATTAAGCTTGATACCTAGATTTTATGAAGTAGATGAAGGTGATATTTTTATAGATGAAATAAATATTAAAGATATAAAACTTAAAAGTTTAAGAAGTCATATTGGAATTGTTCAACAAGAAGTAGTAATGTTTTCTGGAACTATTAGAGAAAATATTGCTTACGGTAAATTGGATGCTACTGATGAAGAAATTGTTGAAGCTGCAAAGAAGGCTAATGCTCATGAATTTATTATAAATATGGAGAAAGGATATTATTCATATATAGGAGAAAAAGGTATTAAACTTTCTGGAGGTCAAAAGCAGAGAATATCAATAGCAAGAATTTTTTTGAAAAATCCTTCTATTTTAATTTTAGATGAGGCAACTTCTGCGCTCGATAATGAATCAGAACGGCTTATTCAAAAATCACTGGATGAGCTATCTGTTAATAGAACTACACTTGTAATAGCTCATAGACTAAGTACAATAATAAGTTCTGATAAGATATTTGTAATGGATAAAAATGGCATTGTAGAAAGTGGTACACATAAATTTTTATTAAATGAAAATGGATTATATGCAAAACTATATAACTTACAGTTCAATGATGAAGATTATTTTGCAAATCCTAGTTAGGAGATTATATGGATATTAGCTACTTACTTTTAGGGTTAAATATCACCTTAATTATATTAATAATTTTTTTAATCATTAATAATCACAAATTAATGACTAAAATTAATATTTTAGAGTATAGTGATAAAGATATTAGTAGTGTAATAACTCGTGAAATGTCAAATTCAAGAATCGAGATAGAAGCAAAACTTGGAAATTTAGAAAATAGATTATCAGAAAATATTAATAATTTAACTACCAAACAGATGGAACAATTAAATTTAAGTAATAAGAACAACGCTGAAATTTTAAAAATGGTTGAAGATAGGTTAGAGTCTGTTAGAAGTACTGTAGATACAAAGCTTAGACATATTCAGGAGGATAATAACACTAAATTAAATGAAATAAAATCTACAGTAGATGAAAAACTTCATAAAACATTGGAAGAAAAATTGGGAGAGTCTTTTAAATTAGTAAGCATGAATCTTGAAAGTGTGCATAAGGGTCTTGGTGAAATGCAAAATTTAGCCAAAGGAGTAGGGGACTTAAAAAAAGTATTAACAAATGTTAAAACTAGAGGAATTATAGGTGAAATTCAACTTGAAGCAATATTAGAACAAATATTAACACCTGAGCAATATGAAAAGAATGTTAAGTGCAATCCAAATTCTAGTGAGATAGTTGAATTTGCTATAAAATTACCAGGGAATAAAGAGAATAAAGCTATAATGTTACCTATAGACGCAAAATTTCCAATAGAGGCCTATTACAGATTGCTTGATGCTCATGAAAAGTTTAACTCTAGAGAAATTGCATTATATCAAAAAGAACTTGAACAAGCTATAAAAAAATCTGCCAAAGATATAAATCAAAAATATATTTGTTCGCCTTTTACCACAGAATTTGCTATAATGTTCTTACCAATAGAAGGTCTCTATGCAGAAATAGTTAGAAGTCCAGAATTGTTAAGTAACTTACAAAATCAATATAAGGTTATTGTTGCAGGTCCAACAACTTTTTCTGCCCTTTTAAATAGTTTACAGATTGGTTTTAAAACACTAGCTATTGAAAAACGTTCAATGCAGGTATGGGAAACCCTAACGAGGGTAAGAGATGAATTTGGAAAATTTGGAGAAGTTTTAGAAAAAGCACAGAAAAAAATAGTAGATGCAGGATCTGAAATTGATAAATTAGTAGGTATAAGAAGTAAAAAGATAATTCAGCAATTAGATAAAGTGGGAGAGTATAATGAACTGGAGTAATGGAGGCTATAATGGATAATAATAAAATCTTATCTTTTGATGAGTTGAAAAAGAAAAAAGAAAAATTAGAAAAAGATTTTTTTGAAGGTAATGTTGATAAAAAACATGTCAATTCCTTATTGGGTCAGTTAAGTGATGCGGAACGTGAACAAATAAAATCTTTAATGGATTCTTTTGGTTTTGGAATGGACGATAATATGAAGTCTCAAATTGAGAAAATCTTAAATGCTAAAAGTATTGATGATTTAATTGAAAATGCAAGCTCTGATTTTTTTGATCCTGGTATGCTAGGAAAGATTAGTGAAGAGGCTAAAAAAGCTAATGAAAAATATAAATTAGAATATAAGTATTATAGAAACTTTTCTCAATGGCTTACTATATATAAACCTTATACACTTGATAAATTTATGCTTATAGAAAATATAAATACTATAGCTAAAGAAGTGAATATAGTATTATCGCCATCTTTAAGTAAAAATGAAATTATTGATAAAATAAAAAATAAGTTAAATAAATATTTAGAAAATCATCTTTTAAAATTCGATGAAGATCGGATGACATTACTAGGAAGCATAATTTCAAATAGAGGAATTCTTTATTTGTCAGAACCATTAACTGATTTTCAAGAAAGGCAAGTGGATTCATTAAGTAAACTAGGTTTAGTTTTTAGAATAAATGAATCAAGCAAAAAAGCACTAATTATACCGCAAGAAATCTATGATGCGCTAATAGAGGTAGACTTTAGAAAATTTATGTCAACTCAAAAGGTGAATTCAATAATTTGTAATACTATTTGTGGATTGGCAAATTTATATGGAGTTATTCCAACTAAAGATGGAAAAGAACTTATTTGGAATATTGTAAATGATATTAATTTTTTTGATACACAAGAAAGTTTCGAAAAATATTTCAATGATATCGTATCAGAGTATTTTTCTACTTCAATAATTTCTCATGGTTATTACACAAATGCAGCAATAAATGAAAACTATATTTTTCATCCTATGGTAGGATTTATTGAAGAGTTTTATAGGTCTCAATCTACATCAAAACATAAATATAAAGAGTTTAGTTATGATAAATTAGTAAAAGAGGGTAGAAATAACTATTATGAAAATTCTATACAAATGAATACTATATGGGAAATTTTAAATGAAAATAAATCTGAAGATGAAGTATCAATAAAATCATTAGTTTATACATTTTCAAAAATGGAATTTGAGCCTCAACTTATTATCGCACTTTTGGAAACTATGTTTGAAATACCTATTGGTAGTAAGTATGAATTATTGATGGATTCTCTTCGTTCCATTTCAAAAAGAACAGTTAAATGGGTTTTAAAAGGTTATTATCTCGGGGAAGATACTGGAGAAGGGTACACTATTAAATCAGAAAATTATGATCCTTCTAAAATTATAAATTTAGATTTCCATAAAAATTAGGAGAGTATTTATGAATATAATTAATAGAGATTTAGAAAAAAATCAATTTAAAGAAGTAGAGGCAATGATATCGGAATCAATAAATTCACTTGGGAAGCGATGTGATTTAATCTTAGTACTTTCTGATGGAATAAATGTTTTGTTAGTAAAAAGAGATAATCAAATTATTGTTCAAACTTTATCATCTTTAGAATTTTAAAAATTAAAAAATACTTAGTGAGTATACTCACTAAGTATTTTTTAATTTTTCATTTAATATTTAATCTAATTAACGTTTTAACTTTTCCAATAATTTCTATGTTTACACCAAATATTGGTTCATATTCTTCATTTTCTGGAAGTAATCTTATTCCTGATGCATCTTTCCAGTACCTTTTTATAGTTGATGTTTCTCCATCTATTAAGGCCACTACTATATCATTGTTTCTAGCAATATTTGTTGATTCTGCCACTATTATATCCCCGTCAAATATTCCAGCATTAATCATACTATCACCTTTAACTTTTAATAAGAAATGCTCGTTGGAATTAAACCATTCTTCAGGTAAAGGAATATACTCCTCAATATGTTGAAATGCTAAAATAGGTTCACCTGCAGTAACTTGACCAACAACAGGCAAATTTTTAATTTTTTTTGTATTATAAACATTCTCATCACATCTTGTTATTTCAATTGCTCGTGTTTTGGAAGAATCTCTCTTTATATAATTTAATTTTTCCAGTTTATTTAAAGCGTTATGTGCTGTTGAAGTGGATTTATAATCCATTGCTGTACAGATTTCTCTAACTGAAGGAGGGTATCCCTTTGAATTAATGTGATTTATTAAAAATTCTAAAAGTTTAATTTGGCTACTTGCTAAATCTTCATACATACTAAAACCTCCACATTTTTCTTATATTTTATCACATATCTAAATAAAATTCAAACGAATGTTCTATTTTTCTTGACAAAGAACAAAAGTTTTGATAATATATCATTAAATAAGAACAAACGTTCAGGAGGTTGATTATGAAAAAGAAGAAAAAAATTCTCAAAAAGATTATTATTTCAAGGATTTATAGAGTTATAGGAATTTTTTCTATAATATTTGCATTAACTTTTACTACATCAATAATATTTAGCAATTTGTCAAAATCAATAGAAGCAAGTGCATCAAACTATATTCAAATTTCAGTTTCTCCTGGTGATACTCTGTGGAATATCGCAAAGGAATATCATACTGAAGGAGATATAAGAAATTATATTTCAGAAATACAAAGGGTTAATAATTTAAATACTGGAAGTATTTTTGTAGATCAAAAACTATATATCCCAATCAAAAAAATTTGATTGGGATATTATTATTCATAAACATTATTCCCAATATTTACGTTCTATAGTTTCTTTTTTTCCAGATTTTTTATGTGAAGCGTAAAACTGCGTAGTCGTTACATTATCATGATCTAATAAATTTTGTACATCATATATTGAAAAACCAACATCAATAAGAGAACTTGCAACAGTTGCTCTTAATTTATGGGGTGAATATCCTTTTTCTCGCACAGTTCCCATAACAATTGAAGTATATTTTTTAACTAAATTTCTAATGGATTTTGAATCTAAACGAGAACCTTGAAGAGAGAGAAATAGGGCATCTTTAGATAAAGATATTTTTTTTGAGTATACTAAGCGCTCTGTTTCAATATATTCATCTAAAGCTGAAATAACATCATCATTTAATGGCATTATGATCTCTTTTTCTCGTTTTCTAAAAACTATAAATTCTTTTCTGCTATAATTAAAAGATGAAATATTTAAACTCTGAAGTTCACTTACTCTTAATCCATATGTTAAGAATAGCATCATAATTGCATAGTCACGTTTTTTTGTTTTATTCCAATAATCAAGTTCTTTATTTGTAAGACCATTTCCGGTTTCTAAGGCATATAATAATTCTTTTACTTCGTCAATATATAATCGCTTTATAGAATCAGGATCTTTTTTAGGTAATTTAATTGGGTTTATGCCATCAGTAATATTTTTTTTAATTTGTTCATTTCTAAACAAAAATTTGAACAGGGAAATGAGTACGGTTTTTTTTCTAGCTAATGTTTTATTAGAATTATAGAAAGTTTGGATAGAATTATCATTATTAGTTATAGTATATCTGGAACAGTGATTTCCTATATAATAATTAATATCTTTAGCGGTAATTTCGTTTAAATGTTTATCTTTAATATCAATAAGAAACTTTAGATCTTCAGTAAATACATCTTCTTCAATACAATATTTTAAGAATGCTATTATTTCACGAATATAGTTCAATCGTGTACTAACAGCTACTGAACCTTTTAAAAATATAAAGTAGTCAAATAAACATTTTGGTAATTGTTTTTGTAGTTCTTCACACTTATTATATAAAAACTCCTTTTTTTCTAGTATATTTATGGGAGTATCACTTGTGTTATAAATTTTAAAATTATTCATAACTACACCTTTCAGTTTATATTTTTTATTATTATTGATTATACAATATATCATTTAATATGTAAACACAACTATTCTTAAAATATACATTTTAGGTATAGTTGTGTTTATGAAAGGATGGAAAATCATCCCTATTTAAATAAAATTAAACATTAATATTTGTTTTAGAAATAAGTTTTTCATATTTAGAAATAATTGGATTTATTTCATTATTTATAAAATCATCTACTTGTTCTATGGAACGACCGATAAAATTTTTATGTTCTAGCATATTCTTTAATTCTTCGGAAGTTCCAAAACTACCATCTTTGATAAGTAAATCAATTAGATTGTTACTTTTTCCTTCTTGTTTAACTCTATATGAAGCCTCCATAGAATATTTTCTAATTTTTTCATGAAGTTCTTGCCTGTCGCCACCATTTTTAACAGCTTCCATTAAAATATTTTCTGTTGCCATAAATGGCAATTCCTCATCAATATGTTTTTTTATAATTCCTTCATAGACCACTAACCCATCAGTTACATTAATTCCTAATTCTAATATAGCATCTATAGATAGAAAAGCTTCAGGTATCGATATTCTTCTATTTGCAGAATCATCTAAAGTGCGTTCTAACCATTGAGTTGCATGGATAAAAGCAGGATTTTGTGCTATATTTATAACATATTTAGCTAAAGATGAAATTCTCTCTGAACGCATAGGATTCCTTTTATATGCCATTGCAGATGAACCTATTTGTGTTTTCTCAAACGGCTCTTCTATTTCTTTTAAGCTTTGTAACAATCTGATATCATTTGTCATTTTATGCATGGATTGTGCTATTGAAGATAGTACTGATAATACCTGAAAATCAACTTTTCGCGTATAGGTTTGACCTGTAACAGCATATGAGTTATCAAAACCCATTTTGTTGCAAACCATTTTATCTAAATCTTTTATTTTATTATGATTATTTTCAAATAAGGTCATAAATGAGGCTTGTGTTCCGGTTGTCCCTTTTACTCCTCTCATTTTAATTCCCTGTATCCTATATATCAAGTCATGATAATCAAGAAGTAAATCTTGCATCCATAAAGTAGCTCTCTTTCCAACGGTTACTAATTGTGCAGCTTGAAAATGTGTAAAGCCTAATGTAGGTAAGGTCTTATATTTTTCTGCAAAATTTTTAAGATTATTTAATAAAGAAACTAACTTTATTTCTATAAGCTCCATTGCTTTTTTTAATATAATTATATCTGTATTATCTCCAACAAAAGCACTTGTAGCGCCAAGATGAATTATTCCTTTAGCTTCAGGAGCAACTAACCCATATGCTTTTATGTGAGACATTACATCATGGCGTGTTTCTTTTTCAATTCTTTCAACTTCTTCATATCTAATATCGAATTTAGATTTTTTTAATGATTCAATTTGATTATCTTCTATATCTAATCCTAACTCTTTTTCAGATTCTGCTAAAGCTATCCATAAATCTCTCCATGTTTCAAATTTATTTTGATCAGAAAATATATAACTCATTTCTTTTGAAGAATACCTTTTATTTAAAGGATTTTGGTATATATTATAATCCATTACACCCCTCTACTTTCTATCAAGTAACTCTACTGCGTATTTTAATCTTTTTATTCCTTCATAAATATTCTCATTAGAAGTTGCATAAGACATTCTTATGAATGAATCTACTCCAAATGCCGCACCAGGAACAACGGCAATCTTTCCTTCTTCAATGAGATATTCAGCCACATCTACGGATGTTTGTAGAAGTTTGCCATTAAAATTTTTTCCTATTAATTTTTTGATATTAACCATTACATAGAATGCACCATTCGGGGTTTGACATTTTAAGTTTTTAATTTTATTAATCTCATTTACTATAATATTTCTTCTTTCTTCAAAAATATCTTTCATATATTTAACATCATCTTGAGGACCATTTAAGGCGATTATACTAGCATATTGAGCTAATGTGTTAGGACTTGAAGTTCCATGACTTTGAATGTTACTGATTATTTTTGCTATTTCTTTATTTGAGGCAGAATAACCAATTCTCCATCCAGTCATTGCATAAGCTTTTGATATTCCGTTTATGGTTATTGTTATGTTTTTAACCTCTTCTGAAATAGAAGCAATACTAAAATGTTTCTTTGAGTAAATAAGTTTTTCATATATTTCATCAGATATTATAATTATCTCTTTTTCAAGTGCTAATTCAGCTATAGAACGTAATAATTCCTCAGAATATACAACTCCAGTTGGATTTGAAGGTGAATTAACTATTATAGCCTTAGTTTTATTTGTAATTGAGTTCTTAATATCATCAATATTTACTTCAAAATCATTTTCTTCTAATGCTTTAACAATTACAGGTACTCCTCCTGCCATTTTAACTAATTCAATATAGCTAACCCAGAAAGGTGAGATTATTATTATTTCATCTTCTGGATTTGTTATGGCTTCAATAGCGTTGTGTAATGCATGTTTTGCACCATTCGATATAACTATTTCACTTGAATCATAATTAACATTATTATCCAAATTATACTTTTTTGAAATAGCTTCTTTTAAATCTCTTAAACCAGAAGCTGGAGTATATGTTAATGACAACTCGTCTATGTTCTCTTTAATGTATTCTCTGATAAATTTAGGCGTTTTAAAATCAGGCTCTCCTACACTAAAACTTATAATATCATGACCTTCTGAACGTAGCATTGCTGCTTTTGCTGAAATTGCTAAAGTTACTGAGGGTTCAATTGCAGAGTATTTTCTAGAATAAAACATTATTTAATCCTCCTACTTAAAAATATAATTATCTAAATAGCTAAAAAGTTCAAATCTTGGTTCATATTTTTCTTTTGAACGTAACCAATGATAAACTTTTCGTGCTGTTTCTTTATCCCCTAAATTATAATATACAACTACTATAGATGCTAACTCTCTATCAAATTCAAGCTTTTCTTTTTTAATATAATCTAAAACTTCGTCAAAATATAGTTTAGCTTTAGCATATTCTTTTTTATAATTATACAGTATACCTATTTTTATTTTAAGTTCATTTTTTTCTACATTAGATATATTTTTATTTTCTAAAGCTTTTTTTAAAACGTTAATTGCTGCAGTCCGATTTTTAAAGTACATAACAAAATGTTTAGATCTATTTACATAATCATCAAAAGTTATTAACTTACTAAAAAAAGATTTTTTAACAGCTCTGAAAATAAGAATAACGCTTGCGAAATAGATAATGTACATAGTAATCTTATAAAGATTCATCATACCTCCAAAATATAATTAAAATAATGGCAGAGAAATATTCTCTGCCATTATTTAAAAATAGAGCCATAGCTATATTATTCTTCTGAAAATTGGTCTTTTCCAACTTCGCATAATGGACATGCCCAATCTTCTGGTAAATCAGCAAATTCAGTGTTCGCTACTATACCATTATCTGCATCCCCTTCTGCTGGATCATATACATATCCACAAACATCACATACATACTTTTTCATATGGAAATCCTCCTATAAATTAATTTAAAATTTATAAATTTTAGCCTTCTAACAAAATTTGTTATATTGTTGTAGTAACATCTTCCTCTTCAACAACTTCTTCATCAGAAGCTAAATTCATAGTAAGTTCAATTTTTTTTGTATCTTTATCAATAGTTAAGATTTTTGTAGTTACTATTTCGCCTACTTTCACTATTTCTTGAGGGCTTTTAATAAAAGTTGAAGAAATATTTGAAATATGAACAAAACCATCTATACCATCAGCAAGAGTTATAAAAACACCGTAATCCTTTATATTTTTTACTGTACCTTCCACCTCATCAGCTACATTATATTGATTTAAAAATAAATCCCAAGGATTTGGAACCATAGATTTTACACTTAGAGATAATCTTTCTTTCTCTTTATCAAAATCTAAAATCTGAACAGTAATTTCATCTTCTAATTTATAATTAGCAATAATATTTTCTTTTCTATTCCAAGAAAGTTCACTAACATGAACAAGTCCAGTAAGACCACCTAAATCTACAAATAGTCCATAGTCTTTAATATCTTTAATTATGCCTTTGTAATTTTCTCCAACTGTAAGATTTTCAAGTAGCTTTGATTTAGCAACAGCATTTTCTTTTGCAAGAATACTTTTTCTTGAAAGTATAAGTCTTCTTTTTTTCTGATCAACATCTATGATTTCAACATCAAAAGAAGAACCCATATAATTATCTAAAATACCATCATTAATAAATCTATTTTCGATGTGACTTAGTGGAATAAATCCTCTGATTGAATTTTTATACTTTGTAATTAATCCCTTCTCGTTTTTGTCAACAACAGAAACATTAATAATATTTCCGATTACCAAGTCATCCCAAGCCCTAAACTCATCTAGCCTTCTTTTGGATAAAATTATCTCTCCAGTATTTTTGTCAATTTTAACTACTTCCAGATTTAATTCATCTCCAACTTTTATATCTTCAGAATTATCAGTTTCACTTTTCGGAAGGACACCATCCGTCTTATAGTTAAGTGTTATATAATATGAATCAGGCTTTATTCTCTCTACTATCCCCTTAACTTTCGATCCTTTATACACCTCTTGATAATTTTGTTCTTCTTCCATCAACAACTTTTCCATTTCGCTACTCATTGTTTCCAACTCCTTAATATTATTTTGGGTTAACACAAATTCAAGAATTTCATCAATAACAAATTTAGGTGTTGAAGCACCTGCAGCAATTCCCAATAAATGAATATTCTTGAAATCTTCAAAAACAAGCTCTTCAGCGCCTTCTACTAAAATTGTTTTACAATATTGTTCAGCAATTTGAGCCAATTTTTTTGTATTTGAGCTATTTTTCCCTCCTACAATTATCATTAAATCAGCTAATTTTGCAAGTTTCTCTGTTGATTCTTGTCTTTGTTTTGTCGCATAACATATTGTATCATAAAAGCATATACTATTTAAAGAAAATTTTAGATTTTTTTTAATTTCTTCATAAAAATTTAGATCAAAAGTAGTCTGAACTACACAAGAATAGTCAAAATTATTTTTAGGAAGTTTATTAATATCATTTAATGAATTAATTATAGTATACTCTCCTGAAATCCATCCGACTATCCCTATTATTTCTGGGTGATTTTTATCTCCAATGACAATTATATGTTTTTTTAGGGCAGATTCTTGTTCAACAATATTATGAATTTTTTTAACATGTGGACAAGTACAGTCAAAATAGTTTATTCTTTTATTATTAATTTTCTCATAAACAAGTTTAGATTCTCCGTGCGAACGAATAATTAAATTTTCTAACAAACCTATCTCGTCAATGCTATTTATAGTTTTTACTCCTAATAGATTTAACTTATCAATTAATCTTTTATTGTGTATCAACTCACCTAAAGTACAAATTTTTGTACCAGATTTTTCTCTAAGTAATTCTTCTGTTTTATTAACTGCTCGCTCAACACCATAACAAAAACCTAATTTATCAGCTAATTGTATAATCATTATTGCTCCTTTATTATATTCATTACATCATTACTTATTTTTTCATAATCACTTGATATATACTTATCTTTTTGTTCAGGTGTATATAAGGGATGTATAATTACCTTAACTTTTGAAAACAATTTATAATTTGACTTAATTGTAATAGGTTGTATTGAAGCACCAGATTTAATTGCAATTAACCCTATTCCAGCTTTATTTTCACTTGGCTCACCTACTTTTACTCTTGTTCCTTCGGGAAATATGCCCAGAGCATTTTCTTCTTTTAAAGCTCTTATACAAGACTTCAAGGCAACAATATCATTTTTCTTTCTATCTACAGGGATAAGTTTTATTAATTTCATGATATATCTTAAAAAAAAGACGTCCATTAATTCAATTTTACCTAAAAACCTAATTTCCCTTTTAATTGAAAACCCAATCATAAAAGGATCTAAATTGCTACTATGATTTGCCGCAAATATTACAGAACCTTCTTCTTTTATATTTTCTTTTCCTATAACCTCTAATTTATAGAATGGTAACAAGAAAATCTTTATTAAATCTCTAAAAAAACAATACATTAGTTACACCTCGAATTTATCATCAATATAAGCATTTCTAAAATATCTTCTATATTTAAATTTCCAGTTTCTATTAAAATAGAATCTGCTGCTTTCTTAGAAGGAGCAATTTCTCTATTTTCATCTTTTTGGTCTCTTTCCAATATATTTTTAGTCATTAAATCTATATTTTCTTTAGATATATTTAATCCTTGTTCTAATAGTCTTCTCTTAGCTCTTATTGTTGCATCAGCCTCAAAGTAAAATTTGTAATCTGCCGTTGGAAATACTACAGTTCCAATATCTCTTCCATCCATAACAATTGAGTTCGACTTTGCAAAAAATCTGAGTAAATCAGTAATTTTTTTTCTTACATATTTATTTGATGAAATTATAGAAACTAATGAAGTAACTTCTTCAGTTCTAATTTCATTTTTTAAAACTTTTTTATTTAATATTATTTGTCCATCTAGAGTGTAGGTTAAATTAATTTTGTCTAAAGTTTTTATCAATATTTCTTCATTTTTATATTCTATATTATTTTTAATAATATAATAAGACACCGCCCTATAGGCGGCACCAGAATCAATATAAGTAAAATTCAGACGATCTGCCAAAAGTTTCGCTATTGTACTTTTCCCTGAACCAGCTGGACCATCAATTGCAATAATCATAATTCACCTTTAATCATCATATATTTTGTATTTTTTCCATAAAACTTCTAATTTATCAAAATAATTCTTAATATCTTTTTTCTTTCTCATTCCAACAGCTACAATTAAAGCATTTGCTACACTAAATGGTGCAACTAAAGAGTCCACAAAAGATGCCATATTACTTTTTGTAATAATAGTATCTTCAGAAATGGTTGCTATCGGTGCTATCATACTGTCAGTTATAGATACAATTTGCGCTCCCTTACTTTTTGCATACTCCAAAAGTTCAAAAGTTCTTTTTGAATATCTTGGAAAACTTATACCTATAACTAAATCTTCAGAATCAACCTTCAAAATTTGTTCAAATACGTCGCTTATAGAATAGTTTACGAGGATGACATTATCTAATATAAAATTAAGATAAAAACTTAAATATTCACTTATAGTTGCTGAGCTACGTAGTCCAACTATATAAATCTTTTTAGCAGTAATCATTCTATTAATAACATTTTCAAAAGCCTCTGGACTTATTTCATCTAGTGTTCCCTTGATATTATTAATATCAGAACGTAGAACCTTTTTTAAAATAGTAAAGTCACTAGAATATTCTTTGGACATCTCTACTCTTTGAACTGTTGTCAATTTATTTTTAATTAACTCTTGTAATGATTTTTGTAATTCTGGATAACCAGGAAAGCCCAAAGCATTTGCAAAACGTACTACAGTAGACTCGCTTACTCCAACTGTAGATCCTAATTTTGCTGCAGTCATAAACGCAGCTTTATCATAGTTTGATAAAATATACTGAGCTATTATTTTTTGTCCTTTGCTTAATTTAGAAAATTCAGCTTGTATAACTGATATTAAATCCTTTTTATTTTTTGGAATATCATCAAACATAATAAATCCCTTCTTTGAAAATGTTTTATATTAGAAATAATACCAAAATAAAGCAAAAATTACAAGCTAAATAGGATGATTACCTAAATTGTTCTCAAAATAGCTAATTTCAACCTTATTAATTTCTGAAAATTTTCCTTCTAAAAATTTCTTTGTTATATCCGGAAACATAATATATGATAAAACATCTTCATCATTTCTCATATATAAACTAATCTCACTTTTCAATTTTTTTATATCAAATTCATTTATACCATCAGGATCTTCAATGTACTTTTCACCCAGAATAGTTTCCTTAATCTCTCTAGATATTTCAACAGGTGTTTTCCCGTATTTTCCTTTTACATAATCTTTAATTTCTTTAGGAACAAATTTATACTTTGTATTTGTTGATACATTAAGTACAGCTTGCGTACCAACCATCTGACTCATTGGAGTAACCAAAGGAGGATAACCCAAATCTTTTCTAACTTTTGGAACTTCTGTCAATACACTCTCGAAATGATTCATCATATTTTCTTTCTCCAATTGAGAAACTAAGTTTGAAAGCATTCCTCCTGGTATTTGATAATATAGTACCCTTGAATCTGTTTCGAGAGATGTTTTCTTAAAAACATTATTTTTATCATATTTTTCTTTTATTACTCTAAAATAATCTGATGATGAGTTCATTTTATCCAAATTTAAGTTTACAGTATACCCAAGTCCTTTCAAAACAGCAACCATAGATTCTGTAGATGGTTGAGAATTCCCACCTGAAAACGGTGAAAGTGCAGTATCAATAACGTTCACTCCAGCTTCTATAGCTTTTAAATAAGTAATATTTGCTATTCCACTGGTCATATGAGAATGTAAATGTAAAGTTAAATTTGAGTTTTCTTTTATCCTGCTAACTAACTCAAACGCAACATCAGGTAATAATACTCCAGCCATATCTTTTATACATAAGGAAGAAGCACCTATATTTTCATATTCTTTAGCCAAATTTACAAAATAATCAACTGTATGAACTTCACTTGTTGTATATGCTAAAGCACACTGAGCTTCGCCTCCAAATTTAATAATTGACTTAACTGATCCTTCAATATTCCTAATGTCATTAAGTGCATCAAACACCCTAATAATATCAACTCCATGATAAATTGATCTTTCAATAAAGTAAGAAACAATATTATCTGGGTAGTGTTTATAACCCAGTAGATTTTTTCCACGAAGTAACATTTGTAATTTGGTATTTTTAATATTTAATTTGATAGACTTTAATCGTTCCCACGGATCTTCATTCAAATATCTTAAGCATGAATCAAAAGTTGCTCCACCCCAAGCTTCAAGGGCATTATACCCTACTCCATCA
>JBOFZL010000081.1:0-41490 GCA_051655155.1 Filifactoraceae bacterium
CTTCAAATAAATCCACTGCACCTATGTTTTTTCCAGATATATTGCACTCACCAGCAACTGCACCTACTATATCAGAAATACTCACCTTATGTTTTTTACCTATATTCAAATGGAATCTAATCATTCCCTTTTCTTTAGAAAAACCCTCAGATTTTTTTGTTCTTTTTTCATGAATACTACCTCTTTTTTCAGTAGGTCGCCTCTCTTTTCGGTGATAATTATCTATGTTAATTATATCATTGTTTCTAAACATCAACTTTGATTTAAGCATAGCGGCAGTAAAGTCTTCTAAGGAAATTTCTCGTTCCTTTATTTTATCAATTATTTCATAATATTTAGGCTCTATTCCTTTTTCAATCTTTGATGATATTTTACTTATATATCTATCTGTAACATTCTGCTCCACCATACTATAAGCAGGAATAGATTCTTCTTTAATTAAGATTTTTGCATATTTTTCAATATGCCTTATTCTGTCTAACTCTCTTCCATATGCAAAGCTATAAGATTTTCCATGCTTACCAGCTCGTCCAGTTCTGCCTATTCTATGAACATATTGTTCTTCTTCCTGTGGAATATCATAGTTAAAAACAATATCAACATTGTTTATATCTAAACCTCTTGCTGCAACATCTGTTGCAATTAAAACATTTACATGCCCATTTTTAAAACGTTCTAAAACTTGATCTCTTTTTTGTTGTTTTAAATCTCCATGAAGTCCCTCTACCAAGTATCCTCTATTTTGCATTTCAGCTGTTAATTCATCCACCATTCTCTTTGTATTGCAAAATATTATACTTTTCTTTGAATTTTCTATATCAAGGATTCTTGTTAAAACCTCTGTCTTATCATTTTGCTTAACTCTAATATAGCTTTGTTCAATTCTATCAACTGTAACTGTTTTATTTTCAATTTTGATTAATTTAGGATCATTAAGATATTTATTTGAAAGTTTTACTATTTCTTTTGGCATTGTCGCTGAAAAAAGCATTGTTTGATGATATTCATGTACATTTCTTAATATTGATTCTATATCTTCAATAAATCCCATATCCAACATTTCATCTGCTTCATCCAGTACAACAAATTTTACCATATCAAGTTTAAGAGTTTTTCTTTTTACATGATCAAGTAACCTTCCTGGAGTTCCCACAACCACATGTGCCCCTGATTTCAATGAACGGATTTGCTTCTCTATACTTTCTCCTCCATAAATTGCTACAACTTTCGTTTTATTAAATTTGGTTAATTTGGTTATCTCTTTTGAAACTTGTACTGCCAGTTCTCGTGTTGGACACAATATCAGAGACTGTACAAAATTAATACTTCTATCAAGACCTTCAATAATAGGTATTGAAAAAGCCAAAGTTTTTCCAGTTCCTGTTTGAGATTGACCTATAAAATCAACACCTGATAAACCAATTGGTATTGCCATTTCTTGAATTGGCGTAGCCACTTCATAGCCTACTGATTCAAGAGATTTTAAAACCTCATCTGATAACCCTAAATCACAAAATTTCTTATTTTCCATTAATTACTTCCTCTCGTTTTTACTTCTGTATAATACTCCATAATTCGTCATGAATTATGGAACTTCCTGGTTCTACAAACTTTAATGGAGATGTAGTCTCTAATTCAAGCATATAGTCACAAGTATAAATCTCTATATTACATCCCATATCAGGATATTTTTCTCTAATATTAGTTTCAAATTCTTTTACAAAAATTTGATCGTCAATATGGTATTCTCCCCTTCCAATATTTGAATTTGTTCCAACCTTCAGAGGAGATGAATTTGAAAGCTGTTTTACTGTTAATGTATTATTTTCAAACTTAATCCTGGAATCATCTACTTGGGTGTAATCCCAAAATACAATATTTCGATTTGGTAAATATCCTGTTTTTTCATTTGATAATGGAATTTTAGCAATACCTGAAGGTGCTAAAATTGTAATTGGCCAAACAGACATTTCAATTCTCCAAAGCCCACAGTTCGTCAATTTATGACTAACTCTAACCTTATCATTTTCAAATGATAGTTCTATATCTTTTCTAATTCCACTTTTATCTTCTTTAGAGGTAAAAATAACTTTTTCGTCTAATACTTTATATTGAACTGGATATAAATCAGAAAAGTATGTTCGTGGAAAAGATTCTGGAGAATGCCATAAACGGTGACCACCAATTATATCCCAATTTTCCCCATCTACTACCTGTTTAAATTTCCCCTTATTACAAAGAATATTTGCTTTGTTATTTTTTGAAAAATGCAATATTCTTGGACCAGCTGAGATAGTTACTATAATTTGATAAAATTTATTTTCAAGTTTCAAACACTCATAATTATCATATATTACCTTTGATATTTTCACATTATTCCCCCCAAGTACTAAAGCTTCTTTTTGTTTTTTATTTAGCTTTTTCAATTCGTTTTCTCTTTTTAAAGCTTCACTTTTAGTATATTTTTCTTCAAAATATATACATTGTAAAGGACCTCTTCCTCTCGTATATTTTGCACCTTTACCTAACATATGCATTTTTATACGTTTCTCTAAATTGTTTGTTATTCCAATATATAAACTGTTGTCATTGCATCGCAAAATATAAACAACATAGAAGCTAGATGATTTTTGTTGTCCAATTTTCAATATTCCATACCTCATCAACAAAATCTTCATAAAAAATAGGATCATGTGAAACTAATATAACAGTTCCTTTAAAGTCTAATAGAGCTCTCTTTAATTCAGTTTTAGCATCCACATCTAAATGATTTGTTGGCTCATCTAAAACTAAAACATTAAGTTCTTTTAATAAAATTTTACATAACCTAACTTTTGCATTTTCACCACCGGATAAAACTTGCATTTGACTAGTTATGTGTTCAGTTGTAAGACCACATCTTGCCAATTCTAAGCGAACCTCATGATTAGTCAAAGTTGGGAATGTTGTCCAAATTTCATCTAGTGCTGTATTTGTATTCCCTTTTGAATCTTCTTGTTGAAAAAAACCAAACTCAACATGTTGCCCATGTTTTATAGTTCCAGATATCGGTTTTACAGTTCCTAATATAGTTTTTAAAAGTGTTGATTTACCAATACCATTCACACCTTTTATTGCTATTTTTTTATTTCTTTCAACTGTAAATGAAATAGGCTTTGTTAAAGCTTCACTATATCCTATAACTAGATTTTCTGCCTCTATAATAAATTTTGATGGTGTCTTACCTTCCTTGAATCTAAAAGTAGGTTTTAGTTTTTCTTTTGGTTTCTCAATCATATCCATTTTTTCCAATTGTTTCATTCTACTTTTAGCTCTACCTGTTGTAGAAATTCTAGCTTTATTTCTTGCTATAAAATCCTCTAATCTTTCAACCTCTTTTTGTTGTCTCTCATATGCTTGTTCATGCTGCTTTCTCTTTAAATCATATAATCTTTGGAACTCATCATAGTTCCCTACATATCGCGTTAAATTAGCATTTTCAACATGATATATAACATTTGTTACTTCATTGATAAATTCAATATCATGAGAAATTAAGATAAAAGCATTGTCATAATTTTTCAAAAATCTTTTTAACCACTCAATATGTTCAAAGTCGAGATAGTTAGTTGGTTCATCTAATAAGAGAATAGTTGGATTCTCTAGCAAAAGTTTAGTTAAAAGTACTTTTGTTCTTTGTCCACCACTTAATTCATTTACTAATTTATCTAGTCCTATTTCTTTAAGACCTAAGCCTGTTGCAACTTCATCAATTTTTACATCGATTAAGTAAAATCCACTTTCTTCTAGGATACATTGAATTTCTGCCGCATCAGTCATCATCTTATCTACAATTGAATCATCAGAAAAAGCCATTTCTTCATACAATCTTAACATTTCAGCTTCTAACTCATACATATGGCTAAAAGCAGTTTGTAATATTTCTCTAATAGTAGCTCCATCTTTTAAAGAACTATGTTGATCTAAATATCCGACAGTTACTCTATTTGACCACTCAACGCTTCCTGCATCTGGCATTAATTTTCCAGTTATTATGTTTAAAAATGTCGATTTACCTTCACCATTAGCTCCAATCAAGGCTACGTGCTCACCTTTTAACAATCTAAAAGAAACATCTTCTAAAATAACCCTAGACCCAAAGCCGTGATTTACCTCTTTTACTATTAATACACTCATACTAAATTAAACCTCTACATATCCTATATATGGAAGATTTCTATACATTTCTTTACAATCTATTCCATATCCAACAACAAATAAATCATCAATAGAAAATCCTACATAATCAGCAGCCACTTTACTTTTTCTTTTTGAAGGTTTATCTAAAAGAGTGCATATCTTTACTTTTTTACAACCTTTATTAACAAGGTACTGCGATAAATAATCCATAGTTAAACCCGTATCTATTATATCTTCAACAACTAATACATTTTTCCCGTTAATACTCAAATCTAAATCTTTCGTTATCTTAACCACTCCACTACTTGTTGTTGACATTCCATAGCTCGATAATGACATGAAATCAAGTTCAATATTAGATTTAAATTTTCTTATTAAGTCAGACACAAAAACAAATGAACCTTTGAGAACTCCTATTACAAATATATCTTCACCTTTAAAATCATCTTCAATCTCTTTGGCTAATTCCTCTATTCTTTTTTTTATTTTATCTTCTGAAAATAAAACTCCTGTAATATTTAAATCCATATTATACCTCCGTTACATATTTTAACATCTTATCATACCATATTTTTACATTTTAAAGAAGATTTTATTAAAAAAACATATAAATAATATTAAAACTTTAAATAAATTAAAACTTTAACTATTTATTAGACCATATAATTATTTAAGTTTTTTAATTTCACAATAAAATAAGTAGCAAAAGCTACCTATTTTATAATATTATTTTAAAATTTTATTTAGTGTTACACTTATTTCATCTTTCTCAGAATCAAAATTAACTTTTATAATTTCTGCTCTTGAAGTAGGAACATTTTTACCAACATAATCAGCTCTTATTGGTAATTCTCTGTGACCTCTATCAACTAAAACTGCCAGCTGAATTGCCTTTGGTCTTGCAATATCAATAATAGCATCAAGTGCAGATCTTACAGTTCTTCCTGTATAAAGCACATCGTCTACTAAAATTATAGTTTTACCTTCTATATCTATCCCCAAATTATTTACACTTAATATCTTATCAATTCCTTCTTTGCATACATCATCTCTATACATTGTAACATCAATACTTCCTACAGGTATTTCTGTATTTTCAATTGACATCACCTTTTGAGAAATGCTATTTGCTACAGGTAAACCTCTTTTTCTTATCCCAATAATAACTATATCCTCTATCCCCTTGTTTCTTTCAACTATTTCGTGGCTTATTCTTGTTAATGCTCTATTTGCTGCATTTTTATCCATTATTAAAATTTTTTCGCTCATCGTATTTTCCTACTCTTTTAATATTTTTAATATATCCTGAAAGTATTTTGGTTCTTCAACTTTAAACTCCACATACATTCTTGTACGGGGATGTATAAATCCTAGTTTTCCGGCATGTAAAGTTTGACCTGTTGTTTTAAATTTAGACCTTCGTCCTGTGTATAATTCATCTCCCAAAATGGGATGTCCTTTATAAGCTGCATGCACCCTAATTTGATGTGTTCGTCCTGTTTCTAATTGTGCACTCATATAGCTATACCCTTCAAAACTTTTTTTAACTTTAAAGTGTGTAACCGCACTTTTTCCATTTTCGACTATCGACATTTTAAGCCTATCTTTTGGATTTCTCCCAAGCGGTTTATCAACCGTAAATTCATCATCTTTTGGATTTCCAAAAGCAATAAATGAATATTCTCTACCTATTGAATGAACCTTAAACTGTTCTGCTAAATCCATATGAATGAAGTCATTTTTTGCTACTACTAATAAACCGGTTGTATCCTTATCAATCCTATGAACAATTCCTGGTCGTATGACTCCGTTAATTCCAGAAAGCCTTCCCTCTAGATGAAACAACAACCCATTTACCAAAGTTCCAGTATAATTACCTGGCGCAGGATGAACTACCATTCCTTTTGGTTTATTTACTACAAGTAAATCATCATCCTCATAAACAATGTCAAAAATGATATTTTCTGGTTTTATATGTGAAAGTTTAGGTTCTGGTATTCTAATTTCAATCTCATCTTTTCCCTTAGTTAAATAACTAGATTTTACAAATTTCCCATTAACAAGTATGTCTCCTGACTTTATAAGCTTTTGCAAGCTGGATCTAGATATATCTAATAGATTTTCACTTATATATGAATCTAATCTTTCACATTCATCTTCTTCATTTACAACTATTTTAATTAGTTCCATGATTCTCTCCTTTAATATATTTGATTCTATCACCAATATGTGAATCATTCAAGTTTTAACCATGTTTTTTATAAAAAAATCTAGCCACTCTTATACCTTTGTGATAATATATTTAGGGAATTAAATTTAGGAGGAAGTATATGGGTAGAATAGGTAATATTGTTAACAGAAAGAATAAACAAGATTCAAAAAGAGCAAAAATATTTACAAAATACGCAAGATCTATTTCTGTAGCTGCAAAACAAGGAGGAGGAGATCCTGAATATAATGCAGCACTTAAAACTGCAATTGATAAAGCAAAAGAAATGAACATGCCAAACGACAATATAGATCGTGCTATAAAAAAAGGTGCTGGTGGTGGTGATGGAGAAAATTATGAACACATTACCTATGAAGGGTATGGACCTGGTGGAGTTGCAATTATAATTGAAACACTTACTGATAATAAAAATCGTACTGCCGGAAATGTTAGATATTATTTAGATAAAAATAATGGTAATCTTGGAACAGCAGGATGTGTAAGCTTTATGTTTGACCGAAAGGGAATTATACTAATTGAGAGTTCTGATTCCATATCTGAAGATGAACTTATGGAAGTTGCTCTTGAAAATGGAGCTGAAGATTTTGTCATGGAAGAAGAAGGCTATGAGATTTATACAAATCCAGAAGATTTTTTCACGGTAAAAGAAGCAGTAGAATCTAAAGGTTATAAAATTGCTTCAGGAGAAGTTACTTTAATTCCTCAAACTTATACATCAATTGATGAACTACAACAGAAACAAATGAATAAACTTATAGATATGCTTGAAGATGATGATGATATTCAAAATGTGTACCACAATTTAGCTGAGTAAACAAACAACCTGCTTCTATTTCTGAAGTAGGTTGTTTGTTTACATAATCATTTTATTTTTTACCTAATAACTCAAACATCTTTTTCTTGTAGGCTTCTACTCCTGGTTGATCAAAAGGATTTACTGCAAGCAAATACCCACTAATTGCACAACTTTTTTCAAAGAAATACATAATATACCCTAAATTATATTCATCAATAGCTTCCATATTTATTACTATATTAGGAACATTCCCCTCTACATGAGCAAGAATAGTACCTTTTTGAGCCATTTTATTTATATAATCCATTGATCTACCTGATATATAATTAAGCTTATCTAAGTCTTTGTCATCACGGTTTAAAATCACATCTCCATTTGGTTTTTCAACACTAATAATAGTTTCAAATATATCTCTTCTTCCATCTTGAATATATTGTCCCATTGAATGTAAGTCTGTAGAAAAATTTACTGATGCTGGGAAAATACCTTTTCCATCCTTACCTTCACTCTCTCCAAATAACTGTTTAAACCACTCTGATAAATATATTAAATATGGCTCATAACTCACAATAATCTCTACATATTTTCCTTTATTATATAATATATTTCTTAAAGAAGCATATACTACTGCTGTATTATATTCTTTTCTATTGTTTTTTAATTCAAACTCAGAAGCTTTTGCTCCATTTATGAAGGTAGATATATCATATCCTGCAACGGCCATTGGCAGAAGAGCTACAGGAGTAAACACAGAATATCTTCCTCCTATATCATCTGGAATAACATAAGACTTATATCCCTCTTGAACTGCCATTGTTTTTAAAGCCCCTTTTGTAGCATCTGTAGTAGCATATATTCTATTTCTCGCTTCTGTTTCACCCACTTGCTGAATTAACAAATCTTTTAATAGTCTAAATGCTATGGCAGGCTCTGTAGTTGTGCCTGATTTTGATATTACATTTATTGAAAACTTCTTATCCTCAAGAAACTTTAAAAGTTCTGACATATATCTTGAACTAATTGTATGTCCAGCAAATATTATCTTAGTCTTAGATTCATCATCTGAATAAACTGGTTTTAGAGCTTCTATAACGGCTTTTGCCCCTAAATAAGAACCACCTATCCCGATAACTACCAAGTATTCTGATTCTTTTTGTATCTTTTTTGCAGTCTTATCGATATCTTCTAATAAAGTAGTTGGTGTGGAACTTGGAAGGTTGACCCAGCCTAAAAAGTCATTTCCAACTCCATCTTTAATATCAATTTTCATCGAAAATATATCAGCTATATCAATCATCTGGTTTAATTCTTCATTTTTTATAAATTTTTTAATATAAGATACATCTAAATTTATCACAATTTACCCTCTTTCAATAAAATATTAAACAGCACACTGTTATTATATAACACAATGTGCTGTTTGTAATTAATTTTTATACCCTCGCATCAATTACCGTTCCAGCTATATTTGTAGCATGATCTGAAACTCTTTCAAGATTGCTTAATAAGTCTAAAAAAATTATTCCTGATTCAGGATTACATAAACTTTTATTAAGTCTATATATGTGTCCATTTCTACAAACTTTTTCAATTTCATCTACCTCTTCTTCCATAAGAATAACTTCTTTTGCAAGAGTTATATCCTTAGTTTTCAGCGCCAATAGAGATTTCTCAAAAGTTAATACGACCTTATTGTACATATTTAATATATCATTTCTTGAATCTCCGGAGAATGTTAAGTCACTAGAAATTACATTTTCTGCTAATTCTGCGATATTTTCAGCATGATCCCCAACTCTCTCAATATCATGTATAATATTAAATAGACTATCTACAACCATACGATCATTACCTGATATTGCTGTATTTGATAAAAGAATTAGATATTCTAATATTGTCCTCTCTTTTTGATTTATTATTTTTTCAATTTCAAAGCATTTCTTTATAGATTCTTTCTCTTTATTAAGAAGGCCTTTTATCGCAGTTTCTAAAGATTCTTTAGATAAATTTCCCATATCCAAACATTCAGTTATAGTATTTTGAAGTGCAATTGAAGGTGTACTTAACATACGACGATCAAGATGTGTTATCCCCTCAGACTTTTCGCCTTTTCCTTCCGGAATAATAAATTGTGCAAATTTAACGATAAAACTAGCAAAAGGAAACTGAAAAACAACATTAGTAATGTTAAAAATAGTATGAGCATTTGCTATTTGTCTTCCAACATCATCAGGATCTAATCCAACAACTATTTTTGTTACAACTGGATTTAATAAAAGTGCAAATAAAAGAGTTCCTATAATATTAAAAGTAAGGTGCATAACAGCTGCCCGCTGAGCATTCTTTGAAGCACCAATACTTGAAATTAAAGCTGTTGTACAAGTACCAATATTATCCCCATATAGAATCGGAAGAGCTGATGCAAGTGGTAACATTCCTTCTGTCGCTAAAGCTATTAAAATACCAATTGAAGCAGATGAACTTTGTACCATTAGGGTAAGACCAAATCCCATCATTATCCCAAGTATTTGATTATCTCCAAAATTAACAAGCATATCTTTAAAAGCCTGAACCTCTCTAAGAGGTCTTACAGCTTCTTTCATATATACCATTCCTACAAATAAAATTCCAAAACCTATTAGGATCTCAGAAAAACTTTTTGTTTTTTCATTTTTACTTGCAAGTAACATTATAACCCCAATACCAACTGTAACTGGAGCTAGAGCTTCTATGTCAAAAGATACAAGCTGCGCTGTAACTGTTGTACCAACATTTGCCCCCATTATAATTCCTATAGCTTGTGAAAGTTGCATTATTCCAGCATTAACAAAACCTACCACCATCACTGTGGTTGCTGATGAACTTTGAATTATTGCCGTAACAAATATACCAACAAAAACTGCTATCAATCTATTTTTTGTTAACATTTCAATTATAGATTTAAGCTTTTCCCCTGCAGCTTTTTGAAGGCCAGCTCCCATTAAGTTCATTCCATATAAGAATAACCCCAAACCTGCTATAAGACCAATTATGATCTTTACAATTTCTGAAAATTCCATATTTTCCTCCTACAATATTCTTTTAGCAAATTTATTGTATCAAAAAAATTTTTTACTTTATATGCTTAATTGTAAAATTTCTGTTAAATAATTATAATAATTATTCACTCATCTTTTAAATATAGAAATTAGAAATTAATGCTTCTGCACTTTTTATTCCATCAACTGCCGAACTCATAATTCCTCCGGAATATCCAGCGCCTTCGCCTGAAGGAAAGATGCCAAAATGACTAATAGACATCATTGTGTCATCTCTTAATATTCTAACAGGTGATGATGATCTAGTTTCAACTCCTGTTAGAACAGCATCTTTCATTTTAAATGCCTCTACTTTTTTTCCATAATACATTATAGATTCTTTTAAAGCAGTTATTATTTCCGCCGAATAAATCGTATTTAAATTGCTTAATTTATACCCTGGTGTATAACTTGGCTTAACTTCTCCCAAATAGGTACTTTCCTTGTTTTCTAAAAAATCATCAACTCTTTGAACTGGTGCAATAAAATTTCCTCCACCCAAGATATAGGCTTTTTTTTCAATTTCTTCCTGAAAGTATATTCCAGATAAAACATCTTTTCCATAATCATTTTCATTTACTGAACATAAAATAGCACTATTAGAATTTATATCTGACCTATCATGGTAACTCATACCATTTACAACCACTTTATCTAAAGATGATGTAGCCGCAATAACTCTACCGCCAGGACACATACAGAAAGTATAACAACTCTTCCCATTAGAAGCTTTGTATGTTAGGTTGTAGCTTGCAGACTTTAATTTAGGGTGATCATAGTTCTCTTTATATTGAGATTTGTCAATTTTTATTCTTGGATGTTCAATCCTAAATCCTACAGCAAACGGTTTTGATATCATTGAAACTTTATTAGAATATAACATTTTATATGTTTCTCTAGCACTATTTCCAACGGCTAAGATAATAGTCTCCGTCTCAATTATCTTTCCGTTTACAACAACACTCTTAACGCTTCCATCATCTTTAAATAAAATATCTTCAAGCTTAGATTCAAAATTTACACTACCGCCCAAGTCTATAATCTCATTTCTTATATTTTTAACTACTGTTTTTAGTATATCAGTACCAATATGAGCTTTGTGTGAATAAGTTATATCTTCAGGTCCACCATGTTTATGAAGTTCTCTTAAAACAATTTTAACTCTTGGATCTTTTATTCTAGTAGTGAGCTTTCCATCTGAAAATGTTCCTGCTCCTCCTTCTCCAAATTGCACATTGGATGTTTCATCTAAAATTCCATTTTCCCAAAACCTATCTACATCTTCTCTTCGTTTATCAACATCTCGTCCAAGTTCAAAGATAATTGGATTATATCCATTTTGTGCAAGCGTTAAAGCAGCAAAAAGTCCAGAAGGTCCTAACCCAATAACTACCGGCCTGTGTTTTAACTTTATATTACCTTTTTTAAGATTGTTCTTAAATTCAAATTCTACAAAAGTAACATCCTTATCATTAAGTTTTATTACTTCTTTTTTATCATAATTCTTTACAAGAACTTGATAAACAAAAGTAATAGTATTTTTTCGTGCGTCTATTGATTCCTTTAAAACTTCATACTCTAAATTTTTACTTGGAGCTATTCTTAGTTTATTTCGAATACATTTCTCTAAATTATCTATCCCTTCATCCAGGGATAACTTAATATTTGATATTATTATCATTTAATCTCCATTTTATTTTTTATCCACTCTAATTTGATAACCACTATTAATAAATATTTCTTCTACATGATTCCATATTTGCTCTCCACCAGTTTTTTTTAAGGCAGAAAGAGGAAAAACTTTTTCATCTAAAAGGCCAAAAGTTTTTCTTATAGTACCAATGGACTTGATTTGTTCGTTTCGAGAAAGTTTATCTGACTTTGTAGCTATTATTGTTACTGGAATTTGATGATGTCTAGCAAAATCAAACATCATTAAATCTTCATCTTTTGGCTTATGCCTAATATCTACTAATATAAAAACACATTCAAGATTTTTTGCATTCAAAAAATATTCTTCCATAATATTTCCCCAAGAATCTTTTTCGCCTTTTGATAATTTTGCATAACCATATCCTGGAAGATCAACTAAATAAAATTCTTCATTAATTTTATAAAAATTAATTGTTCTTGTTTTTCCAGGCGTTTGGCTAATCCTAGCAAAATTACGTCTATTAAGCAAAGTGTTAATCATTGATGATTTCCCTACATTAGATCTTCCTACCATTGCAATTTGTGGAAACCCATCATCTGGATATTGCTCTTTCTTTACGGCACTCATATTCATTTGTATATCTCTTATTATCATAACTACCTACTTTTCAAAAGCTAACTCAAGAATATCTTCTATATTATTAGCATAGTTTATTGTTAATTTATCTAAAACAGACGCTGGAATTTCATCTATATCTGATTTGTTTTCTGATGGAATTATTATGTTTGTGATCCCATCTCTATATGCCGCTACTAATTTCTCCTTAATCCCTCCAACAGCCAAAACTCTTCCTCTTAATGTAATTTCTCCTGTCATGGCTAAATTTCCAATTACAGGCATATTTGTTAATGCCGATATCATACAAGTTGTCATCGTTACTCCTGCTGATGGTCCATCTTTAGGGATTGCACCCTCTGGTATATGAATATGAATATCTTTATTTTTATAAAAACTTTCATCTAAATCAAGTTCTTTATATTTTGAACGTATATATGAAAGTCCAGTTACAGCTGATTCCTTCATTACATTTCCCAACAATCCTGTAAGTTCTAATTTTCCACTTCCCTCAAGAATATTAACTTCAATTGATAAAGTATCTCCTCCTACTTGAGTCCATGCTAACCCTGTGACTACTCCAACTTGTGCAACTTTTTTTGAAGCTCTATTTTTATATCTCGGTTTTCCAATCAAGATTTCAATATTAGAAGAACTTATTTTATACTCACTTATATCTTGTTCTGTAGTTTTAATTACTGCTATTTTCCGTGCTAATTTTTCTAAAACCCTTTTAAGTTCTCTAACCCCAGATTCTCTAGTATAGTTATTTATAATATCCTTCAAAAGCACATCATTGATTTTAATAAAGTTTTTTTCTAACCCATTTTCAGTTTGAATTTTTTTGAGTAAAAACTTTTTACCAATTTTTACTTTCTCCTCATCAAGGTAACTTCCTAATTCAATGACTTCCATCCTATCTAAAAGAGGTCTAGGGATTGTTGATATTGAATTAGCTGTAGTGATAAAAAGAACTTTTGATAAATCAAAAGGTAACTCCAGATAATGATCTGTAAAAGTAGAGTTTTGCTCTGGATCTAAAACTTCTAATAACGCAGAAGATGGATCCCCTTTGTAATCAGCGCCTAATTTATCTATTTCATCAAATAAAATTAATGGATTTGATGATTTTACCTCTCTAATTGAATTTATTATTCTTCCTGGAATAGCACCAACATACGTTCTCCTATGCCCCCTAATTTCAGCTTCATCTCTAACTCCACCAAGAGCAATTCTAGAAAATTTCCTATTCATAGCTCTAGCTAAAGAACTTGCTATAGAAGTTTTACCAGTTCCCGGTGGACCTACTAAACATAAAATCGGACCTCTAAGATTATCGTTTAATTTTTTAACAGCAACATATTCAATTAAACGTTCTTTAACTTTTTCAAGACTAAAATGATCATCATCTAATACTTTTCTAATTTTTTTAATATCTAAATTATCCTTTGTGCTTTTATTCCACGGAAGGGAAAAAAAAGTATCTAAATAAGTTCTTATAACTGAGCCTTCTTGAGTGTTTGAAGATATTCTATTTAAGCGATTTATCTCATTTTTAATCTTTTCTTTAATTGAACTATCTATTTCTAATTTATTTAACTGTTCTTTATAATTTTCTATTAATTCTGAATACTCCTCATCGTCTCCTAGCTCCTTACTGATAACTCTTATCTTTTCTCTTAAATAATATTCTCTTTGATTTTTATCTAATTTTGTTTTTAATTTTTTTTCAATATCATCTTCAAGTTCTGATATTTCTATCTCTTTTATCAATACCGAATATAATTTTTTTAGTCTCTTTTTAATATTAATAGTATATAACAACTCTTGTTTATCATTAATTTCAAAGTTACTTGTATGTGAAACTATATTAACAAGCTTGTGTAAATTATTAGAATCAGTTATAGTATTAATCACTTCATCTGTAAATTTAGAGTTAAAAGCTGCATAGGCTTCCGTAATATCTAAGATTGATCTTTTAAAAGCGTAAGTTTCTGCATCATAATTAGATTCAAAATCATTTAAAACTCTTATTTCAACTGTATATTTATCTTTATCTCCAATTTGTTTTAAAAACTCACCTCTATATAATCCCTCTGATAAAACTCTTACAACGTTACCTGGTAGCTTTAGTAATTGTTTAATTTTACAAACTGTGCCTATCTTATATATTTCTTCCATTGTTGGAAGTTCTATTTCATTATCAATTTGCGATGTTAAAAAAATTAGTTGCTCTTCTTTCATTGATTCTTCTAAAGCTTTTATAGACTTATCCCTTGCTATATCAAATGAAAATATGGTATCTGGAAAAACCACCATAGACCTTACAGGTATCATTGGTAATTTCATTATATTATCTTTCATAAGAACTCCTTTCATCTTTACATATAAGTATATTTAAGCATTAATTATAAAAAATATCAATACATTCAACAAGTTTATATTCGATATCTTTAATAAAAAAATATGCCCGAAGGCATATTTTACTTAATTAGTATAGGGCTATCCTTATAAATCATCTCAGGTTTCTCATCTTTCATAATGCACTGTTCATTAACAATAACTTTAGCAACATTATCATTTGATGGAATATCGAACATAATATCTAACATTGTATTTTCTAATATACTTCTAAGTCCTCGAGCCCCAGTTTTTCTCTCTAATGCTTTTTGTGCAACTAATTTAAGTGCTCCATCTGTAATGTCAAGATCAACTCCATCAATACTAAATAACTTTTTATATTGCTTAACCAAAGCATTCTTAGGTTCTTTTAAAATTTGCAACAGAGCATTTTCATCTAGTTCTGATAAAGAAACAACTATTGGAACCCTACTTACAAACTCGGGTATTAAGCCGTATTTAATTAAGTCTTGTGGCTCTATATTTGAAAATAATTCTGAAAATTCTGCCTTGTTTTTAGGAGAAATCTTTGATCCAAAGCCAATTGTATTATCACCTTTACGTTTTTTTACAATATTTTCTATTCCTTCAAATGCTCCTCCTAAAATAAAGAGAATATTTGTAGTATCGATTTGTAAAAAATCTTGATGAGGATGCTTTCTCCCTCCTTGTGGGGGAACATTAGCTTTAGTTGATTCAATAATTTTTAATAATGCCTGTTGTACTCCTTCTCCAGAAACATCACGAGTTATAGATGGATTCTCTGATTTCTTTGAAATTTTATCAATTTCATCAATGTAAATAATTCCTCTCTCAGCTTTTTCAACATCAAAGTTTGCAGCTTGAATAAGTTTTAAAAGAATGTTTTCTACATCTTCACCAACATATCCCGCTTCTGTCAAAGCTGTTGCATCTGCAATAGCAAAAGGTACATTTAAAATTTTTGCTAGAGTTTGTGCCATTAACGTCTTACCTGAACCAGTAGGTCCGAGTAAGAGTACATTACTTTTTTGGATTTCAATATCATCATTACTTTTAACAACAGTATTAATACGTTTATAATGGTTATAAACTGCTACCGATAATATTTTCTTTGCCTCTTCTTGTCCAATCACATATTCATCAAGAATTTTTTTTATTTCATGAGGTTTAGGCAACCCAGAATAATCGTTACTAATATTTTTCTCAAATTCTTCCTCAATTATATCTTGACAAAGTGAAACGCACTCATCACAAATAAAAACATCAGGTCCAGCAACTAACCTTTTAACTTGATCCTGCGTCTTTCCACAAAAAGAGCATTTTACTACTATTTTTTCATCTTTTTTTGACATTAACCTACCTCAACTTCTACTCTTATAAAGACTTCAACATAACTTCATCTATTAATCCATATACCTTAGCTTCTTCTGAAGTCATAAAATTATCTCTTTCTGTATCAGCTTGAACTTTTTCAACTGTATTCCCTGTTCTTTCAGCTAAAATAGAATTTAGTCTTTCTTTTATTTTTAACATTCTGTCAACATGAATAGCTATATCTGTTGTTTGACCTTGAGCTCCTCCTAGAGGCTGATGAATCATTATTTCAGCATTTGGTAACGCAAAACGTTTACCTTTTTCTCCGGCTGATAAAAGAAACGCCCCCATAGAAGCAGCCATACCTATACATATTGTTGATACATCACATTTAATATACTGCATGGTGTCATAAATAGCCATTCCTGATGTTACAGATCCCCCAGGACTATTTATATAAAACATTATATCTTTATCTGGATCTTCAGCCTCTAAAAACAGCATTTGTGCTACTATTAAAGATGCCGTTGCATCATTAACCTCATCAGACAAAAATATAATTCTGTCTTTTAAAAGTCTTGAATATATATCATAACTACGCTCTCCACGACTTGACTGTTCTACTACTATTGGTACAAATGCCATATTACCACTCCTTATTATTTTAAAATACCACTATTAATTATTAAATCAATGGCTTTTCTTGATTTTATAGAGTCTGTTAAATACTCTGAATCTACACCACCTAAAAGCTCTTTAACTTTATCTATTTCCATTCCATAAACCTTTGCCATTTTTTCGTATTCTTCATTAAGATCTGATTCTGTTACTACAATATTTTCAATTTTAGCAATAGATTCTACAACTAAGCTTGTCTTTACACGCGAATACGCATCTTCTTTCATTTGTAATTTTAAATCCTCTAAGCTTGAGCCTGTATACTGAAGATATGTGTTCAAATCTAAACCTTGCTGTTGAATGCTAGAATCAAACTCTTGAACCATTCTATCAGTCTGATTTTCTACCATAATATCGGGAATATCAACACTTGCATTTTCAACAGCAGTTTTAATTAATTCATTCTTATATGCGTTTTCCGAATTTAACTCTTTGGAAGCTAAAAGTTTTTCTTTAATTTCTTTTTTAAGTTCATCAAGAGTTTCATGTTCACTTATATCTTTTGCAAACTCATCATCCAAATTAGGAAGCTCCTTGAATTTTATTTCATGAATCATACATTTGAAGATTGCTTCTTTTCCTTTAAGTTCATCAGAATTATAATCCGTAGGGAATGTAACCTTAACATCTTTTTCTTCATGGATTGAAGTACCTATTAACTGTTCTTCAAACCCTGGAATAAATGTATTTGAACCTATTACTAGGCTATATCTTTCAGCCTTTCCGCCTGAAAATGCTTCTCCATCAACAAAGCCTTCAAAATCCAAAATTACTGTATCTTTCTCTTGTACCCCTCTATCTGTAATGCTTATTAGTCTTGATCCTGCCTCTTGTTTTTTAGCTAATTCTTTATCTATTTCATCATCAGAAACTTCAACACACTGTTTTTCTGCAGAAAGCCCTTTATACTGGCCTAAAGCCACATCTGGTTTAACCGCAACTTCAACAGTCAAAACTAGATCTTTTCCTTTTTCTATGTCTTCTACATCTATTGAAGGTCTATCAATAACATCTAATTCTAATTCTTTTACTGCACTTTCAAAATAACTTGGAAATGCTAAATTAATAGCTTCCTCAAAAAAAACACCCTCACCATACATCTTTTCAATAAGATGTCTAGGTGCTTTCCCTTTTCTAAATCCTTGAATATTAAATTGTCCTTTATTTTTATTGTAAGCTTTTCGACAATATTTTTCGAATTCATCTGCTACAATCACCATTTTAAGAGATACTAGATTACTTTCTTTTTTTAATAATTCAACCATAATTTTCCTCCAATATATATATATTATTTATTTATTGACATGAATGTAAAATCAACAGATATAGTATACCATATAATTTATCTTTAACAAGTATTTTTTATCAAGTGATAAATTTGTCTACCTACTTTCCCTGAATTCTTGAATTAAAATTTGTAATTTAACATTTCCTTTATATTCATTTATTGCAATATTATAAATTAAATCTAATTTTCTATTTTTATTTTCTAATATATTAATTAATTTATCAATTTTTTTACCAAAATATAAAGCCTCAATTAATGTATTCGTATTATCTATTACTTTTAATTTAACAAATTGACCTTCATTTCCTATCTTTTTATACTTAAGAACAATAACATTTATTTGAGCAAACAATGGTTTTTCATTAGCTTTTCCAAAAGGTTCAAGCTCTTCTATTAGTTTATATAACGACAAATTAATATGTGAAAAAGCTAATAACATATCAACTTTAATTTCCCTTGAAGGAATTAAAGTTAATATATCGTTATTTATAACTTTTATAAATTCATCTAAATTACTTTTCTCAAGGCTTAATCCTGCTGCCATAGGATGTCCTCCAAAACCTTTTAAAAGATTTTCACACTTTTCAATTTCTTTCACTATGTTAATACCATCAACCGAACGTGCAGATCCTTTCAAAATCCCTTCATGTGAATCAGTAAAAATAATAAAAGGATTATAAAAAAGTTCCTTCAGTCTACCCGCAATAATACCAGCTATACTTTCATGAACTGTATTCAAGTATATTACCTTTATCGGACCTTCATTCAAATTTTCTAATGTGTCTGTTGCTAGTTTAATTCCGTTATCTGTAAGAGATTTTCTTTCCTTATTTAGGTTAAGTAACATGATTGATAAATCTTCTGCTCTTGATTTTGAATCCGTAGTCATTAGTTCTAATGCTAAGTTTGCATGTTCTAATCTTCCTGAAGCATTTAAACAAGGCCCCAATATATAACCAAAATCATACGCTGTCAGCTTTTTTTCATGAATATTATTTACCTTGCACAACTCATAAATTCCAAGAGGTTTATTTAAATTTAGCAATCTTAACCCTTCTTTTAAAATAATTCTATTTTCATCAATCAGATCAACCACATCACAAACTGTAGCAAAAGAAGCATACACTATATATTGTTCATAATTAAATTTTTTTCCAAGATTGCTGTACAAAGCCTCTACAAACTTATAAGTTACTACCGCACCACAAATATTTTTAAATGGATAGTTACATTTAGGATTTTTAGGATTAACAATAGCATCTGCCTCTACATATTTAGTCAAAAATTCACCTTTTTCATTTTCAAACTTTTTAAACTCATGATGATCTAACACAATAACTCTTATACCTAATTCTTTTGCTTTTTTTATAGCTGAAAAAGCACTAACACCATTATCACATGTGATTATTAATTTTGTTCCTGATAAAAAAAGACTATCTACAATAGTATCATTTATCCCGTATCCATCTTTAATTCTATGAGGAATATAAGTTTCAACATAACAATTCAATGCCTTTAATCCTTTAAGCAAAATTGTTGTTGACATAATGCCATCCACATCGTAGTCTCCAACAATTGTAATTTTTTCATTTTTACTCATACTAAGTTTAAATAAATTTACAGCATATTCCATCCCATGTAAAATATATGGATTGTACATACATCTTATATCTGTATCTAAATACTCCATTATCGACTCAAGGGTTGCAATACCTCTATTTGTAATTATTTTTACAATTATAGGATCAATTTTTAACTGATTTGCTATTTCTTTATAATTTTTACATTTATTTTTTAATATCCATTTTTCCAAAATTCCACTCCATCAATTAGATTTTTTTCTAACAATACAATTTTCCTTAGTAGTCATAACCGCATCAATAAATATAACTTCCTTAGGTCTTGGAGCAACATCCATTTCATCCATATTCTCATTATAAATATGTTTTACGACAGTATTTACAGTTTCATAATTTGGTCCAATAATCTCAATTTCATCCCCTTTAAATATTCTGTTTCTAACTTCCAACTTGCTAAGTCCAGTCTTTTCATCAAATTCAGTAATTATTCCAACAAAGTCATAATTTCTAATATATGAACTAGTTCCATAATTATTAGCATCCTCATTGGGTTTTCCAAAAAAGAATCCTGTTGTATAATCTCGATAACTAGCCTTCATTAACTCGTCTAACCATTCGCTTTTAAATTTATACTCTTTGGGATTTTCATAATATTTATCTATAGCCATTCTATATGCCCTTATAACTGTAGCCACATAAAATGGTGTTTTAACTCTTCCCTCAATTTTAAGACTCATTACTCCAGACTCTATTAATTCGGGAATATGTTCTATCATACATAAATCCTTAGAGTTAAAAAAGTATGTTCCATTCTCATCTTCCTCTATAGGGTAATATTCTCCTGGTCGAGTTTTTTCAACTAAAGAATAGTTCCATCTACATGGCTGAGCACATTCTCCATGATTAGCATCTCTTCCTGTCATATAATTACTAATCAAACATCTTCCAGAATATGACATACACATGGCTCCATGAACAAAAGCTTCTATTTCTAAGGTATTAGGAGTAGTATTAACAATATCTTTAATCTCTTCTAATGATAACTCTCTTGCGACTACTATTCTCTTCACACCTTGATAGTGCCAAAATTTTGCACTGTGAGAATTTGTATTATTAGCCTGTGTACTTAAATGTAACTCCATGTTAGGTATCACATTTTTAGCAATCATTAATATACCTGGATCTGCTACAATTAATGCATCAACTCCAAGTTTTTCTAGATTTTTTAAATAACTTTCTATCCCATTAAAATCTTTATTATGTGCTATTATATTTACTGTTACATAAACCTTAACATTATGTGAATGAGCAAAATCTAGCCCTTCTATCATTTCATCGTCAGTAAAATTCTTTGATGCAGTTCTTAATCCTAACATCGATCCTCCGATATATACTGCATCAGCGCCATATATTATGGCCATCTTTAATTTTTCTAAATCACCTGCCGGTGCTAATAACTCTACTTTTTTCATTATAATTTTCTCCATTCAAAATCGTAATAGCAAGACCATCTCCTATTGGTACTAAAGATGTAAAAAATCCTTCAGTTTTAGTTAAGAAATCTAAATAATCATTCATTCTTCTATATATAGTCCTTTGTCTTCTTTCAACACTGTTAATATCAGGTTTACAAACCAACGTATTATAAAATATATTATCAGATACTATAAGTGCTTTTTCAGTAACATTATTTATTATTTTATCGAAAAACTTTTTATACTGACCTTTCGCTGCATCAATAAAAATAAAATCATAATTTCTATCTAAATATTTGTCGATTTCTATAGCGTCACCTTTTATGAGTCTTATTTGTTCATTATACCCAGACTTCTTTATATTTTTTTCTGCCTCTTTAAATCTGTCTTCATCGCGCTCAATTGTAGTTATCTCACAATCTCCACCTAAAATATCAATAATTTGTATAGAAGAATAACCGATAGCTGTTCCAAACTCAAGTATTTTCTTTGGTTTTTTTAAAAGTAATATTGTTTTTAAGAGATTTAGAGTATCTTTAGTTATTATTGGTATAGAATTTTTTTTTGCATATTCTTCCATCTCAAATTTAAGTCCCTCTGAATATTTAATGTGCTCTTCAATAAAATTTTGAACATTTTCATTTACTATATTTCTCATTTTATAATAATCCTTCCAAATCAATATTAAACTTTAAAATAGAGCTTCTAAATTTCGCATTTTGTTCTGAAACTTTAGCAATTATAGAATATGACTTATTCCCCAAATATTTATTGACTACTGAAGTATCTGCTCCATTAGAAACTAAATTATACGCTAATGAAAGTCTAAAGGTATTCGAATTTATATTCTTTTCTATTCCAGATTTATTAGCATATTTTTTAATAACTTTCCATATTCCTTGACGTGTCATCTTTTCACCATTCTTATTTAAAAACAGATATGGTCTATTTTTCTCATTAGTTTCAATAAAATTTCTACAAGTATCCATATAGGTTTTTAATCTTTTATTAAGTCCTTTGTCAATTGGAATAACTCTAAGCCTAGAAGCGAAAGATGTGATGCTAACATATTCTAAATAAGTATTGACATCATCAACTTTAAGATTTTCAATTTCAGAGATTTTAAGCCCACACTTACATAAAAGTTCAAACATGACTCTATCTCTAATGTTGTACTTCGAATTTAAACTAGCAATAGTAGCAAACAAAGTTTTTATCTCACTTTCTGTTAATATGTGGTCTTTAATATTATAATCATACATATTTAACGGTTTTGATCTAAATTTAGGCTCTTCTTTGATATATCCTTTCCGCGATAAATACCTATGAAACCCTCTTACAGATGACATTATTCTGTTAACTGATGATAAAGGTCGTTCATTCATAGAGTTTTCAAAAAGTTTTATGGTCATTTGATTGATGTTTTCTGGGCTAATATTGTTTTCTTTCAGAAAATATGCATATAAACTAATATCACGCTTATAAGACTCTCTAGTATTATAAGCTAAATCTGTACTGTCTAAAAATTGAAAGTAACCTTCCACACATCCTTTTATCATACCTAGCTCCTACTTATGCTTTCATACATATATATTCCTAATATAGTTTTTCCATCACTTATAATACCTTTTTCAATCATAGATTTAAGTTCTTCCAAGGTAAATTCATAAGATTCAATATACTCATCTTCATCAAATTCTGTTTTCCCTTTATCCTTCGCATATCCAATAAAGAAAATCATTCTCTCATTAGTAAATCCTGGGCTTGAATAATATTCTGTAAGTTTTTTATAATTAGTTAAAATATAACCAGTTTCTTCTCTAAACTCTCTAATTGCTGCTGTTATATACTCTTCACCCAACTCAACTCTACCTGCAGGTAACTCTAAACACTCTTCTTCAATAGCCTTTCTATATTGTTTTATCAATATTATTTTATTGTCAATGGTTATCCCTAAAATAACCACTACACTAGCAAGTTTTGCAATTTCTCTTTTACTTAGAGTCCCATTATCATTCACAACAGTGTGAATTTCAAGATCCATCACTTTTCCATGATATGCAATATCTTTTTTAATAGTTTTCTCCATATTTTTAATCTTGATTTAACTCAAGAAGCTCCTTTGCATTATTTAATGATATATCTGTAAGTCTTGATCCTGACATCATTTTTGCTAATTCAATCTGTCGATGTTCAATATCTAAAATTTCAATAGTCGTATTTGTTCTATCTCCACCTTCAACCTTTTCAACTTTAAAATGAACATTCGCACATGAAGCAATTTGAGGAAGATGAGTTATGCAAATCACCTGTCTTATTTTAGAAATTTCTTTGAGTTTTTTTCCAATATTTTCTGCTGCCAAACCGCTTACTCCAGTATCAATTTCATCAAAAAGTAAACTGTCAATACTGTCATATTTAGAAATTACACTTTTTAAACTAAGCATAAATCTAGAAGTTTCTCCTCCAGATGCTATCTTAGCCATAGGCTTTGCTTCTTCTCCCTTATTGAAACTTATTAAAAAATCAACTTCATCTAAACCATTAGAACTTATAGGACTATTTTTAAAATCTATAGTAAAACTTACCTTTGGCATTGCCAAGCTTTCTAACTCACTAATAATTAAACTCTCAATTTGCTTTGCAGATTCTTTCCTTAGATTTCTAAGTATTTCTCCTCTAGAGTTTAACGCTCGTTCTTTCTCCAAGAGAAGAATATTCATTTTTTCCTTAAGTTCATCAAGATTTTGTAGCTTATCTAGCTCTCTTTTAGAATTTTCATATTCAATGTACATCGTCTCATAACTACCCCCATATTTTTTGTAAATAGTAACAATTCGACTTATACGTTCATGAATTGAATCAAGTAATCTTTCATCATAGACTAATTTATCTTTTATGTTTCCCATCTCTCTAGTAATATCTTCAATCTGATAATAGGCTTCCTCTAATGACTTAACCCAACCTTCACAGTCACTATAATACTCATTAATGGAAACTATACCTTTAACTGCTCTATCTAAATTTGATAAAACACTCGAGTCCATTGAATATAAATATTGATGTGCGTTTTCTACTGCTATAAATATCTTTTCAGCATTTTTAAGTGTAGTTAGTTTATCCTCCAACATATCTAACTCATCTGCCTTGACATTAAGACTGTCTATATCGTTAATAATAGATTCTAAAAAATCTTTTTCTCGCTGAATTTCTAGTGGATTTTTATGAATTTTTAAATCTTTCATTTTTTCTAGAATAATTTTATACTCTTTATATAAATATTCATACTCTCTAATAGCATCTTTGGTTGTATCTCCACCAAAAGAATCTATTAATCCAAGTTGATTAGTACGGTCATAAAGCAAATTGTAATCACTCTGTCCATGAATATTCAACAGATACTTTGTAACCTCTCTAACTAGCGTTAAATTTACACTACGAGAATTTATACGCGAAGTAGACGGTCCATTTTCACATAACTCACGATAAATTATAACATTCTCCTCAACATCAATACCATTCTCTTCAAGTAAGTTTAATACCTCTTTATTTTCTGTAAAAAATACAGCCTCTACTACTGCCTTTTTTTCGCCTTGCTTAATAAAACCTCTCTCCCCGCGACCACCTAAACAAAGTGACAGTGCATCAATCATTATACTTTTACCTGAACCAGTTTCTCCTGTAATTATGTTCAGCCCCGACTCAAAATTTATTCTTAGTTCGTTTATCAATGCAAAGTTTTTAATATATAACTCTCTTAACATAGAATTACTCCTAATTATTCAGATTTCCTCAATTCTTTATGGGATTTTTCTACAACCATATCAATATTATAGTTTTCTTCAATATCACACCTATTAGTAATATACATAAGATATTCAATATTACCCTTAGGTCCTTTTATTGGCGAATAGCTAAGATTAATAATCTTCATATTGTTACTCTTCGCATACCCAATAGCTTTCTCAATTGCACTTTTATGTTTCTCAGGTTCTTTGACTACTCCATTCTTTCCAACCTCACTTCTACCTACTTCAAATTGTGGTTTAATTAAGGCTACACATTCCCATCTAGTTGCTCCTAACTCAATAAGCTTTGGTAAAACAAGTTTTAACGAAATAAATGATACATCTATTGAATAAAAATCTACAGCTAATGGTAATTTTTCTCTTTCTAAATATCTAATATTTGTTCTTTCTAAAACACTGACCTTTTCATTATTTCTTAAGTTCCAATCTAATTGTCCATAGCCTACATCTACAGAATATACATGCAAGGCATTGTTTTTGAGCATACAATCTGTAAATCCCCCAGTGGAAGAACCTATATCCATGCACACTTTATTTGATAAAGAAATTCTAAATTCTTTCATTGCTTTCTCTAATTTCAATCCTCCCCTTGATACATACGGGATTGTATCTTCTTTAATAAATATTTTAGATTCTACATCTACTAAAGTTCCTGCTTTATCGCATAGCATGTTGTTTACCATGACTTTTCCTGCCATTATATTTTTTTTTGCTCTTTCTCGGGAATCAAATAATCCTCTTTCTACTAATAAAACATCTATTCTTTCTTTCATATAAACCTAACTCTTTCTTTCTAAAAGATATTTTCCAAATTCCACAAAAAACTCACTGTTATTTATATGTTCAATAGCTTTTAATGCTCTTTTTATAGCCTCTTCAGCTAATAATTTAGATTTTTCAATTCCAAATATACTTACATAAGTTACCTTCTTATTTTCTTCATCACTACCAATCGGCTTACCTAGGTCTTCTGTTGTACCTACCACATCTAATACATCATCAATAATTTGAAATGCTTGTCCGATCTCATCACCATATATCTTTAATGAATCTAATGTATAATCATCTGCTCCCCCTAAAATTCCTCCTGAAAGTATAGCAGCAGATATAAGTTTACCAGTTTTTAAATGGTGAATTTTCTTTAATGTCTTATAGTCTATATTATGATTCTCAGACTCTATATCCATTACTTGTCCACCTATCATACCTCCAGCGCCAGCAAAACTAGAAATTATACGAGAAGCTGCTAAAGTTTTTTCATCATTTATCTCTCTAATTAAAACCTCCATAGCATAATTTAATAACGAATCTCCAGTTAAAATAGCTATAGCCTCACCGAAAACCTTATGGTTTGTTGCCTTCCCTCGTCTAAAGTCATCGTTATCCATAGCAGGTAAATCATCATGAATTAATGAATAAGTATGAATTGCTTCCATTGCAAAAATATATCCTTTAATCTTTTCAAAATCATTAGAAAAAAGTTTAAATGTTTCAATCAGCAATATAGGACGTAATCGTTTCCCTCCAGATTCTAGGCTATATATCATGGCTTCTTTTATAGTATTTGGACTTTCGTTATCCAAACAATCCATGTATTTTTTTATAATATCTTCCACTATCAGCCTGTCTTTCTCAATAGTTTTTTTTAACATAATTAAATTTTCTCCTCTAAAACTTTAATCTTTTCTTTTGTATCTTCTAAATATTTTTTACATTCTCTATAAATCCCTATACCTTCTTCGTATAGTTCTAAGGATTTGCTTAAATCTAGATTGTCTTTTTGTAACTCATCAATTATATCCTCTAATCTTTTTGTTCTATCCTCATAAGTTGTACTTATTTTTTTTGCCATTTTCCCCTCCTATTTTACTATAGCAGATATATTTCCATCTTTAAAACTAATATCTATTTTGTCACCTAAATCTAAATTATCAATGCTGGTAATTACCATATTTTTTTTTCTAATAACGGCAAACCCTTTTTCATACGGTAAAATCGGGTTTATTAAACCTAATGTCTTACCTAAAGAATCTACTTCCTTTTCTATAAGCGTCATCTTTCTCGATAGCGATATAATTAAATTTCTCTTAATATTATCTAATTCATCAGATCTTCTTTTTTGTATAGTTAAAGGAGAATGAGACTCTAAACTAATATTGAGATTTAATAAAAATTTATTCTTACTATCTATCTTAGAATGAAAAACTTTATTCATTATTTCAAAAATAGAATTCAATTCATTATATAGATATTTTTTTGATGGTAAAGCTAACTCTGCAGCCATAGACGGAGTAGAAGCCCTTAAATCTGCAACTAAATCTAAAATTGTATTATCCGTTTCATGACCAATAGCTGAAATTATAGGTATTTTAGATTCTGATACAGCTCTGGCAAGTGCTTCATCATTAAATTCAATTAAATCTTCATAAGATCCGCCACCACGAGCAATTATAATAGTGTCTACCTCTTCCTTTTCATTAAAAAAATCAATACCTTTAACAATGCTTTCTGCCGTACCTGTCCCTTGGACTTTACATGGATAAACAACAATCTCACATTGAGGATATCTAGTTTTTGATACATTTAGTATGTCCTGTAGTACGGCTCCTGTTTTTGAAGTGATTACCCCTAATTTATTTGGAAATTCATTAATCTTCTTCTTTTTAGAACTTAAAAATAATCCTTCTTCCTTCAAAATTTTTGCAATTTTTAGATATTTTTCAAAGGCCTTTCCTATCCCTACAGCCTTAGCTTCTTTAACCATCAACTTAAAACTTCCATCTTTTTGATAGAAATTTAAAGTACCCACCAATTCTACTTCAATTCCGCTTTCTATATTGATATCTAAAGTTTCAGGTTCGAAACATACACAATCTAACTTTGAGTTTATATCTTTTAAGGAAAAAAATAAATATCCACCTGTGCTAAATCTTGAATTGGATATCTCTCCATATACTGAAATACATTGGAGAATTGGATCAGTTTTAATCGACTTATTTATATAATCGTTTACTTCTGAAACGCTTAAGTATCTTATTTTCATCGTATCAGTTCCTCTCATAAAGATAATACACTATTTTTTGAAAAAAATCGATAAGTTTACATAAAATAATTATATCATTTATAAAAAAGGACATGATCAGAGAATCATATCCTTTTTTATGTTACTTATACATAACTTCAATTTGACCTTGTAATTCTTCATTTTCAAGATAGTCATCAAAATTACCTATTCTATCTACAACACCATTAGGTGTTATTTCTATCACTCTCGTAGCAATTGTATTAATAAACTCATGATCATGAGAACTAAATAATATACTCCCACTAAATTTAATCAATCCTTCGTTTAAAGCCGTAATAGACTCTAAATCTAAGTGGTTTGTTGGATCATCCATAACAAGCACATTTGAATTTGCTACCATCATCTTAGATAACATACAACGAACTTTTTCCCCACCAGATAAAACAGATGCTGATTTTAAAACCTCATCTCCACTAAATAACATTCTTCCTAAAAAACCACGTATAAAAGTTTCCGTCTTCTCTATAGAATATTCTCTCAACCAATCTATTAAATTTTCATTATGATCATCAAAATACTCATTATAATCCCTAGGAAGATAAGAAGTAGATGTTGTAACGCCCCATTTATAACTTCCAGAATCTGGTTGAATTTCACCCATAATAACTTTAAATAAAGCAGTAATCACCTGCTCATTATTACTTAAAAAAACTACCTTGTCATTTCTTCCAAGAGTAAAAGAAACATTATCCAAAAGCTTCTGTCCACTAACTGTAAGACTTATATTCTCGACTTCCAACAAATCATTTCCTAACTCTCTTTCTGGAGAAAACCCTACAAAAGGATATTTTCTTCTGCTAGGCTGTATATCCTCTAAGGTTAATTTATCCAACTGTTTTTTTCTTGAAGTAGCTTGTTTCGCCTTAGAAGCATTAGAACTAAATCTAGCAATGAACTCTTGTAACTCTTTCATTTTTTCTTGAACCTTCTTGTTTTGATCCTTAGCCATCTTTAATGCTAATTGGCTTGACTGATACCAAAAATCATAATTACCTACAAATAATTGTATTTTCCCAAAATCTACATCAGCCATATGTGTACATACCTTATTTAAGAAATGTCTATCATGAGATACTATTATTATAGTAGAATTTTCAAGGTTCATCAAAAAATTTTCTAACCACATAATTGATTTAAAATCTAAATGATTAGTAGGTTCGTCAAGAAGAAGAATATCCGGTTTTCCAAAAAGTGCTTGTGCCAATAAAACTTTTACTTTTTCAGAACCTCGTAAATTTTTCATTTGTAAATCATGTAAATCTTTATTAATTCCAAGTCCTATTAATAAACTTGAAGCATTAGATTCTGCCTCCCATCCATCAAGTTCGGCAAACTCACCTTCTAATTCAGCAGCTTTAACCCCATCTTCATCAGAAAAATCTTCCTTCATATAGATTTCTTCTTTTTCCAACATAATTTGATATAGACGCTCATGTCCTCTTATTACAGTATTAAGTACGATATCTTCATCATATTGAAAATGATCTTGTTTCAATATAGCCATTCTCTTTTTCGATTCTACAGTTATACTTCCTTCATTTGCCTCTACCTCTCCTGAAAGTATCTTTAAAAATGTAGACTTACCAGCTCCATTTGCTCCAATAACTCCATAACAATTTCCTTCTGTAAACTTCAGATTTACATCCTTAAAGAGTTGTTTATCTCCGTATCTAAGGCCAACACCACTTACATTAATCATTTTATTCTCCTTAAACTTTTCTTATTTATATTATTTAAAATAGACTTTTCTTTATTTATAAATTTATAAATAGTTTTAATTATGCCTAACTATACTATCATAAGGAAATGAATTATTCAAGGTAGATATTTTAAATATGTGAATAATATGTTATAAAAACTTTATATAAAAGGCTGTAATTAAAAATTTAATTACAGCCTTTTATCTTATTTATAAGTTTTAACTACATAGTTACTGGTAAAAGCCTTTAAAAGACCTCCATACCCTAACTTAAAACTCACTATATCTCCTACTTTATAGCAATTATCACTATTGGTTAGATCAAGTATCATATGGTCAGAGCTTGCACCTAGAATATCTATTTTAGTATCAATCGTTGTCATACTTTCAATGTCTATATCCTGTTTTCCTATTCCGATTATTCCTCGTTTTATTATGCCCCTATCCTCGTATTCAGGTTTTTTACCAAAAGCATCTAATCCAACTTCTCCTATTGGTAATGAAGGTTTTTCTTTTAACTCTATTATTTGTGCCTCTAATATTACTGCGTCATTGTGTGTTTCACTTAATTTTTCACCATAAGCTGTTTCGTTTCCTAAAATAAAAGCTTCACCAGGTCTAAGATTGTTTATCCCCTTTGGTAATTCACCTTTGTTTATTAGATAAATTGAACTTGAATTTCCACCAGAAACCATATGAAGTTTAATTCCAAACTTTCTTTGGATTTTTTCGCTATAATCCACTAAAACTGATAGATTTTCACTCTTTGGTATAATTGCTCCATAGCATGTAAGATTAACTCCTATGCCATAAAACTCAATATTTTTCATCGAAAGAATCTGTTCTACTGCATTATATACCTGTTCTTCATATTGATAAAATATACCTTCTCTCAAATCACCAAGGTCAATCATTAGTAATATTTTATGAATCTTATTTTGCTTACTAGCCTCTTTATTTAAAAGTTCTATTGTTTTAAGTTCTGAATTGAAGCTAATATCTGTATATTTTACTACATCTTCTATTTCACATTCCATAGGTAACCTTAACAATATCTTAGGTTTGTGTGACAAAGCGTAGCTTATAATATTCTCTATTCTTGAGTCAGCAAGATAATCAACTTCTGCACTTTCAGATAGAACCCTAACTATTTCAGTATCTGCACAAAATGACTTTGTTACTATTGTAAGGGAGCAATCTGCCTTTTTTACTAAAGAATTTATTTCTATCAAGTTATCTTTGATTTTTTTTAAATCTACTACTAATCTTGGATACATCATTCTTCCTCCCTTTTTGTTTTTCTTGGTATCTTTAGGTTTAAACTTTTTTCCAGAAGAATTAAAGCTGCTTCCTTATGACATTTTGATAAAACCCCTAGAGAAGCCATTATATAATGATTATCTACAAGTATTTCAGTATCTAGGTTAGGAAATAATAATAAGCCCGTTTCATTATGTCTAGCTATTTTTTTCATTATTTCAACTCTATTTGGTAGTCTTGTCAAAGCACCGCCAGTTCCTATTATATACTTAACCTTTGTCAAATCTTTACCTTCTGCTAAAGATGACCTTCCTGCTGGTCCATATACATGTCTAATTTTTCCTGCATGACGCTCTACTGCCCTTAACACCGCCTCAGTTGTAAGACGTTCAACAAATTTAATTTCTTCAGAATTTTTAGGGATAGCTTTGTATTCTTCCATTATTTTATCAATATCTAGGTTTAATTCTTTTTTCATTATATCTTTTCCAATTAATTTCACGATATTTGGCATATTTACATATACCCCTAAATCTCCTTCTACAGTACGTTTTGCCACTGGTTCTGGTGCTACTTGAATCCTTTCAACTTCCTCTGATCCTATAGTTACAGAATGAAGATCCGTTGTAGCTCCACCTACATCTAACACAATCAAATCACCGATATGATCATACAGAAGCTTTGCGCATTCCATAACTGCTCCTGGAGTAGGTATTATCGGTCCGTTAACTAATTCTTTCACATGTTCCATCCCAGGTGCATGAATTATATGATCCTCAAAAGCATCTTGGATTACCTTTCGTGTAGGTTCGACATTAAGGTCATCAATTTTAGGATACACATTCTCTACTATATAAAGCTTCGTTTCCAAATCCTCAAAAATCAACTTTATTTCTTCTTGATTTTCAATATTTCCTGCATATATGATTGGAATATTTAAACCAATATTATTTATTAACTCTGCGTTATATAGAGCAGTTTCTCTTTCTCCATAGTCAACTCCACCTGCTATTAGTATAATATTAGGTTTTATTTCTTGGATTTTTTTTAGGTCAGTTCTTCTTAAACGTCCGGCAGTAACTTGATGTATTATTGCCCCTGCTCCTAAAGCAGCTTCTTTTGCAGCTCTGGCTGTCATGTCAAATACTAAACCATGAACCGTCATTTTTAGTCCACCGGCTGCCGATGAAGTAGCCAACATTTCATCATAGTCAATTTTATCTACACCAAGATTATTTGCTAAGCTATCAATAGCTGCCTTTAAACCTACTCTAACATCACCTTCTAGCACAGAGGTGGCGGCTTGCCCTTGACCCAAAAAAATTGGATCAAGGGTATTAATATTATTAAAGGCATTTACCACCGTAGTTGTAGAACCTATTTCTGCAACTAATACATCTATTTTCATTTATTTTCCTGCTTCCATTTCTCTTCTTTTATTTACAAGGAAAGTTGCAACATGTACTCCCTTTGAACCTCTTCCAAAACCTGCATCAACTCCTGCAGCTACTGCTGATTCAGGTATTACTTGAGTTCCTCCTGCCGCTACCATAACTTTATCTCTTATTCCTTTTTCAACGCATAATTCATGGATACGTTTCATATTCTTGTAGTGAATATCATCGTGAGAGATGATTGTTGAAGCTAGAATTGCATCTGCATTAAGTTCTATTGCTGCATCAACAAGTTTTTCTACTGGAACAGAAGTTCCAAGATATTCAACTTTGATACCATATTTTTCAATACCACCATGTTTTATATCTATTACTTCTCTTAGCCCCACAGAGTGCTCGTCTTCTCCAACTGTTCCACATACTATCATCATAGGTTTCGCTTCTATGTCTGCTCTTATTTCGTCATCAGATAAAATCTCAGGCTCTGGTGGTATTACTAAAGTATTAACATCTACTGCAAAAGGAAGTTTTCCTTTTAATTCAATCCTTGTACCTTCAGCCTCTTGTAAAATTTCTCTTGAAATTACCTCTGGATCTTCTATATTCATCTTTTTTGCAAATTCTAATGCTGCAAATTCTGCAACTCTTTTTGATGTTGGTAAACACATAGTTAACAATATCGTTCCATCTGCCAACCACTCTACTTCTGGCTTTATCTTACCCGTATTTCTATACTCTTCAGTTTCAGCCATTCTAACATTTACATTGTCTTGTTGGTCCAGTTCATCAATATAAATAATTTTTTCAGGACATTCAAAAGTACAACCACCTATTAGAGATGATGGGTTTTTAACGGCTTCTTCCCCATATTGAGCTAAGTTATTGTAGCCGAAGTGCGCAGTTACTGGTGCACAATAATCTTCATCTCTTTCATATACAGTTCCATATCCTACACCGCCTGCCATATCTCTAGCGATTCCGTCACCATTTCTTTCAGGATAATAAGCAGAATCAACGAAAAATCCAGCCTGTACTGCATTAAAATATCCACCTACTTCAATAATTTCTTCTAAAAATAATACTGCTCTTTCTTTGATTTCTCTTGCTTTTTCTCTTAAAACACCATCATCTTTAAGAGCAATCATCTCCATCATTCCATCCATGCCAACAAGAGCTTGCTTTGCAGTATCACAAGCTTCTATATTGTAAATATGCCATGGTACATTACGTCCTTCATCTGGAGTTATTGTAGACTGAATATCCGCTCTAGTTAATTTTGAAACAAGCAAGTTAAGAACGTGAGTTACTGTAGCCTCCCTTGTTGATGAATCCATATACTTTGTATTCATCTGCGCTCTCATTCTATATTCTTTAAATATATCTCTAAGTGCAACTGCATATGGTAAATCTAAATACATGCTTGGTGCAGGAGGTGCTGTTGGTGGCACTGTAGAAAGACATATATTAGATTTTTTCATTCCAACTTTTGCAGAAAATATTGAATTTATACCATGTTGAACCATAAGTTCAGGCATAACCTTCCAAGCTTGTCGTGCTGTAGCATTTGCATTATGTGCTCCATCTATTTGTGCTATATCTGCCCATGCCATTATCGTTTTTGATTCACAGGCATCAACGAATGATCTTATCATATTAATATTTCTATATAGTACGTTATATTGTGGATCTTGATGTGCTCCATTCACTCCCTCTTCAGCAAACATAACAGCAACATCAGGTCCAGCAACTCCAGATACATAAGAGTGATAATTTATGTCTCTTCCTATTTCATCTTCTATCATATCCAAAGCTTTTCTTTGAGCCCTAACTTGCTTTCTTGTGATAGGTACTCCACCTATACCTTGTGGCGTTCCTTCTATTAATCCATCATAGTGTGACTGTCCTGCAGTTCTAATTACCATTATATGATCCGCTCCATGCCACGCTGCCATTCTCATCCTTCTTATGTCATCTTCAAATCTTCCTGATGCTATCTCTGTAGTAATATTACAGTTTGGTTGAGGATCAATATTATCAAAGTATTTTGCAGATGGAAGAGGTACAGATGCTCCCATAGGAGTTGAACAGTCTTTAAAATTAAAAGGCCCCATTTCTAAACCTGGTACTGGCGTTCTCCAAGTCCATCCACGTCTTCTTGGTCTATAATTTTCTAAATCTTTAAGAATATTTTCTATATTAAGTTTCTCATTAACTTGAATTTTTATGTCAGACATTATTTTTTACCTCCTCTAAAGATTTCTGAAACTATATTCCAATCATTGCCTTGAGAAAGTGAAACGCCAGCTTCCCTGACTGATATTCCCTTTTCTTTAGCAAGTCTATAAACTACATTTCCTGCACCCTTACCCATCAAACCTTTATCGATAGTTCCTTCCACAATTGCTTTTGCTTCCAATGATGAAAAACCCATCCTTAGCAATATAGATCGCTCAACTGAAGGTGAGGTATTCTTTCTTCCTAAGTCTAATAAAGGATCAACAATTTCTTCTGCTAATTTCCAAAAACGATCTGTTAATTGATCATCTGTTAAGTTTGCTAGATGTTCCCTTCTCACTTGATAATCATCTTCTCTTCTCATTAATATGCCTCCTAATTTCTTAACTCTTTTATAGTTTCTTTCACAAATTCTACCGTTGAATTTGTTTCTTTTCCAAGAAACTCTATATCTTCCTCAGTTGGTAAAGTTTCTATAGTTGATAAAGCTTGTTTTATAAGAGATTTTCTAACCTTTATAAGATTAATATCCACTGCCTTTATCTTATTTGGATGGTCAGGAAGCACAATATTTGTACCACAAATCTCTGTTTGAGGATCTCCAAAGAATATCTCAATTCCATTATCTCTTGCAAATGAAAGTTGTGGTTGAAGATGTTTTCCAGCTCCAGTATATTCTGTTTCTTGAACAACGATTATCTGATCTTGATTCATTTCTTGTGCAAGAGCAAAAGCAGCCGTAAGAGACGTATTACCTGCTGGACCCTTTTCCATTCCTTCTAAACTCGCAAGCATCTCTGTCATATAAAATACTTCTCCTTGATTTACTGTTACGTATCTATCCAAGTATCTAAGAGGACGTGCCGCAGAACGTGGTACATCCGACCTATCAGGCCAAGAAGTAAATGGCATTCCAAAACCTGTATGACCTGTAGTAAAAGATTTTTTATTAAAGCTTGTATCAGAAGCCATGTGTAGTCCTTTAAGGTTTACTGAAGCGCCTACTACTAGAGAATTTGCCCCTGCCTTTTTAAGACCTCTCGCTGTACCAGTTAAATTTCCTCCACCTGCATTTGTGCAAACAACAACATCTGGATCTTTACCAAATTTTTCTCTAAATTGCATAGCAATTTCATACCCTAACGTTTCAACTCCAGCAATTCCAAATGGTGTGTATAGAGAAGCATTAAAGTATCCCGTTTCTTCTAAAAGTACAAGGAACTTATAGAATAACTCTGGTCCGACTGTAAGTTGTACAACCTCTGCACCAAGCGCCTCACATTTTCTAGCCTTTTCAATAATCTCTGGTTGCCCTACACCTCTAGAATCAAAACACTCTTGAACAATTATACATTTAAGTCCTGCCATAGCAGCTTGAGATGCAACTGCCGCTCCATAATTTCCGCTAGTAGCTGCGATTACCCCTTTATATCCTAATTTTTTAGCATGATATACAGCATTAGCCGCTCTTCTAGCCTTAAAACTACCCGATGGCTGGGCTGCTTCATCCTTTATAAATATTCTTGCACCCTTTCCTTCAGGTGCACATTTTCTTGCAAGAGCTGTAATGTTTTTTAGTTCAAGAATTGGAGTATTTCCAACTCCTGTTGAATACTGAATATTTTGCATTTCTTCAAGAGTATATCCAGTTTCTTTCATCATTTTTTCATAATCAAAAGCTATTGATCCACTTTCAAAAACCGAATAATCTATTCCAACAGCCTTTTTCATTAATTCACCTTTTCGGCTCATTACCGCACTGTAACTCATATCTTTAGTCATTATTTTCACCTCCAAATAATATTTCTCTAACCTGCTCTCCTATTTGAAGGATTTCTGGAACAAATTTACCAAAATCGTGTTTATAAAAAGGATCTACTTCTAATAGTTTTCCCTCCTCAATTCTTCCAGTTCTGGTTTCCACCTTTACAATATCTCCAATATTAGCATCATTTTGAAGATACCCTTTAACCCACATTTCTAGCGGTACCTTTTTAGTATCATCTGGAACTTGTGGCGCTCTTTGTTCTGCCGTAAAAACTATGCTGTGTATTAAAACCCAATCTCCTTTTTCTGCCATTGCTTGCATCTCCCTTTCCCTATACTTTAAATAAAATGCATAAAGTCATAAATAAATCTCTCAAATTCATTTATGACCTACGCATTCTATGACCCACTCCACAGAGGATATATTATTTAACTATTTTAGCCTCTTCACAAATAAGCTCTCTCATATCTCCCATAATAGCTCTTGGTACTGGAAGATCAATCATAGAGTGTAAACCTGGTCTAGCATTAATAATGATTGGAATCATATTTACACACATAGCTATAGTTCCTATCCCACCTGGAACCTCTGGCGAGTTTACCATATTAATATTTGGTACTCCTTTAATTATAACATAGTCTCCTGTTTGAATGCCAACCTGCTCTGGCTCAATTTGTTGAGGGTGATCCATCTCAATTTTTAGTTCTCCGTCAACATATCCGAATCCTTTCATCGCACAACCAGCACAGTTTCCAGCCTTAGCAAAACCATATGGTGATTTTCTATCTACATCTGTAAGAATTGGAGCCATTGATTGCTCTACTGGTTTAGAAAGCTTCCATCCAATAGCATCAGCAATCATTCCAATTGATTCGTGGAATCCAACGTGTCCTGAAAGCTTTCCAGATTTTACTCCATCTAAAAATTCTTGCTCTGTTATACCTATGCCCTGTTCTTCCATTACAACTGGTCCAAATGGAGAAAGAGAATTTACTCTTCTTGATATAATATGATCAACAGACTCACAGCATCCTGTCATTGCAACTACTAAAAGGTCCATAATTAATCCTGGATTTATTCCTGTTCCTACTATAGAAACACCATTTTCTTTAGCGATTCTATTAAGTTCAGCAGCAAGTTCTGGATTTTGAGCTTGAGGATAAGCCATTTCCTCTGCTGAAGAAACAACGTTTATTCCTTGCTCAAGAACATATTTAAGTCTTGGGAAAGCAGTTTTTGTAAATGAATCTGTACAGCAAAGCACCACATCCGCAGCTCCTGGCTTAATAACATCTTCAAACTCTCCTATTATAACATCTTCTCTATTTCCTCTTTCTGTAGCAATAAAATCATACATAGATTTTCCTACTTTTGCTCCTCTACCTACAGCTCCAACAATATCTACACCTTTTTTCTTAAGAAGCATATCAGCCATTCCACTACCCATAGCTCCTAAACCCCAAATAATTACTTTTACATTTTGCATTGTTAATTCCTCCTTATAAATTATAAATTAGTAGGTCTACGTTTATACATAGTCCAAATTCTTACTAATGTAAGATATTAACTATATATTAAGCAATTTTTATGCCAACTATCAAAATTATAATCAAATAATATAAATAATTTTTCTGTTTTCTAAATAAATCATTGATATTTAGGCAAAGAAAATTTTTTTGAATATCAAAATTTAAAAATTTCTACTAATAAAATCAAATCAAAAGAAGGAAAACGTTAATATGTCGTTGAAATACGCAAAATATTTTGCATTAAATGCAAAATATTTTGCGTATTTCAATATTTTTAATCATTTTGTTATATTGAATTTTTTGATTTTATGTTGTAAAGTTTGCCTTTTAACACCTAATGTCTCCGCTGCTTTCGAAATATTCCACTCCCAAGCAATTAAACTTTCATACAAAATTTCTCTTTCTGTATTATTTAAAAATACATCTAATCCATATTTCTTTGCTTCTGTAATAGCATCTGTTCTAATCTGTTTGGAACCATTTTTTTTGTTATTTAAAAATATGGATTTATCAGATAGTACATGTTCTTCATCTGTTATTGCCATAGCTCCCATTATAATATTTTCTAATTCTCTTACATTACCTGGATAATCATAATCTTTTAAAGTTTCTTTCATTTTATCTGATATCATCCATATTTCTTTTCCGAATTTTTCATTATACTTATTTACAAACTTTTCAGCTAATAGAAGAATATCTTCTCTTCTCTCTCTCAAAGGTGGTAATTTTATGTTTATGATATTAAGCCTATAATATAAATCTTTTCTAATTCTACCACTTTCCAAAAGCTCTTCAGGTTCTTCATTAGTTGTTGCAATTATTCTAACATCTACAGGTATGTCTTTATTTCCTCCAACTCTCCTTATATATCCCTCTTGTAAAACTCTTAAAAGTTTAGCTTGAATTTCATAAGGCATTGAATTAACTTCATCCAAAAGCAGGGTTCCCCCATTTGCCTGTTCAAATAAACCTTCTCTATCTATAGCACCTGTAAATCCACCTTTTGCAGTTCCAAAAAGTATTCCTTCTAAAAGAGCATCAGGGATAGCCGCACAGTTTTGTGCCAAAAATGGTCTATCCTTTCTTACTCCATCAAAATGTATACTTTGAGCGATTAGTTCTTTACCTGTTCCAGTTTCTCCATATATAAATACAGAAGCACTAGTATTAGCCGCCTTCATTGCTCTTTCAATGACGCTCCTAAAGACCCTATTATTCCCTACTATATTATGAAACCTATAGGTATTTATCCTATGATTTCGAATTTTTTCTGGTTTCTCAATATTTTTCTGTAGTTCTAAAATTGTATTTGACATTTCATGAATATCAGTGATATTATTGGCTATTTCCATAGCTCCAACTATAACATCACCATCATATATAGGTATCGTTGAATTTATTGTTGACACTTGTTTGCTCTGACTATTTAAATAAACTTGCCTGAATTTCAATGTACTTTGTCCTTTATTTAAGGCTTTTAATAAGGTGCTTTCTTTTGTACTTATATTCTTAAAAGCTATTTTAAAAGGTTTTTTCATCACGTCTTCAGCCCTCATTTTTTCAAGTTTTTCCATAGCTTGATTATATATTATTGTTTTTCCAGCCTTATCTATAACATGAACGCCTTCATCCATGTGTTCTAATATACTCTGCATTACATTTAAGTAATCTTTCATTTTCATTTTAATCACCCTTTTATACTATATCATATAAAAAAAGTAGGAGCAAATATTTTTGCACCCACCATCTTAACTATTCTAATTTTTCCTTTCTTAAAACTTCCATAACCTTTGGTGCAGCTATATGAAACCATGCGCTAAATTGATTAGGGAAACGTCTCATTTCCTTTTCAAGATTATCAAACTCAATCCATCTAATCTCCGCTATCTCATCACTATTTATAATTATTATCCCTTCATATTCTCCCAAAAATACATGATCATATTCATACTCATACATTTCCTCGGAATATTTATGAAAGTATGTGAATGTAAAAAGCTTCTTAACATTTTGAGAAAAACCTAACTCCTCATACATTCTTCTAGGTACTGCTTCTTCCAAACTTTCTCCTAGCCGTGGATGTGAACAGCAAGCATTTGCCCAAAGTCCGCCAGAATGATATTTATGATATGCTCGTTTTTGGATTAACATCTTTCCTTCATTTACAATAAATACCGAAAAAGCTCTGTGTAGCAAAGCTTTCTCATGAGCTTCATGCTTACTAGCACTTCCAATTTCATTATCAAAACTATCAACTAATATTAATTGTTCGTCCACTTTTCCTCCTATTTAACTTCTATTTGGCACATCCTCATCGTTGTTAACGCGGCTTCATGCGAATCCTCACTAACCCCTGCACAACATCTAGAATCAACAGATATACTTAATTCATGAAAAAAAGATTTCAGTAATAAAGCATTACTTATTACGCATATATCTGTACATAGACCTATTAATTCAATTTCTTCTAAACCATTTATACCATCAACAAACGCAGCTAAATCCTTCGATGCAAATGATGGTTTTTCAAATACGCTAAGAGAATATTTTTCCTTGAGATTCTTGATCTCATCGATAAACTCCCAACCATTTGTTCCTTTAACACAATGGATTATAGGTAAATTACGTCCTTCCATAGTGTCAAGATAAGCTTCACCATGTGTATCTTTAGTCAATACCACCATCTCTCCACTTTCAATATAATCTAACATTTTGCGTATAACATTTTTTTTGATTTTTTCTGCGCTTTTAGAACCAAGACTTCCTGTAATAAAATCATTTTGCATATCTACAACCACTAAAAGTTTCATATAAAACCTCCTAAACTTTAAATTGATATCAACGTAAATAGCTTCCTCTAGCTATTTTAAAATTAATTTTTAATAATTCAAAGACATCTGTATTTCTGCTGCCATCTAAGAGTTTTCTCTTCCTATATTTTATATCATAAAATATTTAATTTTATTAATTCAATATTTTTTTCTTATGTTATAATAACATATAGAATTTTTATGTTCAAATAATATTAAAAAAGGAGATTTAATATGAAGGTTGTAGCATTTAACGGGAGTGTTCACCAAAACGGAAATACTAACTACGCTATTGAGACAATAGCAAAAGAACTTAGGCTTGAAGCTATAGAAGTTGAGATTTTAACAATTGGTAAAGAAGAAATTTTAGGTTGTAAAGCTTGTAATGCTTGTTTTAAAACTAGAAACGAAGAATGTATAATAAAAACTGATAAAGTAAATGACTACATTCAAAAAATAAAGGAAGCAGATGGAGTTATTCTCGGTTCTCCAGTTCACTATACAGGAATTTCTGCCACTATGAAATCTTTCTTAGATAGAGCTTTTTATGTTGCCGGAGCAAATAATTCCCTATTTAGACATAAAGTTGGAGTATCTGTTGTAGCAGTCAGACGAACTGGTGGTATTGCTACT
>JBOFZL010000082.1:0-59923 GCA_051655155.1 Filifactoraceae bacterium
TTACAAAGAACATATGGAACCCCTAATTCCTTTATTATTATTGTAGCCATAATTGAAGATTGAATATCTGATGCTATACTTATAACTGCAACATCAAAATTTCGTATTCCTAAAGCTTTTAATGAAATTTCATCTGTTGCATCCACTTGTACAGCATGCGTTACATAATCAGAAATATTCTGTATGATTTCTTCACTTTGATCTACTGCCATTACGTCATGTCCTAAAGCATATAGGGTTTTCGCAACGGATGTTCCAAATCTTCCACAACCTATTACAACATAACTTTTCATATAAAATCTCCTTAAATTATATAATTACTTTTTCTTCTGGTAACTGATATGCTAATTTTCTGTCTTTAGAGGTTACTGCAATTAAAACTGTAAGGACTCCTACTCTTCCAACAAACATAAGCGTAATTAATATCACTTTACTTAGCATATTTAAACTTGATGTTATTCCTGTTGTAAGTCCAACAGTTCCTATTGCAGATACCGTTTCATAAAGCAAGTCTAAGAAATCAACATTTGGTTGAGCGATACACAACCCCATAACACCTAATAGAACCAGTGATAATACCATAGAAAAAACTGCTAGAGCTTTATTCACACTGGAAAAGGAAATTCTCTTTTTAAAAATTTCAACATCACGGTAACCTTTTATCAGTGTATACGTAGCTAAAATTAAAACTATAATCGTTGTTACTTTTATTCCTCCTGCCGTTGAAGTAGGTGCTCCTCCTATAAACATCAGCAATATAGTTCCAAGTTTTGAAGCGTTTGTTAAAGCTGCTTGGTCTATTGTATTAAATCCTGCTGTTCTAGGAGAAATAGATTGAAATAATGAGGCTACAACTTTATCGGTCATGGACATATTTCCCATAGTTGATGGATTTTTCCACTCCATTATAAAAAAGAAAATAGCTCCAACAAGTATAAGAAAAGCAGTTACACTCAACACAAGTTTTGAATGCATATTTAATCTTCTAATTTTTTTCTTTTTGATTATGTCAAATAAAACTGTAAACCCAAGTCCACCTACTACAATTAATCCCATTATAGTAAAATTTATTACATAGTTTGAAGTATATTCTGTAAGACTTTTAAACCCTCCTAATAAGTCAAATCCTGCATTACAAAACGCAGATATCGAATGAAATATACTATAAAATATGCCTTTAGTTATTCCAAATTGTGGTACAAATTGAGTCGCTAATAAAATAGCTCCTATTCCCTCAACACACAAAGTACCTATCATAATATGCTTATTTAACTTAACAATACCAGACAGATCTGTTTGACTTAAAGATTCCTGTATAAGTATTCTCTCTCTTAATGATATTTTTTTACCCAAAAGTAGAGCACTTAAAGTAGTTAGAGACATGAATCCAATTCCACCAATTTGAATCAGCAATAGTATTACCATTTTACCAAATATATTCCAGTATGTTCCAGTATCCACCACTACTAGTCCAGTTACACAAACTGCTGAAGTTGAAGTAAAAAGAGCATTAAGAAAACCTGGTGTTTCTCCATTCACAGTGGCAAATGTTGTGTTTAATAGCAATGCACCAATTAATATTACACACATAAACCCCTTAACAATAGAAAATGCTGGCTTTGAAATTTTTTTCCTTTTTTTTAATTTATCCATAAAAATGTGCTCCTTAATTATTACCTTTACCATTATATACCTTAATCTAATTTTTTTAAATATTTTTAAAAAATATCTATATTTCAGATGAAAATTTTTCTATATACCAATCTACTTCTTTCCAGTTATATGCCCTAAATATATTTTTGTGTTGTATACTTTGGTTATAAGCTGCATCCATTAAAATAACTTTTATCCCTGAATCTGCTGCGACTAATGAAAATTCAGGATGATCTTCGATAAAAACATCACAGTTTAAATGTTTTGCGATTTTTAATTTATCTGGATTTCCTGTAGCATAAGTTGGTATCCATTCGATCTCATTATCTCTTAACCAATCTTTTATAACTCCGATACTTTCTGGCTTTCTGGCTGTTATTATACTTATTTTATATCTGTTTTTCCATTCGTTTAATACTTCTTTTGCAAAATCTAGCAGTTTTGCTTCCTTTTGCATTCTTATTCCTTCAATTTTATAAAATTCATTTAACTCTTCATCAGATATTTTATATATTTTATTTAGGTTATACTCCTCTAACTCTTTATCTGAAACATCTTTGTTGAAATATTTATTAAAATATGAAACAAAATGTTTCGGAGATGTTAAGGTTCCATCTATATCAACGCAAATATTCATTTATCCTCCTCTAAAAAATATATTTATCCATAGTTGGCTTCACCGAAAAAAGTTTTTTCATTTGTTCATATTCCTCTTCCTTATTTCCTCTAGTTCTCTTATTTTTAATACCTCTAATCATCAAATTTTTTGGTGTATCAAGTGGAGAAATATATTCTAAAGGAGATACTGTATATCCATGACTCTCTAAAAATAAACATCTTAAAGAATCTGTTAAAAAATCATTTAACCTTGTCTTGAATATGTTATGTTTATATAAAGGTTCAATTTCTGAATATTTTATTTGTTCAATTAACTCTTTGTGACAACACGGTACCACTACTATAGCCTTAGAATCTGATCTTATAGCTGTAGCCAACGCATAATCCGTAGCAACATCACAAGCATGTAAACTTATAGTAATATCTATAGCTTTATCAGGAATATAAGTCCTTAAATCTTCATTTACAAACAGCATATTTTTATAGCCTAAATTGTTGGCAATTTTTTTAGATGATTCTATAACTTCATCTGATATATCAATACCTATAAAATCACATTTTTTCTTAAGCACTTCTTTTATATAATAATTTAAAACAAAACTCAGATAACTTTTACCACAGGCACAGTCTAAAACAGTAATGCTTTCCTTGTTTTGAAATTCTTTTAATATTGGCATGATAACTTCTATAAAATGATCTATTTGATTATATTTTCTAATCATGTCATTTTTAATTTTCCCATCTTTAGATAAGATACCTATTTCTTTTAATAAACTTTGTGCATCTACAGGGGAAATTAAATATTCTCTATTAACTTTAAGGTTTTTATCTATATCTTTTCTTTCAGTTAAATTATTCGTTTTTACAGTTTTATCATTACAATAAAGATTTATTCCACTCCCTCTTTCATTAAAATTTAAATCTAGGGAATCATATTGATGAGCTACATCTAAAATACAATCAAACAAAGTTTCTTTATCGATATATTTTCTGCTGCCTAAAAACGAGAAAACTATAATCTCATCTTCAAAAACATACTCTCCTTTAAAATATTTTGTCCCTGACTTAAACTCAAAATTAATACTATTTACATACTCTCTATTTTCTAAAAATCTATTATTCAACCCTAATAATATTACTTTAATTTTATTCACCGTATTCTTATTCATATTTCGACCTCCACTTTCATATAATAACAAAAATATATATTTTTGTCTAATAAAAGCAACATATAAAAATGCTATTCTCTCATATATTAAAATGCCTCCTATAGTTATACTATATAACTATAGGAGGCATTTTAAAAAATGTTAAAACATTATATCAATATAATTGTTTTATTCATTAATAAAAATACTAAAAATTATTTTACGTTATAGAAAGCTTCCATGCCCGCAAATTTAGAAATTCCTTCTAAATATTCTTCGATTCTGATTAATTGGTTATATTTTGCAACACGATCCGTTCTAGATGGAGCTCCAGTCTTGATTTGACCTGCATTGGTTGCAACAACTAAATCTGCAATAGTTGTATCTTCTGTTTCTCCTGAGCGATGTGATATTATCGCAGTATAACCTGCACGTTTTGCCATTTCCACTGCGTCTAAAGTTTCTGTTATTGTTCCTATTTGATTTAATTTGATTAGTATAGAATTTGCTATTCCTTTTTCTATACCTTCTTTTAGTTTTTTGGTATTTGTTACAAAAAGATCATCACCTACAATTTGAATTTTATTTCCTAACCTTTCTGTCATTAGTTTAAAACCATCCCAATCATTTTCGTCTAAGCCATCTTCAATAGATATTATAGGATATTTATCAACTAAATATTCATAATAAGCTACCATTTCAACAGAGTTTAAAGTTTTACCCTCTCCAGCAAGAACATAAGCATTTTTTTCTTTGTCAAAGAAAGAGGAAGCTGCTGCGTCCATTGCAATCTTAACATCTATCCCCGGCTTAAACCCTGCCTTTTCAATAGCTTCAACTATAACTTTAAGTGCATCTTCATTCGATGCAAGATTAGGTGCAAAACCACCCTCATCCCCTACAGCAGTGTTCATATTTTTTGATTTCAAAACAGATTTTAGAGAATGGAATATTTCTGCCCCCATCCTTAATGCAGTTCGCCATGAATCAGCCCCTACAGGCATAACCATAAATTCTTGGACATCAACATTATTATCAGCATGCTGTCCACCATTTATAATATTCATCATTGGAACAGGTAATGTTTTTGCGTTAACTCCTCCAATATATTGAAATAGTGGCAAGCCTAATTCTTCAGCTGCCGCTTTTGCTACTGCCATACTAACACCTAAGATTGCATTAGCTCCTAATTTCCCTTTATTTTCTGTTCCGTCCAGTTCAATTAGCATTTGATCAATTCCTACTTGATCAAAAACATTAAATCCTTCTAACTCTGGCGCTATTATTTCATTTACATTGTTAACCGCCGTAAGTACTCCTTTACCTAAATAACGTGATTTATCATTATCTCTTAATTCCACAGCCTCATATTCCCCTGTTGAAGCTCCTGATGGGACAGCAGCTCTCCCCATAACTCCATTTTCTAATGTTACTTCAACTTCAACTGTTGGATTTCCTCTTGAATCTAAAATTTCACGTGCATAAACTTCTTGAATAAACATAATATTCCTCCTATTTTTTTATTAAACTATGCCCCGTCATCTCTCTAGGTGTTGAAATATTCAACAAATCCAGAAGAGTTGGAGCAAAATCACAAAGTTTTCCTTCTTCCATAAGTTCAATATTTATATACTCATTATCTATTAATATTAAAGGCACCTTATTTGTTGTATGAGCGGTGTGTGGCTTGCCATTATCCCCAATCATCTTTTCACTATTTCCGTGATCAGCACTTATAACAATAGTTCCACCCATTGATAATATCTTTTCTACAATTTTTCCTAAACATTCATCAACAGTTTCTATGGCTTTCACTGCTGCTTCATAATTGCCAGTATGACCTACCATATCAGGATTAGCAAAATTTAATATTATCAAGTTTTTAGGATTTGAATCCAAATCTTTAATTAATGCATCAGTAACTAAATATGCTGACATTTCCGGCTGTAAATCATACGTACTAACTTTAGGTGAATCAATTAATATTCTAAATTCATTTTCATATTTTTCTTCTCTTCCTCCATTGAAAAAGAAGGTTACATGTGCATATTTTTCAGTTTCTGCAATTCTTAACTGTGTAAGACCTTTCTTTGAAACATATTCCCCTAATGTATTTTCTAACGTTGCAGGTAAATATGCGACTTTTACATTTTGTATTGTACTATCATACTGAGTCATTGTCACAAAATTTAATTTTTTATACTCTCTTTCAAAAAAATCAAATTTTTCATCAACGAATGCTCTTGTAATCTCTCTGGCTCTGTCTGGTCTAAAATTATAAAATAATATACTATCATGTTCATTTATCCCAGAATAATTCTTTACTACACCAGTTTCAATAAATTCATCAGTTAAATTACGTTCATATGAAGCTTCTATATAATCTGAGGCTCTATTAAATACAGAACCTTTTCCAAGAGAAATTCCATCGAAAGCTTTTTTTACTCTTTCCCATCTATTATCTCTATCCATAGCATAATATCGCCCACTAACTGTAGCTATCTCGACATTATCCATACCCTTAATATAAATCTCCAACTCATTAATATAGTTTATCCCCGAATTAGGAGCAGTATCTCTTCCATCTAAAAAAACATGAATCTTTACAGAATTTAACCTATGCTCTTGGCTCATATTAATTAAAGCTTTAAGATGATTTATATGGGAATGCACTCCACCATCAGACAATAGTCCCATTAAATGTAAAGTTTTATCATTTTTTCTTGTATTTTGAAACAATTCTACTATCGTTTGATTTTTAAAAAAATCGCCCTCACGAATTTCTTTTGATATTCTTGTTAACTCTTGATAAACAACACGTCCTGAACCAATATTAAGGTGTCCCACTTCAGAATTGCCCATTTGCCCATCAGGAAGTCCCACCGCCTCTCCTGATGCTTCAATTAATGTGTGTGGATATATTTCACAATATCTGTCTAAATTCGGAGTATTAGCATTCTCTACAGCATTTCCTAAAATTGTTGAACTGCAACCAAAACCATCAAGAATTATCAAAGCTACTATTTTTTTCATCTCTCACCTCTTATAATAAGGCTAAAAAATCATTTGGATTTAGTGAAGCTCCCCCCACTAAAGCGCCATCAACATCGCTTTGAGCTAAAAGCTCTTTAATATTGTCAGGTTTTACAGAACCACCATACTGTATTCGAATTTCATTAGCTGACTTTTCTCCAAATTCATTTTTTATTACTTCTCTTATAAATCCTATAACTTTATTTGCATCATTGCTAGTAGCAACTTTACCTGTTCCTATTGCCCAAATAGGTTCATAAGCAATTATAAGTTTGCTGATATCATCAGAGGAAATATTTTTTAGCCCAACTAAAATCTGTCCTTTTACAACTTCCTCTGTTCTAAATTCCTCCTTCTCTGATTCCGTTTCTCCAACACATACGATCGGAGTAAGACCTAAAGATAGAGCTTTTTTTGTTTTTAAATTTACATCATTATCTGTTTCATTATAATACTGTCTTCTCTCAGAATGTCCAATAATTACATAGTCTACACCAATATCTTTAAGCATTTCACCAGATACTTCTCCAGTATATGCCCCCTTATCTTCATAATGCATATTTTGAGCTCCTATTTTTATTATTGTTCCCTTTGTTAAATCCAACAATCTAGGCAAATAAACATAGGGTGCACATAAAACAACATCTGAAGTAGGAGTGCCTATACTATTTAGTATATTTTCTACAAATATGTCAATCTCTTTTAAAGATTTATGCATCTTCCAATTACCCGCTATAACAGATTTTCTCATTTTCCCTCCTACTTGTTATCTAAAACATCAATACCAGGTAAAATCTTTCCTTCTAAAAACTCTAAAGAAGCTCCTCCACCTGTAGATATATGAGTCATTTTCTCTGCATATCCAAGTTTCTCTACAGCAGCAGCAGAATCTCCACCACCAATTATCGTTATAGCATCAAGAATTGATAATATATTTGCTATAGTTTCCGTTCCTTTTGCAAATTTATCCATCTCAAAAACTCCCATAGGACCATTCCAAATAACTGTTTTGGCACTTTCTAGCGAAATCTTAAATGCCTCTATTGTCCTAGGTCCAATGTCTAAGCCCATATAATCATCCGGAATTTCATCAGTATCTGTAAAATAAGAATTTGTCTTATCTGAAAACTCATTTGAAACATGAAAATCTAGAGGTAATAAAATTTCTACATTCTTTTCTTTTGCTTTCTTCAATATTTCAAGTGCAACCTCTAATTTATCATCTTCTACCAAAGATGTACCTATATTCTTACCTTGAGCCTTTTTAAATGTATACGCCATCGCTCCACCAATAATTAATTTATCAACTTTGCTTAAAAGAGACTCTATAACTAAAATCTTATCTGATACCTTTGCTCCACCTAAGATAGCAACAAAAGGTCTTTGAGGATTATTTAGTGCATTCCCCATAATCTCAACTTCTTTTTCTATTAATTTTCCCATAACTGACGGCAAATACTCTGCAATTCCTGCTGTAGAAGAGTGTGCTCTATGTGCTGTTCCAAAGGCATCATTAACAAATATATCAGCTAATTCAGACAATTTTTTAGCAAATTCTAAATCATTATTTGTTTCGCCTTTTACAAACCGTACATTTTCTAGTAATAGTATATCTCCTGATTTCATAACACGTGAAAGTCTAATTGCATTTTCTCCAACAACTTCTTCATCTTCTGCAAATAAAATCTCTTTACTTAAAAGTTCTGAAAGTTTATCTGCAATTGGTTTAAGTGAATATTTAGGATCATAGCAATCTTTAGGCCTCCCTAAATGTGACATTAAAATAACCTTAGCTTCACTATTGATTAAATATTTAATTGTTTCCAGTGCAGAAACAATTCTTCTATCATCCGTAATTTTATCTCCATCCATAGGTACATTAAAATCACATCTGACGATAACTTTTTTGCCTCTAACCTCAATATCATTTAAAGTTTTTTTGTTGTTCATATATTCCTCCTGATATTTAAATGTCCGAGTCCATAGAACTCACTATAAACTCGGACTGATATACTAAGACTTGAATATTTAATTATATCTCTACAATATGGCCTAGCGTTCTTATTAATTGACAAGTATAAGACATTTCATTATCATACCAAGCCACAACTTTTATAAGTTGCTTTCCATCAACATCTAGCACTTTAGTTTGAGTTGCATCAAATAATGAACCATAACTTATACCTATTATATCACTAGATACAATCTCATCTTCTGTATACCCAAAACTCTGATTAGCAGCAGCTTTCATTGCAGAATTTATCTCATCCTTTGAAACATTTTTATTTAAAGTACAAACTAGTTCAGTAACTGAGCCTGTAATAACAGGTACTCTTTGAGCAGATCCATCCAGTTTTCCATTGAGCTCAGGAATAACTAGTCCTATAGCCTTTGCTGCACCTGTTGAATTAGGTACAATATTAGCTGCAGCTGCTCTAGCACGTCTTAAATCACCTTTTCCATGTGGCGCATCAAGGGTATTTTGATCATTTGTATAAGCATGGATCGTAGTCATAAAACCTGTTTTTATACCAAACTTGTCATTTAGAACCTTTGCCATTGGAGCAAGGCAGTTTGTTGTGCATGATGCTCCTGATATTACTGTCTCAGTTCCATCTAGCGTATCATGGTTAACATTATAAACAATAGTTTTCACATCACCTGTTGCTGGTGCTGAAATAACTACCTTTTTTGCACCGGCTGAAATATGAAGTTCCGCTTTTTCTTTTGCAGTAAAGAAACCTGTACACTCTAATACAACATCTACATTAAGTTCTTTCCAAGGAAGAACAGCTGGATCTTTTTCAGCAAACGCTTTGATATATTTACCATTTATAGTAAAACCATGGTCATCATAATCTACTTCTCCATCAAAACGACCTTGAGCTGAATCATATTTAAATAAATGTGCAAGTGTTTTATTATCAGTTAAATCATTAATAGCCACTACTTCAAATTTATTATTCTGAGATACAAGTTGTCTCATTGCCAAACGACCTATTCTACCAAAACCATTAATTGCTACTTTAATCATAATATCCTCCTAATTTTTTTCTACTAGTTCCAAAATACCAAATGCCGCTGACTCATCTATCACTAAAACTAAATTTTTATTAATTTTAGATATAGCCAATATTGCTGCAGATTTTTTCCTACCTGCCGCTACTGCTAAACAATGATTTAGCTTTTTATAATGCTCTAATTTTATTCCTAGTGTTGGTGTTTCTAAAACAATATCTCCATCAATATTGAAATAGTGACCAAAAGCTTCTGCTACTGCTGTCTTATTTTTTATAAGTTCTAACTGTTTTTCAGAAGAATTTCTTTTAGTTGCCATAATTTCTGCATCCCCAATACCAAATACCAGATACTCAATAGTATCTATTTTATTCATAATATTAGCAAAATTTGGATCTAACAATATTTGATCTTTAAGATTTTCATTTACTGTGTCCGTCATGTGTAATAAATCATATTTTGCATTTAATTGCTTTGCCAAATTTGATGCAACATTATTAGCTTGATTTTCTAACCTTTCACCTAATGCCCCTCTTGCTGGTATTACATATAAGTCATTCTCTATTTTAGATTGAGGTACAGCTTTTGAAAAAGATATCATTGTGCTTCCACCAGTTACACCCAAAACCTTGACATCTTCTAAAGTTTTTAAAAAATAATTCGAAGCAGCTTTAGCTAAAAACTTAATACCATTTCTGTCAATATCACAGTTATGCGATACAACTATTACATCTTTAATTTTAAGAATATCTTTTAGCTTCTTTTCAAGAGAGTCCATTCCATTGATGCTAGATACAAAATCTTCCAACTCACTTAACGCATAACTTCCATATTCAGTAACAGACATACCTGAAGAAGTAACTTCTAATAAATTTAGATTTTTCAAAAATTCTATTTCACTTCTTACAACTCTTTCTGTCAACCCTATCTTAGCGGCCAATAGTCGTCTACCTATAACTTCATTTACGCTAATTTCATGAAGTATTCTATAACGTTTTAACATTTCTTCTAAAACATCAGGAACTACTTTCGCTTGAATCTTAATTAAATCTAACATTTTTCACCTCTGGGACAACTTTAGGCCTTATGGCATTTCTCGTCCCTCGATTATATAGTATAATATAAAGAAGAAAAAATCAAGAAAAAATTTAACAATTTTTATATTTCTTTTCTTTCAGCAGAAGATGGTATTTTCAATTCTTCACGATATTTACTTACCGTCCTTCGTGATATATCAATATCATCTTCCAATAACAAATCACATATTTTTTTATCACTATATGGTTTTTTCTTATCCTCATTTTGAACAATAACTTTAATTTTATTTTTAACTGCTTTGTTGGATAAATTTTCTCCACTCTTATCTATAATTTTATTCGAAAAGAAAAATTTAAATTCATATATTCCACTTGGAGTAAGCATATACTTTCCATTTACTGTCCGTGATATAGTAGACTCATGAAACCCTGTCACTTTCGCAATATCCTTCATTTTTAATGGCTTAAGATACTCCTTGCCTTTTATAAAAAATTCTTTTTGCTCATCTACAATTGCGGTTGCAACCTTTAAAATTGTGCTTTTCCGTTGTTCTATCGACCTAATTAAATTTAAAGCTGCATTCATTTTATCTTTTAGATATTCTTTTGTTTCTGAATCTATTTCATCAATAAGCATTTGTTCATAAGTTTTATTAATATTAATTTTTATATTTGCCTCTTTATTAGATTTTATTATTAATTGATTATCATACTTTTCTACGAGTATATCAGGAAGTATGTATACAGGAGTAAAAACACTAAATGCTCTTCCTGGCTTTGGATCTAACGTTTTAATAATCTCTATATATTTTTTAAGCTGTATATCACTTATATTATATTTTTTTATAATCTCTTTATACTTATGTCTTCCTACATTAGATAAATCTTCTTTCACTATTCTAAATAAAATTTTATCATTATACTCTCTATCCTTGAGTTGTATCATAAGACATTCTTCAATATTTCTAGCACATATTCCTGCAGGTTCAATATTTTGAATTATTAATAATACTTTCTCTAAAAAATCAAACTCCACATTTATTTTTTTTGCACATTCTATAAGATCAGCTTTAATATATCCATTATCATCTATCAAAGTTATTAAAAACTTAGCAATTTTGATTTGCTCTTTAGTGAGTTTGAGCATAGAAATTTCTTCCTCTAAATGTTCAATCAACCTTAAAGCTTTTGGAATGTAACTCTCTATATTATTATCTTCATAATTTTCTTCATAAAAATTATTACTTATTTTTAAATTTGAATTTCTCATATGTTCATGATACTTTTCCCAGTCAACTTCTCTCTTACTTTCAATTTCTAAAATAGGGTTTTCTCTAATCTTTTCATTCGCCATAACCTCGATGTCTTGAGTTGTCATTTGTAAAATATCTAATGATTGTTTTAACTCTTTTGTTAAAGTTATTTTTTGTGATAACTTAGTTTCTAAATTATAATTTATATTCACAAAATATCCCCCTTTATATTATAATTCTATCAAAAAATTTTTGATTTTTCTATACCTTTTAATTTAAAAAATCTCAATAAAAATAAAAAGCTGCATAAAGCAGCTTTAACCTTCATATTTATATAAATATTCCTCCATTTTTTCTTTTACCTTATCATCAACATAGATTTTCCCATCTATTGGAGTTGCATATAAAGTATCTATTATTTCTCTAGTTGTAACAATTGGATAAGTTTCTATTCCAAATTCGTTTTTTATCTCTTGAGTAGCAGTAAAATTACCCTGGCCTTTTTCCATCCTGTCAACTGAAATTATGAGCCCAAGTATCTCAACATCGGCAACAGATTTTAACAAAGGTACAACTTCTCTAATTGCGGTTCCTGCAGTTATCACATCTTCAATTATTATAATTTTTTGTCCATCTGATAATTTTGAACCAACAAATGTTCCACCTTCACCATGATCCTTTACTTCTTTTCTATTGAATGAATATTTTTTATCTATCCCATATTTCATATTTAGAGCTATAGATGTTGATATAACTAAAGGAATCCCCTTATATGCTGGTCCAAACAAAATATCAGCCGATTCTAATTTATTCGCTTTAATACAATCAGCATAAAATGTTCCTAATCTCTGAATCTGTTCTCCCGTCTTATAGTTGCCTGTATTTATAAAGTACGGCGTTCTTCTTCCACTTTTTGCTGTAAAATCCCCAAACATCAATACTCCAGACCTTACCATGAATTTTATGAATTCCTCTTTATAAGTCATACTTCAACCTCTCTTCCTATCTTTTGCTTCTTCCTCTTAAGGTTTTATCCAATATTTTCTTTCTAATTCTTATAGACTTAGGAGTGATTTCCACCAATTCGTCATCTTCAATAAATTCTAATGTTTCTTCCAAAGACATTTTTTTAGGTGGAGATAATTTTATTGCATCATCTGATCCAGAAGCACGAACATTTGTGGCTTGCTTTCTTTTACATACATTTACATCTATATCACCTGTCTTGGAGTTCTGTCCAACAACCATTCCGCTATAAACATTTTGTCCAGGAGAAATAAAAAGTATTCCTCTTTCTTGAGCATTATTTAAGCCATAAGCTACCGCTACCCCATTTTCAAATGCAACAAGTGAACCTACGCTCCTCATGATAATCTCACCTTTATGTTGTTCATATCCTTCAAATAATGTATTTAATATTCCATTTCCTTTTGTATCTGTTAAAAAATCTGATCTATATCCTATAAGACCCCTTGTTGGTATTAAAAATTCAACTCTTACATATCCACCTTTAGATTGAATCATATTCACCATTTCACCTTTTCTTGAACCTAATTTTTCCATTACAGGTCCTAAAAAATCTTCTGGTACATCAATAATAGCACGTTCAATAGGTTCTAATAATACTCCACTATCACCTTTTTTATATAACACTTCTGGTTTGGATACTTGGAATTCATATCCTTCTCTTCTCATAACCTCCATTAAAATTGACAAATGCAACTCTCCTCTTCCAGAAACCTTAAATGCATCTGGAGAATCAGTTTCTTCCACTCTTAAAGAAACATTTGTATTTAACTCTTTAAATAACCTTTCTCGTAACTGACGTGATGTAACAAATTTTCCCTCTTGACCTGCAAATGGACTATCATTAACCGAAAACGTCATTGCGATTGTTGGCTCGGATATCTTTACAAAAGGAAGCGCTTCTTTATTATCTGTGCTAGTTATGGTGTCACCTATTTGTATATTTTCAATTCCTGCTATTGCTACAATACTTCCAACCTTAGCAGAACTAACCTCTACTCTATTTAATCCCATATATTCAAACAGCTTTCCAATCCTTACTTTATAGTCAGTATCTTTATGTTCATAGTTTAAAACTGACACTTCATCTCCAACTTTAATTTCACCTCTTTGAACCTTTCCAATTCCTATCCTACCGACATATTCGTTATAATCAATCGTTGAAATTAAAATTTGTGTATCTCCATTTATATCTCCTTTTGGCGCTGGAACATTTTCTATAATACTTTTAAATAGTTCTTCCATATTATCCTGTAAGGTGTCAAAATTTAAACCTGCTTTACCAGTTTTTGCTGATGCGAATATAAATGGTGAATCTAACTGCTCTTCAGTAGCCTCCAGTTCTAAAAACAATTCTAAAACTTCATCTACAACTTCATTTGGTCTGGCTTCAGGTCTATCTACCTTATTAACACAAACTATTGGAGCCAATTTTAATTCTAAAGCTTTCTTTAACACAAACTTAGTTTGAGGCATAGGTCCTTCAAAAGCATCAACAACTAAAACTACCCCATCAACCATTTTTAATATTCTTTCAACCTCTCCACCAAAGTCTGCATGGCCTGGAGTATCAATAATATTTATCTTTGTTCCCTTATACATTACTGCAGTATTTTTTGAAAGTATGGTTATCCCTCTTTCTCTCTCTAAATCGTTGGAATCCATTACTCTTTCTGTTAATTCTTGATTTTCCCTGAAAATTCCACTCTGCCTCAAAAGTGCATCCACCAATGTAGTTTTTCCATGGTCAACGTGTGCTATAATTGCAACATTTCTTATATCTTCTCTAATATTCAAAACTTTACCTTCTCTCTTTTTAATTAATGTTTTATTATATCATAAAATTAAATAAACAACAAATATATCAATCAATACTAATAATAAACTTCACTACTTTATCTGCAATATTATAATTAAAACCTTTATACGTTAAATATTGTTTCAATTTTTTTGCTCTTTCATAATTATCTTCACTTTTAATTTGCTTTAGTTTTTTTTTCGCTATTGACATTGCACTTTTAAACTCATCTTCTTCCGATATAGATTCCAATGCTGTGCATACTAATTCCTTATCAAAACCCTTTTTATAAAGGTTATCTTTAATGAAATTTTTAGATTTTCCACAATTTTTAATTGACTCCGTATATGTTTCAATATAATCCTTATCATTTATAAGCTTATATCCTTTTAAGAATTCTATCACTCTTTCAATGGTTACTAACTGAAAATTATTTTTTTTTAGAAATATAAATACCTCTTTTTCTGTCTTTCCAGAAAATCCCAGTTGTCGTAAAACTTTATTCTTTGCACTTTCATACTCATTTTCTAAAATTATTTTTTTAAAGCTTTCAATGGAATTTATGTCCTTCTTCTCGCAAATATTTTCATCTCTTATAGTTTTTTTTGTTACAATTCCAACATATTCATCATCAACATAAATTTTATAACTATATTTAAATTTTTCAATTTTTGTAATTATCATTCTTTCCTCCATATAAACTACCCTTTACAAGTATATCATAAAACTGTATATTAAGCTTATATAAGTTTAATATAATTGGAGGTTTATATGAACAATAGAGAACATGCTGTAAACTTGGTAAATAAACACATAAAGACCCCACACATAATTTTGCATTCTTATGCAGTTGAAGCTATAATGAAATCATTATCCCAAAGATTGCTTCCTGAAAAAGAAACTCTTTGGGGAATAGCAGGTCTTCTCCATGATTTAGATGAAGATTTGGTAGATTGGAAGACGGACATGAGCTTACATGGGCCTAAGACAATTGAAATACTTAAAAAAGAAAAATTAGGTGATGATGAGATGTACCACGCAATATTATCTCATAACCCTAAGAATGGAACTAAACCAGAAAATATATTTGATTATGCTTTATATGCAGCTGATCCAATGGCAGGCTTTATTACGGCAATTACTTTAGTTTATCCAGATAAAAAATTAAAAAGTGTAAAAGTAAAATCTATAATAAAAAGGATGAAAGAAAAAAGATTTGCAGCAGGTGCCAATCGTGATGCGATGAACTCCATTGTCAATACCGGTTTATCATTTGAAGAATTTGCAGAAGTCTCATTAGCCGCTATGTGTAAAATTGATGAACTCCTGTGTTTATAATCAAATTTTTATATTCTATAGTTTACAAAGTAAAAGGTTTTTATAGGAGTATACTCTTATAAAAACCCTTTTTTAATTTAATACTTATAACAAATGCTAAAAAATGTTTCTCTTGTAAATAACATAAAGTGCTTTTAACTCTTGAATTTTTTCTTCTATCAAAAGCTCTAAAATCGATGCTTTTTTATAATCTTTACTTTCTATAGCATATTTTAATTCAGAAAATAATGAGGTTTTTAAGCTTGCATCCTTCATCAATTCCCACCGGATATCATTTATAATCTTCCATCTTCTTTCATCTAATTCCGATGTATCTTCATCTTTCTTATGACATTTCAAAGTGTTTCTTACAGTTTCTGAGTATTCATTTATTAATTTGCTCTTAAGTTGTTCTGCCCACTTTTCAATTATTCCTGTTTTAAATGAATTTATTACAACATCTGAAAATACACTATTTTGAGTAAGCACATTAACTTTATTATTATATTTATCAAAAGCAATAGCATTTTCATAAACAGTTCTTGGTGGTATTCCAAATATAGAATTTCTTTCCTCTTGAGAATAATGCTCAAAAACATTATTCTCACTTCTATATTGTCTACTTTTTTCTAAATATAAACCTTCCTTTTCAGGAATTTTAGAAAATTCATCAATAAGTTCATTTAGTGTCATTTTTAACCCAGCATTGTTCATACCATCAATCATAGCTTGATAACACGCAGCAATTACAAGATATACATTGGTATGCGGATTTGGAGAACGTAATTCAAATCTAGTTGCTAGCGGATTATTTAAATCTCTAATTAACCCTATAAGTATAGATCTATTTCTTGAAGGAATATCTGTACTATGTCCCAACGAAGAAACAATACATATCGGTGCTTCAAAATGAGGTTTTAATCTATTTAAAGAGTCAATTGTTGGAGCTACGAAAGGATTTATCACCTCATAATTTTTTAATATTCCCATAAGAGAAGATATACCCATACTCGTAACATAGTTTTCTAAATGGTTTTTATGTGTAAATAAATTTATTATCTTTCCATCTACAAGCTTTGCCGCAACCCCTATATGAGTATGTTTTCCATTTCCTGCAACTCCCTCTATTGGTTTTGCTCTAAAACTTACTTCCAATCCGTATGAATGGAATACATCCTTTATCAAATGGCGTATAAAATGTTCACTATCAGTATTCAGTATCTCTGTGGAATACTTCCAATCAATTTCTAGTTGCTCCATTACATTATTGTTTTGCCCTGCTTTGTCTAGTTGTGAACGTATTCCTCCAACCTCTTTATGACCCATTTCTGGTTGAAATCCATATTTTTCCATAAGAGATATTGTCTTCTCCATTGCTGTCCTTACAATTCCAAATGTTCTTTTCCAGTATTGTTCCTTTAATGTTTGTGAAGAAAATAATTTTTCAACATTTGCTTTATCCTCTGGCGTTTGAACCCAAAATTCTAGTTCAGTTGCAGAGGTAAGAAGAATTTCATTAATTTCAGCTTTCGAGCTAATTCCTATTTCTTCACAAAAACTTTTTGATTTTTCACAATATTCTAGTATATTTTCCCTTAAGTTACAAGATGCCTTCTTTAATATGGAACGTGAACAGACAAACTTATCATCATGAATTAAAAATGAAGGTATTCGTAATGTTCCTACCGGTTTGTTAATCTCAAAATCTATATTATCAAAGTTATAATCCACTAGCCAGTTGCACTCTTTATCAGGCAGAATATTTACTTTTGCATTTTCTAACGTAGCTATATTGTGAAGTATTACACTTGAACCATCAGTTTGTACTCCTTCATTTAAAAGACTTTTCATATTCTTAATAAAATAATTTATTGGTATTTTTTCATCTGTTCCATTGCCCCCAAAATCAATACCTACAAATGAAACAAATTGAACTTCAGGGTGTTTACTTAAAATAGACTCTATTTTTTCCATATTATGATCTTCTTCTTTGATAAAAAATAGCAAGTCAGAAAAATTAGATTGATAATTTTTCATATTTCCTCCTTATAAATTTTTTATTATTTTATTTAAAGCAAGAATAGCACCTAACTTGGAATGCTCGTAAGTTAATCCTCCTTGAAAATAAACAGTAAATGGTTCTTTGATAGGGGCATCTGCACTTAACTCAATTGATGACCCTTGTACAAAAGCACCTGCTGCCATTATAACCTTACTATCATAACCCGGCATCTCCCATGGCACCGGTGTTACAAATGAGTCCACAGGAGCAGCAGATTGAATACCTTCACAAAAATCACAAATCTCTTTTTCCGAGTTCAAGGCTATTGACTGTATAATGTCGCTTCTTTTTTCATTTACTTCTGGAAAAACTTCATAATTAAAATCTTTAAATAGTTGAGCACAAAAAATAGCACCTTTAACTGCATTTGCAACAACTAATGGAGCTTGAAATAATCCCTGTAACAAAGTACGATTTGTTCCAAACGTTAGACCGCACTCTTTTCCAATACCTGGAGAGGTCAGCCTAGCAGACACCAGTTCTATAAGATCCTTACGACCACATATATATCCCCCAGATAAAGCTAATCCCCCTCCAGGGTTTTTAATTAAAGAACCCGCAATTATATCTGCCCCTACATCTGTTGGTTCTCTTATCTCTAAAAATTCTCCATAACAATTATCTACCATAACTATTATATTAGAATTCATCTTCTTAATTATCTTTATTGCCGCCTCAATATCATCTATTGAAATTGACCTTCTCCTTGAATAACCCTTTGAACGTTGTATATATACTATTTTAATATTGGGTGTATTGAGAATAATATTTTTAATAGTTTCTAAATCAAATCCTGTATCAATCAGTTCAACTTGCTTATAATCAATTCCAAATGCAATTAATGACGAAGAATCATCAACAATACCTATAACTTTTTCCAATGTATCATACGGCTTTGAAGTTATTGAAAGCATCATATCTCCTGGTCTTAATATTCCCTGAAGACATAAACTCAACGCATGAGTACCATTAACTATAGTTGGTCTAACAATAGAGTCTTCTACATTAAAAACTTTTGAAAAAATTTCCTCAACTTTTTCTCGTCCTGAATCGTTATATCCATAGCCTGTATTCCAATTAAAATGAGTATCACTCAAACGAGAATCTTGCATAGCTTTAAGAACTTTATAATGGTTATAACTCTTTATACTGTCGATAGATTTAAAAAGTGGTTCAATTTTTAATTCAATAGGAGCTACGGCTCTAACAATATCATTATCGATATCATATAGTTCAAAAATCTTATTAATCAAAACATCTCCCTTTCTATACACCTTTAATCAACTTATAACTTGTATTCTTTGTTTTTAAAACAACAGTAATACCATATTCATTAGTAATTTTTTGACTGATAATTCCATTAGGAATAACAGAACAACTAAATTCGTCCCCTTCACTACAATAAAATATTTCATTTAAGTTTTCTATATTTTTACTCTTATATACCTGTAAATTTATATTTCCAATACATAAATTTTCATAATACCTACAAATAATATCTTTATATTTATCTTCTTTAAATAAAAAATTAGAAGAAAATATACTTTTATATTCCGTATCTTCATGTAACTTTAAAAATAAAAAATCTAAAATATTATTAAAATTAATTATTGACTCAACTTTAGCTTTTTGTAACTTTACTAACTCATCTTTATCAATACTATCCGCTGAAAAATTAAATATATCTTCCTTTTCTATATGAATCCCCTTAATAATTTTGCAGAGAAGAAAGATATAATATTTTTCTTCTGGCGTAATTTTTTTTCTTATGGAATAAAAAAGATTTATAGCTTCCTCATATGCATTATATTGATTTCTATTTCCATAAATTATGGGATATAAAGCACTTATAATGCTAGGCTTTTGATTTTTTTCAAGAAATTTATAAAAGTACAACTCATCCTTTAATCGAATTTTATCAACGGTTAATTTATTTTTCTTATCGTCAAAACATAAGCTTCTAATAACTAATGTACTTATCAAAAAATTTCCTTGTTCTAGCATATTTCTAAATTTACTATCCATTACATTCTATTTGGTGCTTTGATACCAAGAATTGATAAACAGTTTTCAATACAGACTTTTGTAACATAAACAATATCCAAATAAGCCTTTTTATGCTTTTCTTCTCCATTTAAAATCTTGTTGTCGTGATAAAACTTGTTAAATGCTTGAGATAAATCAAGTGCAAATCTGGTTATATGATGTGGTTCATATTTCTCAGTAGCTCTTACTAAAATCTCTTCCAATAAATTTATGGTTCTAATAATGTTCATTGCATCAGAATTATCAGCTATAGGTTCATAACTATTGTTACTATGGATATCATATGAAGCTTTTTCCATAATAGAACAGCATCTAGCATAGGTATATTGCACATACGGACCTGTTTCTCCTTCAAAACTTAGCGTTCTTTCCCAAGAAAATGTATAATCTTTACTTCTTGTATTGGATAACTCTTGGAATATAATTGCACCAATACCTACTTTTTTTGCAACTTCGTCTATTTCAGGTAAATTTGGATTTTTTTCAATTATAATTTCTTTAGTTTTCTCTATAGCCTTATTCAAAACATCTTCCAAAAATACTACCCTACCTGCACGCGTAGATAAAGTTCCCTCTTCTAAGGCTACTGTTCCAAATTGAACATGTACACAATCTTTTGCCCAATCATTTCCCATAAGCTCAATAACCTTTTTTAATTGTCTAAAATGTAACTCCTGCTGAGTCCCTACTACATATATATTTTTATAAAAATCATAATGTTCTTTCCTATATACCGCTGCAGCAATATCTCTGGTTATATATAAACTAGAACCATCTTTTTTTGTAATAAGTGCAGGTGTCATTCCATACTGTTCTAAGTCAACAATCTTTGCTCCTTCAGAATCAGTCAAAATATTTTTTTTATTGAGAGTCTCGATTACCGATGGCATTTTGTCTGAATAAAAACTTTCTCCTGCAAAAGAATCGAAGTTAATATCTAACATTGAGTAAACTCTATTAAATTCTTCTAAAGAAATTTCTCTTATCCATGCCCATAAATCATACGCCTCTTTATCATCATTTTCAAGCTTTTTAAACCATTCTCTAGCTTGTTGCTCTAATTCTAAGTTAACTTCTGCCTCTTCATGAAAACGAACATATAATTTTAATAACTCTTGGATAGGATTTTTTTCAATAACACTTCTATTCCCCCATAGCTTATACGCAACAATTAATTTCCCAAATTGAGTACCATAATCACCAAGATGGTTTATAGAAGTTACATTATATCCCATAGCCCTATATAAGTTATCTAAACAATGTCCTATAACAGTTGTCCTTATATGTCCTATATGAAAAGGTTTCGCTATATTAGGTGATGAATACTCAACTATTACATTTCTGCCTTCTCCGATATTAGTTGTTCCATACAACTCTTTTTTAAACTTAACTTCTTCAACAATAAATTTAGTCCAAAAATACTTATTGATAAAAATATTAATGTATCCTCCAACTGCCTCAATCTTTTCAAAAATATTTTCATTAAAAAGTTTTGAAGCTAATTCAGAAGCGATTAAATTAGGTGATTTTTTATACTCCTTTGCCAATCTAAAACAAGGAAAAGCAAAATCTCCTAATTCATTATTTGGTGGAATTTCTAGAGATTTTTCTATCTCATCAACTTCAACTTCAGAAATAATTTTACTTATTTCTGACGATATTAGCTTTTTTAAATACATTATAAACCTCCTAATTTACTATATTTAACGTTTTAAACTTGTTCCATGGCTCAATATTTGGTGGAGATGCTTCAAATCGCATTTTTTCTTTTGTAGTTGGATGCTCAAACTCTATAAGTTTAGACCAAAGAGCTATCCCTTTTCTTGAAATAATACTAGAACCATACTTTCCATCTCCATAAATAGGATGCTTCCTTGATGAGAATTGAACCCTAATTTGATGTGGTCTTCCAGTCAAAAGCTCAATTTTACATAAGGATATATAATCTCTATGTTCTTGAAGTTCATACTTCAATATAGCCTCTTTGCTGTCATTTTTACCTTTAGAAACAACTGTAACGGTATTAGTACTTGAGTTTTTCAAAAGATAGTCTTTCATTGTACCACTCTCAGAGCTCATCTTGCCTTCTACAACTGTCAAATATTCTTTAGCAAATTCTCTATCTCGAATTTGCTTAGAAAGTCGCGAAGCAGCCTTAGATGTCCTTGCAAAAACCATTACACCTCCTGCAACTCTATCGAGTCTATGGACTAGCCCTATATATGCCTCTCCTGGTTTATTATACTTTACACGTATATATTCCTTGACCATGCTTAAAAGATCTAAATCTCCAGAACTATCCTCTTGGGTTGGAACATTAAAAGGCTTTAAAACTACTATTACATGATTATCCTCATAAATTATATCTAACATGATTCCCACCTTCCAAATATACCACAAGGTAAAATTAGATTTTGATCTTCAATTGGAAGAGCTATTTCTCCTGAGGTAATCTTTCCATTTAAGTTTTTAAATCTTAATATCATCATATTTCTTAAAGCAATGTTGCTGAATCCTGTTGTATAAGAATTAATCAAAATAAATAGAGGATTATCAGATATTATCCTTTTAGTTAATTCTAAAAGCTTAAATAATTCTTCTTCAATCTTCCATATTTCTCCCTTTGGACCTCTTCCATAAGAAGGAGGATCCATTATTATAGCATCATATTTATTTCCTCTTCTAATTTCACGTTCAATAAATTTAAAAACATCATCAACAATATATCTAATTTTATTATCTTCTAGACCACTTGACTTTGCGTTATCTTTCGCCCAAGAAACCATTCCTTTTGAGGCATCAACATGACAAACCTCAGCAGCCCCTGCTTTAGATGCTGCACAAGTTGCCCCACCTGTATATGCAAACAAGTTAAGAACTTTTATCGGCCGTTTTGCACTTATAATTTTTTCTTGAATCCAATCCCAATTAGCAGCTTGCTCAGGAAATAAACCTGTGTGCTTAAATCCTGTTGGTTTAATATTAAAAATTAAATCGCCATAAGAAATTTGCCATAAATCGGGTATATTTTTACCTAATTCCCATTTCCCTCCACCTTGGCTACTTCTATAGTAATGTCCATCATTACTCTTCCAAAACTTCGAACTATACTCTGTATTCCATATAGCTTGCGGATCAGGCCTTCTTAAAACAATGCTTCCCCATTTTTCAAGCTTTTCACCATTTCCTGCATCTATTATTTTATAATCTTTCCATTTATCTGCTATTAATAACAATATTATTCACATCCTATAATCAAATATTCTTCATTATAGCATAAATATAACAAAATTTATATATAACATTTTATAAATTACAATTCTAACAGGTAATAATATTATATTTTTATGGCAAAAATTCAATTTTTAAAATCTATGTATTAGATTATTTTTAATTTTTATAAAATATTTTAATATTAGATTATTTCATGTCTATTTACACTGAGTGTTAATTATGTTAAATTTTATAATAGATTATGTATATTAAAGGAGAAGAAAATGTATTTATCAGACTACCATACCCACAGTTCATTTTCTATAGATTCAAAAACATCCATGGAAGATATGATTAAATCAGGAATTGAAAAAGGTTTAAATGAATACTGTATAACTGACCATTTAGATACTTTTGATTCCAAATCTCAGTTAAAAGAACTATTTCCTATTGATAGCTACTATTCTGAGTTTATGCGTTTAAAGAATAAATATAAAGATGCTATAAATTTAAAGTTAGGTATTGAATTTGGTTTGGAACCATCTATAAAAAATGAATTTATTGAATTTTCTAAAGCTCTCCCTTTTGATTTTATTATTGGTTCTACTCATAATGTAGATTTTAAAGACTTAGTTTCTGGAGTCGATTTTTTCAACAAATATACTCAACATGATTATTATGAAATGTATTTAGAACGTCTTTATATGGCTGCCTCTATGTATGAATGTTTTGATGTTATGGGACACTTTGACTACGTTGTACGTTATGTTCCTTATAAAGATAAGCTAATCCAATATTCTATTCATAGCAAATCTATTGATAAAGTTTTAAAAAAATTGATTGAAAATAATCGTGGTATTGAAATTAATACTGCTGGACTTAGATACAAACTTTCTTTTTGTCATCCTCATATTGATATACTTAAAAGATATAAGGAGTTAGGTGGAGAAATTTTGACTATAGGTTCTGATTGTCATCGTCCTGAATCTGTTGCTGAATTCCATAATGAAGGCATATCACTCGCCTTAGAAACAGGCTTCAAATATTATACAAGATTCGAAAAAAGAGAACCAATATTTGAAAACTTAAAAATCTTTTAGAATTTTCGTAAATGATACAAATTATCATTGACAGAACTATAATCATAATTTATAATTAATTCGTAAGTAAAATTAATTACAAATTATGATAGTGTATTTATTCTTTTAATATTGAATCATCCGGCATAACTGATTTAATATTCCTCTGATCAGTATTAATTTGGTCAGCTATATTCTTAAAATCATTTTAAAATCGAAAAAAAAACAGTCTAAGGACTGTTTTTTTTCGATTTTAAATAGCTAGAAATATGTTATTAAAGCTCTGTCTCACAACCTCTTAAATTTACAGAAGTTATAATCCAAACCACCCCCAAGAGCCATCCTGATATTAAAAAACTAACTCTACCAAAATATATTATATTTCCTAATATAAACAAAAAAGTTATAATCCAAATTAACGTAAACTTTCTATAATCGTTTGTATCTCTTAATGATGTTTTATAATATAATGACAAAATACTTTTATCAACTAACTCTCCTAATAAAAATAGTAAACATATTCCTAAAGTTAAAAATATAGCTGATATTGAGTTTATCCAATACGGACTAATGAATCTCATACCGCTTAGAAAAATAAAAAAACTCGCTATCCCTAAATTTAGAAGATTTTTCTGTTTTTTTAATGATTTGTATCCTAAAATAATTATTGCAAGTAAAGTTGATATAGTTAATACAAAAGTAAATTTTCTATTGTAACTAGATATAAAGAATATATATGGTAATAAGACTAATAAAAATCCAAATTTATCAGTTTTTTCTTTAATCTTAATAATTTCACCTTTAGGTTCTGCAACATTTAATCCACCAAACTCTAACCAATTATCTTTATCGTCATTAATATCATTATAAAAAATAAATCCATTTGTATTATTAGAAAAATCAACCTTCCTTTCTTCGTATCCATTTTCATCAACAAATAAAATTTTATCACAAGATTGAAACTCAGGTAAATATTCATCAATTCCATGTGGATCATTACTATTAATATTTTCATTCCCGTTTAAACGCAATCTAAAAAACTCTTGAACATCTTCATTTACATAACTTAATTTTATTAAATCTCCTTTTTTTATAGCTAAGTTAATATACTCATTAAGCTTTTCTCTATTCTTATCCTCTGATTCTTTATCCAAAGAACTCAAGATCCATATTCTTTCTGACATAAAACACTCCTTTCATTTTATTTATTATACATCTATTATATAATTTTTTTGTATAAAAAGTATAAAAAATATTTTAAAAAACTATTCCCAATTTTCTGTAAATTTGCTATAATTATTTAAAGGAGAACGCTTTCTTGAAATGAGTTATATCTATTAGAGGAGGCGATATTATGTTAGAAGTAGTACATGCTTTTATTTTGAAACTTAATGCAATCGTTTGGGGTCCGCCAATGCTTATATTATTATTTGGTACCCATTTATTTCTTACATTTAGGTTGAAATTTATTCAACGCTATGTGTTTAAAGCTATCAAACTTTCCGTAACAAAAGATCCTGATGCTTCAGGTGATATTAGTCAATTTGGTGCTTTAGCTACTGCTTTAGCTGCTACAATAGGAACAGGAAATATAGTTGGAGTAGCGACTGCTGTTGCAACTGGAGGTCCAGGAGCTGTTCTTTGGACTTGGTTAACAGGTTTATTTGGTATTGCTACTAAGTATGCTGAAGGTTTACTAGCAGTTAAATATAGAGTTAAAACATCCGATGGAACTATGTTAGGTGGACCTATGTATGCCTTAGAAAGAGGTCTAGGTAAAAAATGGCTTGGAATTTTATTTGCTGTTCTTACAGTAGTAGCCTCTTTTGGTATAGGTAATATGACTCAGGGTAATTCTATAGCTTCAATGGTTCAGGCAAACTTCAACGTTTCACCAGTAATAAGTGGTATAGTTATAACTATTGTGGCTGCTATCGTTATTTTAGGTGGAGTTAAGTCAATATCTAGAGTGTGTGAAGCACTGGTTCCTTTTATGGCATTATTTTATGTTGCAGGATGTTTAATTATACTTTTCATAAATGCATCTTTTATAGGAGAAGCTTTTCTTCTAATTATATCATCAGCGTTTACAGCTAAAGCTGCTGCTGGTGGATTTGTAGGTTCAACTATAATGCTTGCTATGAGATATGGTATAGCTAGAGGTCTTTTCTCAAATGAATCAGGGCTAGGTTCTGCACCTATAGCTGCAGCTGCAGCTATTACTAGAAATCCTGTTAGACAAGCTCTTGTTTCTATGACAGGTGTATTCTGGGATACAATTGTTGTTTGTGCAATTACAGGTCTTGTACTTGTAACTAGCATACTTAAGTATCCTACAGAATTAGGGGGATTATCTGGAGCAGCACTTACTTCTTCTGCATTCGCAGAGATACCTACAATCGGACCAATAGTACTTACAATCGGTCTTATAACATTTGCATTTTCAACTATTCTTGGTTGGTCATATTATGGAGAAAAAGCATTTGAATACCTTGCAGGAAAATCTTTAGCAAAAATTTACAGATTTGTTTATGTAATAGTTATATTTTTTGGTTGTACCACAAAAAATGAATTTGTTTGGGATTTATCTGATACTTTCAATGCCCTTATGGCAATCCCTAACTTAATATCATTATTACTTCTTAGCGGTATTATTGTTTCAGAAACTAAGAAATATCTGTGGGATGATCAATTAGATTTAAGTGATAATTCAGAAATACCGGTAATAGGTGTTAAAAATTAATTAACTATGCGTTCTCCTAACAAAAAAACCTCTCGCCAAAATTCTGGTGAGAGGTTTTTTATTGTGACAGCGAAAATATTAAAGCACTTTAAACTTTCAAATATATAATTTTATTCTAAATAATCTTTTAATTTTTTACTTCTACTAGGATGTTTTAATTTACGTAAAGCTTTAGCTTCAATTTGTCTAATTCTTTCTCTTGTTACATCAAACTCTTTTCCAACTTCTTCTAATGTTCTTAGCCTGCCATCTGAAAGTCCAAATCTTAGTTTAAGAACCTTTTGCTCTCTTTCATTCAAAGTTTTTAGAACCTCTTCAAGTTGCTCTTTTAAAAGTGAATATGCTGCGGCCTCAGACGGCGATAATGCATCTTCATCTGGTATAAAATCACCTAAATGACTATCTTCTTCCTCTCCTATAGGAGTTTCTAAAGAAACAGGTTCTTGTGATATTTTTTGAATTTCACGAACTTTCTCTACACTCATTTCCATAATTTCAGCAATCTCTTCTGGTCTTGGATCTCTCCCGAGATCTTGTAATAATTGCCTCGATATTCTTATCAACTTATTAATAGTTTCAACCATATGAACCGGTATTCTTATTGTACGTGCTTGGTCTGCAATAGCTCTTGTAATAGCCTGTCTTATCCACCAAGTTGCATAAGTTGAAAACTTAAAACCTTTACTATAGTCAAATTTATCTACAGCTTTCATTAACCCTAAGTTTCCTTCTTGGATTAAATCTAAAAATAACATGCCTCTCCCTACATATCTTTTTGCTATAGAAACCACCAATCTTAAATTAGCTTCAACCAACTTCTTCTTTGCATACTCATCTCCTTCTTCCATTTTTAAAGCTAATTCAATTTCCTCTTCAGCCGATAACAAGGGAATCTTACCAATTTCCTTAAGATACATTCTGACTGGGTCATCAATACTTATCCCTTTAGGAACTGTTAAATCAATTTCTTCTAAAACAATTTCTTCAGGTGGCTCATCACCTTTCTCTAAATCAACTTCAAATAAATCCAAAGATATATCCCTTATATTCTCTTCTACAACTTCAATACCCAGTTGAGCAAAAGTTTCATAGGTATTCTCCATAGCATCTTTATCCATTTCAAAAATAGAAAGTGCCTCTGCAACCTCTGAAAAAGTAAGACTTCCCTGATCTTTCCCTTTATCGATTAGCATTTTTAGAGTTTTAATTTCCTCTTCTTTTTTTTCATCAGAATTTAATTCTACTTTGTTTTTAGATTCTAAAACATCATCCTTGCTCTTTGTCTTTTTAATTTCACCTTTTTCTTTTTTAATTACATCTGACTCATTTAAGACTACTTTCTCATCCACAATAAATTCTCCCTTTTCCAAATTATTTATTTTATTCCTCACTAAAGACCACCCCTTACTTAAAGTTTTAATCTTAAATTTAAACTCATTATCTCCATCAATATAGCTCCTGCTTCATCTGAATCTCCAACTTCATCAAGCTGCAATTCTAAAAATTTTAGTTTTTGCTCAAAAGCATTTCTTTTCACACTCTCAACTAATGAAAAAAATTGATTTTCATCTTTAATGGTTGTGGTTCTAGCAAATACGGTCTTATCATCTCTTATATTTTCATAAATAATTTTAGAATCATCTAGCGAAAAGTACTCTGCTTCAATGTCATCTATATATTCACGATTTACACTTATAAATTCTAAAATAAGCTTTTCTTTCTCTCTAATATTACTTAGTGGATCAATTTGAGGCACTGTCATTTTCTGCTTTTCAGTAAATTTACTATTCTCATTTATCTGCTTAAAACTAAAATATTTCCCATATACACCCTGTCCAACAGACTTAATACTTGCCTTTGTTATTTCAGAAATAGTGATAATAGCATCTTCAATTTCAACCTTGCTAGATAGATTTTTCTTATCATAATGTTTTAATAAATCCTGAGATTTTTTTATGAATTCAGTTCTATGATTTGGTATAGCTAAATCATATTCTTTATATAATAAGTACAAGTTATACTTTAAGGCTGTTCTTGCACTGTCAATAATAAGCTTTAAAGACTTTGAACCATATTTTTTAGCATACTCATCTGGATCCTTGGTATCCTTTAAATCTGCAACAAAAACCTCTAATCCTTCATCTTGAATTAACTCTATAGCTCTTTTCGTTGCTTGAATTCCTGCTATATCCGAATCATAAGCTATTACTATCTTTTTTGCATATGTTTTTAATAATTTAATTTGTTCTTTTGTGATTGAAGTCCCCAACGATGCCACTGCATTCTTTAACCCATTTTGGTGCAAGCTTATAACATCCATATACCCTTCAGATAGTATAATTGAATCATTTACTATATTATTTTTAGCTACATTAAGAGCATATAAATTTAATTTTTTATGGAAGGCTGGATTTTCTGGAGAATTTAGATATTTAGGGCCATACTCTCCTAAATTTCTTCCACCAAAACCTATAACGGCTCCTCTCCTATCAATAATAGGAAATATTATTCTATTTCGGAACTTATCCATTAAAACAGAATCTCGCTCAATAGATAAACCACTTTCTATCAATATTTCTTTGCCATATTTTTCAACAAATAATTTACTCAATGAATTGTTCATATCAGCATACCCAACAGAAAAATCTCTTATTGTATCTTCATTGAGTCTACGCTCTTGTAGATATATTTTAGCATTTTTTGAATTCTTCAGATTTTCTTTAAAAAATTCATTAACCTCACCATTTATAGTACGGATAAGTCTTGCTTTCTCTTCCATTTGAATTTGTAGAGGTGTAAGTTGGGTTTTTTCTATGTTCATACCTACCCGTTTTGCCAATATCTCAACTGCATCCATAAATTCAACCTTTTCATAATCTTGCACGAACTTTATAACATCGCCTCCAACGCCACATCCAAAACATTTGAAAAGTTGCAACGTTTCATTAACAGAGAAAGAAGGTGTTTTTTCGTTGTGAAAAGGACAAACAGCTTTATATCTTCCGTTCCCACCAGTTAATCCAATATAAGACCTTATTACATCAACAATATTATTTTTATCCTTAATCTCTTGCAGAATTCTATCATCTATCCTCATTATCGTCTCCTACTAAATAACTCTTTATAGTATATTCTACAAAAACAATCAAAACTCCTTTATTTTTTTCCAAAATATAATAAATTATCAATAATATTTTTAAATTCATCAAAATCAATTGTCTGTTCACTGTCCGAAACTGATTCATTAGGATTATAATGGACTTCTATCATAAGACCATCTGCCCCTACTGCAATCGCTCCCATAGACATAGGCTTTATTAAGGATCGTATACCTGTGCCATGACTTGGATCTACAATTATAGGAAGGTCTGTTTTTTCTTTAATAATTGGTATCGCACTTAAATCCAACGTATTTCTAGTATAATCATTAAAACTTCTTATTCCACGTTCGCACATTATTATTCTTTTATTTCCTTCAACTGCAACATACTCTGCAGCACTCATCCATTCGTCCATCGTAGCTGAAAGACCTCTCTTTAAAAGCACCGGCTTATCTATGCTACCAACAGCTTTTAGCAATGAAAAATTCTGCATATTTCGAGAGCCTATTTGAATAATATCTGCAACCTCATACACTTCTTCCAAACTTTCCTTATCTACAGCCTCAGTAATCACTTTTATTCCAACCTCTTCTTTTACAGACCTTATAATCTCTGCACCTTCCTTACCTAATCCCTGAAATGAATAAGGAGATGTTCTTGGTTTATAAGCTCCACCTCTTATTATATTAACATTTATCGATTTTAAAAATTTTGCAATTGTCAGGTATTGAGTATAAGATTCAATTGCACATGGTCCCCCTATAATAATTTTATTATTATCCTTATTATAAAACTGTTTTAAAAATTTTTTATCTATATTCTGTAATAATTCATATTCCATACATATTTCTCCCTAACTTACAAACGTAGAAACACAGAAACACCCAAGAAGGGTGCTTTAACTTATTCCATCGCCATAATTTCAACTTTCACAACTCCCTTTTTTAACTGTAATATAGAAATAAGTTCAGCGATATTTATCTCCATATTGCTCATGTCCATTGTAATAGAAAGATTCGCTATCTTATTTATAGGTATATCTTGATTTATAGTTAAAACATTTGCCTTTTCTTCTGCCAATATAAATAATATCTCTGATAAAACTCCCGGTTCATGACTTAATAAAAAAGATATAGTTGCTTTATTACCTATCATTCCCTCTGAAATACTGAAAATGTAATCTTTGTATTTATAAAAAGTACTTCTTGAAATATCTACTCTTTTAACTGCCTCGGTAACTCCTCTAACTCTATTAGTTCTTATTAACTCTTTAGCCTCTAAAACCTTCTCATAAACTGATGGTAATATTGTACTATCAATTACTAGAAATCTCTTCATGTATTAAATCCTCCGTAATTGTCACACATATCATTTAATTTGTGCTTTTGTATAAGTTATTATAACATTTTTATCCTAAAATAGTATAAATTTTTAAAAATTTATTTAAACAAATGTAAATAATTATGTTACAATTAAAGATAGAAAAAATTTCAAGGAGTGTATTTATGGCAAACAACTACGAAATAGGTATGGTGGTAGAAGGTACAGTTGTACAGATTAAGCCATTTGGAGCATTTATTCAACTGGATGAAAAAACAAAAGGACTTGTGCATATATCGCAAGTGTCTCATGATTATATTAATAATATCACTGATGTTATTAATGAAGGAGATAATGTAAAGGTTAAAATTATTTCCATCGAGCCTGAAACTAAAAAAATTGCACTTTCAATTAAAGGAACTCAAGATAAAAAAACATTTGAGAAACCGGCTTTTACTTCGAAACGTGAAAATTTTATAAAAAATGAAACCTTCAATAAAAATGACGACAGATCTTCCTCTGAAAAAGCACCTTTAACTTTAGAAGAGATGCTAAAAGATTTTACTAGACAATCAAATGATCGGTTTTCTGATTTAAACAAACGACAAAAAAGAAATTAAAATCCATATGAATGAAATTATATCAAAATAGTAAATATATTATATTTTGAATAGTATGTAAAAATTAGCCTCCTGCGATAATAAAAATATCAGCAGGAGGCTTTAATACTTAGGAAATATACCTATAATTTATATTTAATTTATTAAAAGTAACTATCCCATCGTTTGTATATCTATAGACTTTTTATCATAAACCAAAACGTGCTACCTTTGCCCTGTTCAGATTCTACACCATAACTCCCACCATGCAACTCCATAATTTTCTTGACAATAGAAAGACCAAGACCTGTGCCTGTAACCGCTCTTTTATGCCTTTTATCCACTTTATAATACCTATCCCAAATATAAGGCATATCTTTGCAGCTAACTCCTTCTCCATTGTCAATCACTTCAATTCTAACCCAGCCATCTACAACAATTTGTCTTACAATAACCAGTTTGTCATTTCCACTGTGGGTAATGGCATTGAGTAGTAAATTATAAAACGCTTGTGTAATCTTAATCTCGTCAGCTGAAACAACCAGATCTTCATTATGTTCAAAAAACACAGAATATCCATCTTTTTTAACAAGCTTTGAAATACGGCTTACCGTTGCACAAATACTTTGTGTTATATTATATGGTTGCAAATTAAGTTCCACTGTTCCAGTTTCCAAACGTGATACGTCCAGCACATCATTTACAAGTGACGTCAAGCGCATAGTTTCATCCATAATCATCTGAGTTTGCTCAGAAGTAATTTCACTTGGAAAATCATGCATCATTTCAGCATAGCTATAAATGAGTGTAAGAGGCGTACGCAAGTCATGAGAAATATTCGCCATCAGCTCTCGACGTAAACTCTCCACCTTAGAAAGTTCATACGCTGTTGTATTGAGTGTATCGGACAATTCAGTTATTTCTAAAAATCCGTGTCCTGCAAATTTAGTATCATAATGCCCAAGTGCTAACTCCTTTGCACTTTTGTTGATTTCCACAATCGGTTTTGATACACGCCTTGCCATGATAAGTGCCAGTACAATAGATAGTGCAACCATAATGCCTGTAACTACATATAATTGCATCTTTAATGTGGAAACAGTTGCGTCAACTGGTGTTATAATAGCATTGAAGTTCAAGGCAACATCACTTCCGTCCTGTCGAGTAAAAATTCGCTTTTCTGAAATAATTTCTATTTTCCCTTTTCCTCCATCTCTACGATTGGCACCTTGCCCTTGAGGATGTAACACACCAGTTGGTGTAACTCGAATTTCTTTAACTTCATCCAGTTCATATAAAATATTTTGCAAGTCTGGGCTGTCAATATTCTTCTCTACCAAATTAATTGCTTTTTCTATCTCTGCTTTACGAACCAATTTGTACATATCGTATAGGAATACTGTTTGAAAAAGCCAAAGTACTATAAGCAATATAAAACTAAACCCAAATAGAAAAGCAAATATTTTCCACTGCAATTTTAATTTATCCATCGAATCTATACCCCAATCCTCGCAATGTAGTAATGAATGAAGCATATGGTCCTAATGATTTACGAAGTAGTTTCATATGAGTATCAAGCGTCCTGTCATCTCCAAAATAATCAAATCCCCATATTTCTGTCAATATTCTTTCTCTAGGTATGGCAATATTCTTGTTACGTATCAGAAAAAATAACAAGTCGTATTCCTTTGGCGCCATATCTACCTGCACCCCATCTACAAATACTTTGTAGGCTGTCATGTCTACCTTAAGACCTTCCTTATCAAAAACAATATGGCTCATATCTTCAGAGAATGTTTTCGTAGCTTTGGCTGTTCGACGCAAAATTGCATTGACACGCATCATAATCTCCTTAGAAGAAAATGGCTTGACCACATAATCATCTATCCCTACCTCAAACCCCAGTACTTTATCATACTCTTCTCCACGTGCAGAGAGCATAAGTACCGGAATATCAGAGATTTTGCGAATTTCCTTAACTGCCGAAAAGCCATCTAGCTCTGGCATCATAATATCCATGATTATCATATCAAACTGCTCTTTACGGCAGAGTTCTACAGCTTCCATTCCATCACTAGCCTCTGTAACCTCGTTCCCCTCAAAAATTGCATAACGTTTGATTACGGTGCGAATTCCAACTTCATCATCGCAAATAAGTATCTTTGCCACTTTTTATCCCCTCCCTTTCAATACAATGATACAACGATTTGTTCAAACATTCAAGCTATGCTTACTTTGGATGAACGTTGTTTTGTATACTTATCATATAGTAAACGCTTGAAGGTCATAAGGACACGATTGTAAACCGTGTCCCTGCTTTATATTGTTATAAAAATTAATTATTTGTCGTTTTGTTTGCCCTGTCACCCCTCATGCCTTTTCCTGGAAATCCTGGCATTTTACCATTTGTACGGATATCACTTTTGCGATTATCTATATTTTTTTTCATGTCTGTGGCAGTGGTTGAGTCAATTAGACCATAATCAAGATATTTATCAATAATCTTGTTATCAATGGTAGCTTTTTGGTCATACAGGTCATAAATTTCATTTTTTTGTGCATCTGTTAAAGTATCCCATTTAGTTTTCATTGCATCTTTTACAGCTTGCTCCTCTGCACTCATTTTATTTTTCCTCCCTAATAAGGGCATCTCCCCATTATCAATAGCTGTAATTTTACTGTCATATTGTTCCTTCGTAATTTTTCCATCAGCCAGCTCCTGCGCAAGCTTCTCTTTTGCCTCAGTGGCAAGCTGAGTCTTTTGGTCATCAGTCAAAACATTCCACACAGCACTCTTTCCATTATCTTTTAAAGTTGTCTTTGTATTATCTGCAAATGCAACAACCCCTGTAGTTAACATAGTAGCAGATGCCAAAGTGATCGCTACAATTTTTTTCATTTTTTTACTATTCATAAATGTTCTCCTTTTAAATTTTTAATTTTCTAATATATAGCTTATTTCTTGTTGTAAACTTATTTACTCATATAATAATCACCTCCTTTCATAATACTTATCTTATCCTACAAATGTGAAACAAGTTTGTCGTTAAACTGAATTTTAACTAAAGTTTTTCTGTGTTTTAAAGCATAACCCCATTCATCTCTTTAACGGACAGTACCACGTTTAAATTTCCGTTTTTACATCGTAGCTCATCTATAAACCCTTTTGTTTTTGTCACATCTTTCAATATAAGCTCATAGGTAAGCTCAAACAATGAACCAAATTCTGCCGTTTTAACTTTAACAAGTCTATTAGTACTTGTATATCGCTGTAAAATTTCATCAAACACACCATGATAATCCATATCCTCAGGGAGCACTATTTTAAGCCTCATAAAGCTTTGAGGGCGACTCCCAAACTTAATTTGCGTAAGTACTACCATTACGCAGGATATGATAATAGCGAAAAGTGACGCATATCCAATGTATCCCATACCACAAGCCAAACCCACTCCAAGATCGAAGAATACATAGGATATGTCCTTGCTATCCCCAGGAGTAGAACGAAAACGTATTAAGCTAAACGCCCCTGCAAGGGAGAAGGCTCTCGCCACATTGCTACCAACAAGCAAGATAATCATGGCAATTATAGCAGGTAACATAATTAGCGAAATTGTAAAGCTCCCAGAATACTCTTCTTTTTTGTGTGTAAAGATGTATACAGAACTAATGAAGAGTCCTAAGGCAAGTGCCGAACCAATAATAAGTGCCGTACTCCAAAAGGTCAATGTTTCTGTAGCCATGCTAGTTAACAAAAAATCCAACATCATTTTCCCCCTTCATCTATGCCGCTACTTTGTCAACGGCTAATCTTCTATATCGTTTGTACTCTGTACCATATTTTGAAAAACTTGTGGCGTAAATTTTCATTTGTGATAATAGTGTTGTTAACCACATTGGAACTGCTCCAGAGCACTTTATTTCCATCAAGTAATTCCCGTCAGTTAAAAGTTCTGTCCCATAATCTCCATTGTAGAGATTTACACAGTCACGGCGAGTTCTGATATTTTTATCAAAAGAAACACGAAACTTACCATCAAGCTTTCCAAAAAAAGCTATACGCTCATAACTTATATACACCTTTGGAAAAACAGGATAGCGATTAAGAAAGTCTGCTATTTCTCTTAACACTTGTTGATCCTGATAGTTATCAGCTATTGGCACAATGCCATTTTCTACAAAATTCATCGCTTCATTGTAGTGTAAAATTGCCCTACGCTTTGCTACTATCCCACCTATTTTCTTTTTTAGTTCCAAAAACACCATATCATCTTTCCCAAGTGGCATCTTGTAAGAGCGCAGTCGCAATTTTTCCTTATAATAAGGCTTGTCAAGGGATCGTCTAATCACTGCGTCATCAATAGTATCAAAATAAATATTGTATATCTTGTAGCTTTCTTCATTTTTACAATGGTTGTCAAAATTCATGTGTTCTGCCAGTTTTGCACATATAATTTCATACTGTACTGGTGTTAACAAATATTTTAACTCATACCGCTTAAATGTCTTTTTTGTCATTTTAATCAACTCCTTTTCCATAACTACCATCACTTTAGTATCAATTATTCTTTGGGCGATTAAATTTCGCCCCACCACCCATGCCTGTACCAAACCCTCGGCGAACTTTAGGATCTATGGTGGCTCCGTTTTTATCAACTGCTGTACCACCAGTTTGAGTAATGGTTCCGTCATAATCAAAGGCACTATTGTCAGGAGTCATATCAGAAGTATCAAAGATAATTTTACCTCCACTTATAATAAGATTGCCATTAGAGTCTACACCATCACCAACTGATTTGATTGACAGTTCTCCCCCTGCGAATGTCATAGACCCCGATGAATCTGACACATTGATCCCATCATCGCTTGATATAATAGCAACTTTACCATCATTGAGTACAAACTCTAAGCCACCTTCAATTCCCTCATAACTATTTTTTATGTTTATGTCCCCACCATTTATATTTACGGTTTTATCCCCATGAATTCCGTCGTCACCTGCTTCAATAGTAAACGTACCCCCTTCAATCGTCACACTTCCATTTGAGTGGATAGCGTCATCGTATGAAGATATATCAAATTTTCCATTGTTTATCCTTATTTCCACTCCTGACTTTAAAGCTTTTTTGCTTTCTGTCTCAGTGCTTTCTGTCTCAGTACTTTTTTGATCAGTGTTTTTCACTTCAATTGTCGCCCCAGAGACAGGGAGTTTTCCTCTGCTACCAAAGGATTTTGCTACCTTTGTGCTCCCAGAATATCCCCCTCCTGATTTAAGGTAAAAATCTCCCCCATCAATTTGTAATACATTCTCCGATTGGACCGCATCGTTATTTGCATCAACAACAATTTTACCACTTGTAATTATTATATTTCCCTTATCACTCTCTGTACTATTGGTAGAGCGCAGTCCGTCCTTCCCTGCATTTACATTGATATTTGCAGTTTCAACCGCAAGTAAGTCTTTACCTACAATACCGTCACCAACCGCAGTTACATTTATGTTTCCTCCAGTTATAATAAGTTCATCTTTACTTGTAATACCATCGTTATACTGAGTTTTTACATTCAACGTACCACTTCCAGTTATAGTTGTATCAGCCTTAGAGAAAATAGCTCCACTCGGAAAACTATCATCATTTGTTTGAATATTACCTTGTGTTACACTATTGACTGTCCCTGATTCAAGTATAACTACTGCTTTTTTAGCATCAATCACATTAATTGGCGCAGCACTTGTACTATTTAAGTTCGCATTGTTCAACACAATATACACTGTGCCTTTATCCACATCCTTATCAATATTTACTGTAACACTACCATCTTTTAAAGTGCCTGTAAGTTGGTATATTCCGCTTTTGGTAATATTAGCACTGCCTTTAGAAAGATTTATTGTAGTGTAGCTCTGATCTTTCCAGTTAAAATAATAGTCGTCGCTATTATTTTTGTGTACTAAATTTACTGCTGTCCCTGCCAAATTACCTTTAACTATATCTGATGATACATCCGTTACCATTTGCCCAGTTTTGCCAATGGTTGTTTGTGAATTTCCACCATTTGCACTTGTCGACGAACATCCTGCTATCATTGAACAGCATAGACACCCTACCAAAAATGTCTTCATCGTTTTCATATGTTTCATGTTTTATACCCCTCTCATTTCTGTTCTGAATTCAGTATAAAGCCTCTATCTGTTTTCTATTTGCCTGTAAACTGAATTTTATCTGAATTATGCACGAACTATATTCATCTGTTTATTTTTTGCTATTTATCTCTTTTATAACCTCATCAGTTTAAATAATAAAATAATTTTTCCTTCCACATCTTCACCTATAACCACTGCGTTCCCATAGAACTTACCATCTCGACTTGCACCACCACTTAATCCACTTTCTTCATGTACAGACCATTGTCCACCGTACCTGTTGAACGTGTTTTAATAATGTCCTAAATTACTCTAAAGACTATAATTTCATCCCTATTCACTGTTCCAGACACCAACTTAGCTTCTATTTCTCTGTCTAGGTTTAGATGATATTTTTTCAATCATTGGTTGATTAGCTATTTTTATAATTTTTCTATATGGTAATTATATTTTTATGATAAGTAAAATTTACATAAAGAACTTTTCTGCAAACACGTTTATTACAGGCTCAAATGCTGTTACAGAAGATGAAAAAAATTCTTAATATTTGTAAGGGTTGCTCCGATGATTTACGGGCTATAGCAAGTTATTGTTGTTGTAGGAATTAATAAAATTGATAAAATTTTTTAATAGTAGCGGTGTTCTACAGAAAGATATTATAAATTTATCTAATTTAAAATTGACTCAGTGCAAAATATTAAAGTTATCAAATTTTCAATAAAAAAAGAGCTATCATATTTCTAGTTTTCTAGATTAATGACAGCTCTTTTTTTTACTTATGGGATTCTTATACGTTCTTTATTATGATGAAGCCCATAAATAGCGTTTTTAATTACGTTTAAAACACAGACCATTATTTAATTTTCCAAACTTCTTTTCCTGAATTCTTTGAGTGGTCATGAGAATTCGCGGCCTCATAAATATCGTAATATGCCCAATGATTCTTATCTACATCTGTAAAATTTATTAGCCTAGATACCATACTATCAATATAAAATCTATCTCCATCTCTTTCAAGCATATTATTGATTATTGTTACAGCTTCAGCTCTAGTTATACATTGCTCTGGCAAGAAATTTCCATCTGGATAACCCATTACCCAACTCTTGTTTCCGCTTGAGTTTATATAAGCCTTAGCCCAATGGCCAGCTGGTATGTCAGTGAATGGATTATTGCCACCTGTTGAAAGTGATTCAAACTTAGATGCCATAGTTACAAACTCGGCTCTAGTTATAGGATTTTCTCCACCAAAACTTCCATCTGGATAACCTGCAATTATACCAAGTTTGTCCATGTAACCTACCCTACCTGCATACCAATCATTTAATCCAATATCACGATATCGTGACACAAAGTATTTGGAATTATCATAAGGCTCTTTTAGCAAGTTTGAGAATATAGTTACCATTTCACCTCTTGTAATGTAAACATTTGGCTCAAATGATCCATTTGGATATCCTATAACATAAGATATATGGTTATCTTTATTAAGCTTTACTACATTTTCATTAATATTTCCGTTGTTATTCTTGTTATTAGTTCCACCACCTATGTTATCAGCTTTTTCTTCCCATTGTGCGTATAAAGTTACATCGTGAGCTGGCATAGCAGTTTTATAAAAGTCCCAATTTGTCCCTCTACCATTGGTCGCTGTGTTCCAACCAACAAATCTATAACCTATCATGGTTGGATTTTCAGGTGATTTAGCTAAAGAACCTACTGATATATTCTGATTTGGAGCATAGCCATTTCCGCCATTTAGATTAAAACTCAGAGTATATAAAACAGGTACTACATATGCAGGTAAAGTTAATTTTATGGGAGCACTTACGTTACCTTCAGTATCTTTAACCACCACATATATATCTTGTGTACCTGTTGCCAAGCTGGCAAGGTTTATGGTTGCTTCAGTTGTTCCTACAGGTGTTCCTGCTCCTGTGGTACTAACTGTAGGTGGCGTAGCTCCGCTAGGTACTACTTGATAATAGTATTCGCCCGCTTCGTTTGATGTGAATTTTACAGTACCTGTCGCATCGCTGGTTCTGTCTGTTGCTCCTGGTGTTAAAACTGGAGCTGTGGTGTCTGGAGCTAAATATGCAGGTACAGTTATTTTTATAGCTGTACTTACATTGCCTGCGGTATCTTTAACCACCACATATACATCTTGTTGGCCTGTTTCCAAGCCAGCAAGGTTTATGGTTGCTTCAGTTGTGCCTACAGGTGTTCCTGCTCCTGTGGTACTAACTGTAGGTGGCGTAGCTCCGCTAGGTACTACTTGATAATAGTATTCACCCACTTCGTTTGATGTGAATTTTACAGTACCTGTCGCATCACTTGTTCTATTTGTTGAACCAGCTGTTAAGATTGGAGCAGCATCTATAGTAACTGTAGCAAAGTCACTACCATAATCGGTTTTATTGTCTCCATTAAGTTCTTCAACAAAGACTTTAAGGATATTATTAGTACCATCAATATTTACAGGTAGGTTTAAATCCAAGTCATTGGTATTTCCACTTCCATCTGTATCTCCTATTTTACCATAGTATTTAATCACTCCAGCACTATCAACTACAATAGCCGATACTGTTTTACTTGGGGTAGCATTTGTTAGACTAACATTTATTATGGTGCCTGAATTTGTGTCTGTACCTCTTGCAGATACTGTACCTGTAGTTAAAGTGCTATCTTTAAGGGTAAGCTTTTGCGAACCGGATGGAGTTACAACTTGTGGTAAGGTCGAACTCACTGTATCAGGCTTACTTCCAACTGCGTTTGAAGCTAAAAGTATATGTGAGGTATCCATTTTAAAGGCAGGGCGTACGTCGAGTTTATAACCTACGATTCCAGCATAAGGGGCAAATGTACCGTCACTGCTAAAAACTGACGAAGCTTTTATCTGTCCACCAAATGTAGACATTGGAGATCTAAGCCACCAACCATAATTCCCAGAATCTTTTCGTAACGTAATATTAACAGTACTAGCTTCAGCCCTATCTAATGGCCATAGGTGGGCATCACTTACATCTGGACCACTCATTCCTTCAATGCCTTCCTCATCAGAGCCTCCTGCTAAATTTCTTGGAATAACAGCAGTTTTCTCGTATGGAGTAAAACCATTATAGATTCCTTCTATCGTAGTTTTTAAGTCACTTGTACCATATTCATTGCTAGGCAAACCAGCCTTAAATATTACTTCCTTAATAATAGATTCTTTGGCAAATAAAGTCATATCTCCTATGGAACTCATAACTCCATTTCCGTCAAAACCTATTACATACCAGTCAAAACCACCATAGTTTATAACTGTAGTGTCAGTTGGGTTATTTACAGTTAATGAACTCAAAAAGGAATTTTTATTTTTGACTGCAAAAGCTGATGTAGGTAATATATTTACAATCATTAATGTCATTAAGACTAAAGATAAGATTCTCTTTTTTGTTTGTTTAAAAGCTTTTAAATTTTTTTCATAAGTCTTTTTCATTTACGTTTTCTCCTTTCAGTATCATTTAATTTTTAATTCAATACTATTTGCCATTTACAGTTATTAGATACTAACCAAAATAAAATGGATTTTATTTTTAGAAAGTTAACTTTTAGCAATATATTTCTTTGTAAATATGTTTAATAATATTATTCTAATAGTAAATATAATTTTGTAGTCAATGCAAAAAATAACGCTTAAGTTTTAATTTTATGTCTAAAAAATTATTTTAAACTGCAAAATAGTACATTGCGATTATATCAAAAAATTATATTGTAGTCAAAATATTTATTTACAATAAGTTCATATTGGGAAATTAATCAATTTTATATTATGGGCATAAAAGAAAAATTTAAAAACTGTATTTATCGGATTTTGGGATAAATTTTGAACAAGAAAAATTAGCTATAAAAAACTTATGAAATTGATTTTGAAAGTACAACCCAAGAAGTTTATTTATTAAGTTAGACTGTTTATAGTCTTTTTTCACTTTTTAATATATTTTCCTTTTGGGGTTGTTCTACTTGTATTTTCACTTTCTTTGAAGCTGGCTTTTATTCTTTCTCCTTTTTCGTTATAGGTGTAGCTTTTTATGAAGCTTCCTTTTTCGTCTACTTCTATTTCTCTATTTGCTATGCTTAAGTAGTCTACTGTATATATGCTTCTTACTCGTTCTTGGTCGTTTTGTACTACTGTTCCTACTTCTGTTTCGTAACTTCTTTGCCTTTTTGCTCTGTTGTCTTGTAGGTATGGTAGATAGTCTGTGTTCTTACTTCCGTCTTTTAGGTCTGCGTTTTGGTGTCCTTTGTTTTTGTTTTTCCTTTCTTGTATATTTTGTATTCTTGTTCCTAATGGGCTATAGATGTATTTTGATGTTTAATCTTTGTAATCCTGTATTTTCCTCTTGCCATAGCTTCTATGTATGATATTCAAATGACTATCATACCCTCCTTTCTTTTCTCAGCTCTCCAATATAATTGTTTTATTACAAACTTCCTTTAATAGATGATTCAAATGATTATCCTTCATTTATGACATTATTATAAAATATACTCCCACAAATTTTAGCTAAATTCCACCTATCGCATTTCATTTTTCAAAAAAAAGAGCCAAGGCTCTCTTTTTTTACGTTTTTTTTTGATTTTTTTCAAGTTTAATTCACTTCTAAACCTTGTCCTTACTGGTTTCCCTAGGTCAAGGTTATAGTCCCCTTCGGTTTTGGGGTGGTGTATTACAAAGTTTATTATACAGGTTTAGATTATATAGTTATAGTCCCCTTCGGTTTTGGGGTGGTGTATTACTGCTGCCATAGAAACTACTCTATCTGGCTCGTTATAGTCCCCTTCGGTTTTGGGGTGGTGTATTACGAAGTGCAAATATACAATATATCGAATTAACAGTTATAGTCCCCTTCGGTTTTGGGGTGGTGTATTACCATCCGTTTTTTCTATAGCTTTTACATTCTGTTATAGTCCCCTTCGGTTTTGGGGTGGTGTATTACTAAAAATTTGATTGGTCAATTAGAAAAACAGTTATAGTCCCCTTCGGTTTTGGGGTGGTGTATTACGCAATGCCAATAGGCACACCACTTTTTTATGTTATAGTCCCCTTCGGTTTTGGGGTGGTGTATTACTACTAAGACATTTAGCTGCTTTCAAAAATGGTTATAGTCCCCTTCGGTTTTGGGGTGGTGTATTACTTGAACAAATTACAGTTAATCCAATTTTTTGTTATAGTCCCCTTCGGTTTTGGGGTGGTGTATTACTTTCACTGGCGATTTTACAACGATGAGCGAGTTATAGTCCCCTTCGGTTTTGGGGTGGTGTATTACAAAAAGGCAGGAATATTGTTGCAATTAAATGTTATAGTCCCCTTCGGTTTTGGGGTGGTGTATTACTTTCACTAGCGATTTTACAACGATGAGCGAGTTATAGTCCCCTTCGGTTTTGGGGTGGTGTATTACAAAAAGGCAGGAATATTGTTGCAATTAAATGTTATAGTCCCCTTCGGTTTTGGGGTGGTTTTCCAAATATATTTACAATAAGTATAGCACAGCCCAAAGTCCTCTGTCCACCGATTTCCTTTTTTTAGGATTTACATATTTCTAAGGTTTACATATTGCTAGGGTTTACTCATCTCTAAGATTTTCATTTTTCTACGCTCTCTGTATTTCTAAGGCTTACATATAATATAATTTATCTTTGCTCTCCTATAAAGTCACTTTCCTAAGCTACGGTTGTAAGCCCTACGAAGAAACTTATTATACTGCCACTATCCCCAAAAATTTGCCGACCAACCTCAAGCCCTACTAAAAACCAGAGTAGCCGGTGACCTTTTGGGCTCAATGCTAAAATATAGAACCACAATTCAGAGCTAATATTAACAGCCTATAAAACAGCCGATTAAGTAGCTGTTTTATAGGCTTTTTTGCTAGTAAAAGAGAAACTGCTCTCTTGAACAACCCTCCACCAATTAATCATACCTTATAATTAATTAGCTTTGTAACTTATACGGTTATATCCTTTATAGCTGTCTGGGTATGTCCTATTTCCTCCCGGTCCTAATCTTCCCAATCCTACATAGGCATTATTTACTCCACCATTTTGGATACCTATACCGTCCATTCCACCATCTATTGCTGGGTTTGAATAGGTTGAGCTATAGTTTTCCCACAGTGTTGCTTCTTTCTCAGGTCTTACCATGAATGGTTTCTCTTTTATTTCTCCATCCCAGTCGGTGGCTACTTCGTAGGTGTTTTCCACTTTGAAACCATATCCTGATTTGATTGAGTTCTTTGCATCTAGTTTTGTCATACCGTCAAAGGTTGATAATCTAGGTGGCTCTATATATGCTAATGCATTGAACTCTTGCATTACTCCTGATACATACCAAACAGATACATTAGGGTCTGTACAGTAGGTTCTGTATTGGTCACATACCCACTCTTTACCTGTTTTAGTTTTACATTTTTCTCTGCCATATCGGTCTGTTGTACATTCTTCATATCTGTAGGTTTCATAATGACCTTTATAGCAGCACTTTTCTTGAGGTCCTCCACATCCAGGGTCTGGTATTGTTGTTCCCCCTATGCCTGTTGTTGATGTTCTAGGCATACCACATTGTCCTGTTGTTGAGGTTGCAATAGTCAACATGGTTGATGCTGGTGAACTCTTTGTTTGTGGATAATAATACCAGTTTGGATTTTTACTTGTAGGTGTGAAATATGCCATATCCATCTTGCCTTTGGATTGAGGTTTTGCCTGAAGTGTATCATACCATATATATGCTTCCGGATATTTCTCAGGTTTGAATTTACTTTCTGGCATTTTTGCTACCTGTGTATCTCCTGATGGGTATGCTACTGCACCAAAGTGGTAGTTAGTTTTAGGTTGTAGTCCCCCTCTGAACTCCCCTGTCTTAGTAGACTTGTTGTAGGTTTTACCTGTGGCTGCATTTACCTTATTCAACAGATATCCACCACATCCTACTAGAGGTGTTGGTTTTGTTGGATTGGTTGGTATGATTATATTTACAGGCAGGTCTTTACAAACTATATTATTAGTATAATTTGACTCCTCTGGGTTTCTGTTTGGATTGATTTCATAACAAGCCTTGAATGAGCTAGTTGTTGAACTTACTGTGTAAGTTTTACATTGCTCCCCTAGGTTCACTCTTTCATCATTATCAACCCTTGTTGGTCCTGTTATTACTGGACTGTTGTCTATTAGTAACCTATGTGTTGTATCTGTTGGTCCATCTAGATTATCTGCTGTTCCAACTCCACTTACACAAACCCTTACTACTGCTGAATCTGTAGGACTTGTTGGCTGTGTTACTACTGTGGTTGTTCCAGTCACCTTTTCAGCTATGAAGTCTGGTATCTTTATTTCAGGTACAACAACTGATATTCTCTTATAGTTGTTATCATAGGTTGCTTCATCTTCAGGTTTCTTTTCACTTTCGTTTACTTTGTAATTGAACGTTATTACCTTAGGTCGTTCCCCACGGTCTACCCTATGTGTAGTTGTTATACAAGTTTCATCTCTATTTTGTTTTATTAATTGGTTCTTTACTTCATCTATATTTCCATCTGTTGGAACTGTTGAGGTAGAGGTTACTCTACTTGTGGTTGTGATATCTGATTGAAGTTTTCCTTCATTTACTTTTCCACAAGATGTAACAGTTATTGTTGACTGTCTAGGTGTTAGTGCTTGTGTTGCCTCCATCCTAGATGCCTTTAGGTCTAGTTTCTCTACATATCTTACCCTTACAATGATAGGGATGAATGTTCTATATGCTCTATTCCTAGTATTATATATCTTAGGTCTTTCTACAATGGATATTGTATCTTCTATTATTTTCATTAACTCATCATCACCACTGTTGAATAAATCTCCGATATCCTGTACTAGGAATTTGTTTATTGTTTTAGGCTGGTATTTATCAGGTATTATGGGTCCTGTTGCTTCCCACAATCCGTTCACTTCTTTCAATTCATGGAGTTCAGTTCTTTCTCTTCCGTCTGGTCCTACCACTGTTGCTACTCCATAGAACTTGCCACCACCTTCAACTCCACTTAATCCACTTTCATCATGAGTTGACCATTGTCCGCCATATCTAGCAAAGGATGTATCTACAGATTCCTTGATCGCCCTCATTACTAGGACTTCAGATTCTGATAGAGTTCCTGATACCAGTGCTGTGTCTATATCTTTATTTAGGTGTAAGTTGTACTTTTCCCAGTCATTGGTTGCGGAACTGTTCTTGTAATAGTTTACACCATGGTCAGCTAGGAACTTTCCTACATCCAACGAATTACCTGAACCATATTTATTTTTGTCTAGGGCTGTTTTTAATGTTGCTAAGGCATCTTCTGGCATCGCCATATTTTTATCCCCAAACATGAACCATGCAACTACAGATGCCCTTTCCTCATCTGTCATAGGGAATGTTATCCTATAGGCATACAGTTCATTGTATAAATCTTTATTTGGTACTTCGTCTTCATTGTAGGTGTTTATTGCCTTTGCAACCCCCAGTGATACTGCTTGTGCCAGTTTTCTAGCTATATCGGTTTGTCCTTGGTTGATGTAGTTCTGTATTGTACTTTTTACAGCTAGTTGGTCCATGCCACTTAATTCAGGTGCCAGTGCCCACACATTCTCGGCTATCATTTTATTGAGGGTCGTACCTTCTTCCATTAATTTCCTTATCATGTTTTCATTGTCTTTACCTACGGTGGTTACTAGGTCCATGCCGTAACCACGTGGTGTTGGATTTATTTGTGTATTTGTACCCGGTAGTATATATGGTCGTCCACTGTTGTTAGTTTCTGTTGTTGCTTTCAGGTTTAGTGACAGTGCTGACTTTGGTGGTTCTCCCTTTTTAGCTATACTGGACACAGTTATATTTTTTGTTGAATATCTATAGGATGTCGTATTTGTCTTGGAATCAGTATCTAGTATTTGCTTTCCATGTACCAAAGATGATATCATTGTTTCAGAGTCCACACTGTCGTCTAGGTTGTCTGATGAAATATACACCCCACCTACCTTATCCCTAGTTCTGATTATGTCTTGCCATTCCCCTATAGTCCCTACACCTCCTGACAGCTTTCTGCCTTTTCCTATGTCACCACTTATATCGGAGAAGAATGAGTAAACATCTACTCCAAATGCGTTAGTGTCTATTTGACTGGCTACATAGTCAGGTAGGTCTTTGAACATTGGTTGTGTAAACACCAAACCATCTTGGTAGGCTGCTCCTTCAGCTATCAAGTTGTTACTCTTTAACCACTCGTAGGATACCTTAGTTAAGTTGTGGTTTTGCCTTCTTATAGTACCTTTCCCTGTTATAGGGGCTATGTTGTTTGCCCAAGTGACACCTTTATCTGCTGAGGTTACGTTCCAATAGAAACCCCTTAATGCGTACCTGTATGCATAGCCTTCTTCTTCATCAGGTAGTGTCTTTACTTCATTGCCGTTAGCGTCTTTGTAGGCAAATATCTGCATTGGTAATGATGTTGCCACTAACGCTAATGCTATTGGAATTGCTAGTATTCTACTTAAAGTCTTCTTCATATTGTTCCTCCAGTACTCTGTATTTTGTTTATATATTTTATGTAAAGTCCTATGATAATATTTTCTACTTCCGATGAAAAGTTGGTACTATGAAAAATAAAATAGATTTGTACCAGTCTGTCACTAACTAATACAAATCTATTATTGTTTTGTTTTAAGTGCCTATTTATAAAATACAACATAACCATTGCCTGTGGTAGCATCAGTTATGACTATCACCTCTAGGTCTTTTAATGATTTCCCATCAGGGAATAGAACGTCGTTGTCAAGTACTTCAGCATAGGAGCCATCATTGAAGTATGCATACCCTGACAACCCTTGAAGATGTACCTGCGAACCTATTTGAGTCTGTACTTTGAATCTATAGTAATTATCTCCAAAACTTTTCAATTCAAGGGTATATGCAAAATCACCGTCTTTTTGTTTGTTTGTTAATACTGTGTTTTTAGGTATGACGTAGGATGATGCATCTTCAACTAATAGTGTCATTTTTGGATTTATTTTCATCAGTTCTGAACCTGTCATAGATTTCTTGTAATTAGATGGTAGTTTGTCAAATTCTAAACCTGTGAATGTTGCTTTCCATGGATTGCCATCTCCTCCAATATGGGTATGTGTTTTTGTTTCACACTCATTTGCAGGTATCATTATTGGAACTCCTGTATTGAACTTACCCATTCCTGCATTTAGGTCTGGCGAAACTGGTGGTACTACAGATGGTATGTCTACTACTGGTGGTGTTACGCCTGGTTCATATATCATGATGTTTCCATTTGAACCGTCATAGGTTACTTTATATCCGAAAGGCTCTAACATTGACCATAAAGGTAGCTATGTTCTATTTAATGCTTTATCTACTACTGCTACTGTGTCTATGGACTTCACTACATCATTGACAGCTATTACTTTTCTATTTAGAGGGATTGCCACTTCTGTGTTATCCTTCTTTACTGTTGCTATTTGGTCAGCTTCGCTCCAAGATAGGTTTAATCCTAGGTTATCTGATACATCTTTTACAGCTAATACCGTTCTGTCGCCGACCCTTTGTGGTTTGTACATGAACTTGTTATCGATTCTTAAATTCTCTTGACCTGTTTTTACCAAAGTTATTGTTCCATATTTTTCTGGCTCACTTAATTGTGCAGAAACATATGGTTTTGAATTTAATTGTTGGGCTGTTGACGGTGAATAGGCGTTGCTTACTGTAGGTGCTAACGACCCTGCCACCAGTAGGCATACTATTAAGGTTTTATTTAAGACACATTTTACCACTTTGAATATTTTGCTGTCATGTAACTTCATTTTTTTCTTCCTCCTGTTTTGTTGTTTTATAATACTGTATTAACTTGTCTAAGGCGGACTTATCGTCTTAGTTTCTAATTTGTTCCCTATGTATTTACCTCAAAGAAGGCTATAGAGATTAATTTTATATAGGTTTCGGTTGCAGGTTTTAATGCTTGAATGTATGCTTCCTCAACAAAGTCTGACTTTATCTCTAGGGTTGATATTTGATTGATGTCTGTACAAGAGCCAGCTTTAAACCTGCTCATCTCATCACGTTATAGTCCACTTCAGTTTTTGGTAGTTTGCCAACTACATTTACCATAAGTATAGCATAGCCCAAAGTCCTCTGTCCAGCAATTTCCTTTTTTTAGGATTTATATATTTCTAAGGTTTACATATTGCTAGGGTTTACTCATCTCTAAGATTTTCATTTTTCTACGCTCTCTGTATTTCTAAGTCTTACATATAATATAATTTATCTTTGCTCTCCTATAAAGTCACTTTCCTAAGCTACCGTTGCAAGCCCTACGAAGAAACTTATTATACTGCCACTATCCCCCAAAATTTGCCGACCAACCTCAAGCCCTACTAAAAACCAGAGTAGCCGGTGACCTTTTGGGCTCAATGCTAAAATACAGAACCACAATTCAGAGTTAATATATTAAAAGCCTATAAAACAGTCGATTAAGTAGCTGTTTTATAGGCTTTTTTTGCTAGTAAAAGAAAAACTGCTCTCTTGAACAACCCTCCACCAATTAATCATACCTTATAATTAATTAGCTCTATAACTATTTCACTCATCTTAGTCTTATCTTCAAATTGAAACTGTGTTTTTACTTTCGGTTCAATCAACTCTTCCACCTTATCTAAATTAACATATTTTTTGGTTTTTATAATTGGGATTTCTACTTCATTTTTAAATATATTGAGTATAGACCGTTCCACCCCACTGTTATATAAGCACCTATAACTCATTAACTCACTTACTTCTTTGGTTTTTTCTACAATTGAATGTTCAAATGGCTTATGCAAAAATGTCATGTGAGCAACATAGTTGCGAATATTATTTTCCTCCGTTTTCTTTATAATATCAAACACCTTTTCCAGTCCAATTTTCTTCATACTTTCATATATTTTAGGGTACTTAGCTGTATTAAATTTATAGTGCATTTCCTCAAAGTCAAATTCATTTTCATTTTCCTTTAGCTTAATTGCCCGAGATTTCTCATCCTTAGTGTTTTTTTCTATCAGGTCGCCATACACTTTATCTAAGCCGTTTATTATATAGTGCATATCCCTTTCAAATTTTCCTATCCATTGAATCCATTTTCCTTGAACATTTATAAGCTTTTCATGGAATTTATTATAAATTTCATAGTTAATAATATTCTTATTAAATTGGTATAGCTCATACTCATAATACTTATCCTTGTACTTATCATAGTCACCTTTTATTTTTTTCTTATCTAATACAATTTCTTTTACTATTGGAGTTTTTCCAGAAATTCTATTATTAGAAAGCCATTTTTGAACCTCCTTTATGTTTTTTTCGTCTATCGAATTTCCGCCTTCCAATATATTTATAGGAGATAAGCCCATACTCGCTAATAACTTGTCTATCTTTTCAAAGGAATTGTTGTAACACGCCTCTATAATGCTTCTTTGATAGACAATGGTCTTTCCATCAGCTTGCAAATAGATGTTTTCCGCCTTATTATCTTTTTGATACTCCTCTATTTTTTCCTTATTATCTTCTATAAATTTATCATATTTTGCTATACTATCTTTGTACTTTTTATATTGTTTTATAAGATTAATATCTTTCGACTTTTTATTTATATCCTTTACAAACTGATTTATTGCTGTTATACAGTGCTTCTCTCCTCCATCCTTTTTATATTTGTCTACATTAAATTTGATTTCCATATTTTCAAGTTCAATTGAAAAATAATGACATCCATATTGGTTTAATTTATCTTTATCTGCATCAGAATAAGGCAGCTTGTCTATATCCCTTTCATCAAGCTCCGCTTTTCCAATTAAATCTATCATTTTTGTGAGTTTTTTTAATTCCTCAATCTCCCAAGCCCCTTGAATATCCAGGGTAATTTTCAGGTTATTTGCTATATTTATAAGTCTATTGTAACTCAAAACACTATCTGAATTATTGCCATTTATCCATTCTGCTGTTGATATACAGCGATTCATAAATTGACTCGTAATTATTGGGTTATTTAAAATACCCATTATTACTATTGAATAGTCTAGTTCATAGTCTATTTCTAGGGATTGCTCTATTGTTTTCAATGTATAGCTTTTGTCAAAATTTGTTTTCTCACCGATTTGTTCCCTAAGGCTTTTATCTGTCTTATTATCATATTCCCAAATTTTTGGATATTCTTTATCCATATGTTTAATAAACTCATCAAATACATAATTTTGTAATGCTTTGATAGCATGAGAATTTTGTGTTTCAGATGCCTTTCTTTGAGCCTTCCTATACTTATCCTCTATATTTTCAACTTTAAAGCAACCTGTATAAACATCTATCTTATATATATTTTTGACTAAGTAGATAAGTGCTTGGTATACAATCTCTTTGTCCTCCTCTTCCATTTCCTCAGGAAGACTAAACTTTGACTTTATTATTTTTATATATGGACTCAACGATGGATACAAATGCAGATTACAACCCTTGGCATTTCTTTCCATTGCCCTTCCACTTATTTGTTTTATTAACTCACTATATTTCCCCCCTTGCCCCTTAAATACAATGTCTAAGTTAAGACTATCCGCTCTATCTTCATCAGATACCCTAATATTTTTAAGAAGTTTACCAAGGTCATCTACAAGCTTTCTGTCTATTTTTTCATTGAATATACCCTCCAATTTATCCATATTATAATGCACTACATAATTTCTAAGAGCCTTGATATTATCTTTGCGTTTTTTAAAGCCTTCCTCCTCTCCAAAAAGCTCCTTAAAAGTAAAATTATATAGGTATTTATTTTCATCATCACAAAAATCACTGTACCCATACTCATAAAACTCTTTTTTGTTGTCATTTTTAGTTTTAACAAACTCCATCATTGAATCATTGAAAAACGAATAGAACACATAGAGTTCATTTATCCATTCTTCAAAGGCGTGAAAATTTTGAAATTCACTGATATTAGGGTTTAGTTCCATATATTTAAGCTTCCCAAGATATATTATTCGCTCTAAAACCTTGTTTCTTATAGATTCTTCTACCTTTACCTTAATTTTCTCCACATTCCAGTGGCAAATTTGCCCAGTGGAAACAGTTTTTTCTACCCTTCCTTTTATATAACGATATATATATCTAACCATTTCCGTTCTTTCGTTTTTTATACTTTCTTTATCCTTCTGCTCAAATTCTTTCTTAAACTGTGCTTCGTAGTGCTTATTAAATTTTTCAAATAGCTCTGTTTTTCCTAAGAGTTCATTTTCTTTTTTCCCACATATATGCGCCTTGATAAATTTGTTTAAGTCAAACTTTCCAAATACTTCACTGAACAAATTTGAATCTTCTTGTAAATAAGACTTTATAAACGCATCTGTTGGAAATATGCTTTTATGCTTGTCATTGTTAACATTGGTATTAATCCACTTTGTTTTCTCGCCAATATCATGCAATTTTTTGGCATTTAAGTCCTTTAGAATAGATAGTAATATTTTATTTATCTTTTCATTTATATAAATTTTATCCTCATTATCTCCCAGCAAATACCTAAAAGCTTCCCTTGACTCCCGTTTCAAAAGTCTTTTTGCTTCATTTAATAAGTTTTTTTCTTTTAAACCCTCATTTAAAGCCTTCCAATTATCCACAATATTTTTTGAATTATTCTCTACAAACTCATCCAAAACTTCACTTGAAAATCTAGTGTTCTTATCTCTTGCTTCTTTCACAAATTTTTCTATAAGTGCTACAACTGACGTATTTACAGCTCTCATATTTTTAATCATCGCATTATAAGCCTTTATATCCTCCATATACAAAACTCTATATGTGAAAAATAGCCTTTTGCCATTATCTGTGCTTCTATAGTCTTCATCCTCATGTAATATTACAGATATATCCTCTCCAATATTCTCTCTATTAACTCTGATTTTTTCTATATTCACACCACTTGCGCTTTTATTAATTTCTTTCTCAAGTTCCTTACGAGAAAAATAAATTGTTTTTTTCTTATTCTTAAATTCCTCCTGCGATTTTTCTTTAACAGCCTTTGAAATATACTGAACTGAATAATATTTATCTTTTTTGTTTGGTTTTAATTCTCCTGTCCCAATAGAAAATACTGCATTAGTCTTAGTAAATGAATTTTTATAATCTCCATCCATCGCTTTTCCATAGTAAGACTTAACTACTTCGTAAAATTTTTCTGGTTTTATTACGCTTTCATTGTTGGAAAATTGTGTTTTTAGGCTATATTCGCTATTGCTATAAACTCTTTTCACCTTTCCATATTGTTTTCTATCTATACAGTAAACCACGTTCCCATATAATTTTTTTTTGCTCATTATTTCTATGTATGATATTCAAAAGACTATCATACCCTCCTTTCTTTTCTCAACTCTCCAATATAATTGTTTTATTACAAACTTCCTTTAATAGATTATTCAAATGATTATCCTTCATTTATGACATTATTATAACATATACTCCCAGTAAATTTTAGCTAAATTCCACCTATCGCATTTCATTTTTCAAAAAAAAAAAGAGCCAAGGCTCTCTTTTTTTACGTTTTTTTTGATTTTTTTTAAGTGTAATTCACTTCTAAACCTTGCCCTTACTGGTTTCCCTAGGTCAAGGTTATAGTCCCCTTCGGTTTTGGGGTGGTGTATTACATTTTTTAATAGGATGCTCTGCCTCATCAAGTTATAGTCCCCTTCGGTTTTGGGGTGGTGTATTACTCTTGCAGGTATTTTGCATATCTCTTCTAGAGTTATAGTCCCCTTCGGTTTTGGGGTGGTGTATTACTCAATTAAAAACAAAATATCTATTATTTCAGTTATAGTCCCCTTCGGTTTTGGGGTGGTGTATTACTTTAGCAGAGCAGACCCGCCGAAAAATCCTGTTATAGTCCCCTTCGGTTTTGGGGTGGTGTATTACGTTGTCGAATATGTTAAAAATGATGATTTTGTTATAGTCCCCTTCGGTTTTGGGGTGGTGTATTACTATGGAGTTAATCACTCTATATTAATTTAAGTTATAGTCCCCTTCGGTTTTGGGGTGGTGTATTACTTAAAGGAAACAGCAGGGCAAACGCTTCTAGGTTATAGTCCCCTTCGGTTTTGGGGTGGTGTATTACCCGAACAACAAGAACTAAATCAACTGGAGACGTTATAGTCCCCTTCGGTTTTGGGGTGGTGTATTACATTGCTCATTCTGTATAGTTCCGAAAAAAGGTTATAGTCCCCTTCGGTTTTGGGGTGGTGTATTACATTTTTGCTGTAAACGGAGTTTCACAACTTGTTATAGTCCCCTTCGGTTTTGGGGTGGTATATTACTTAAAAGTAAGACTATGTATCATATTAATTATTGTAGTCCTCTTAGGGAAGATTTGTCAAGATTATAAATAGAATTTCTTTGATAAGCTTTCATTCTTCATTTGCTATATCTCTTTGTGACAATTTCAATACCTTGTCTTTGTTCGATTTTTGCTTTTATTAAAGATACTTTCTAATACGCCCTTTTTCATAAATTCGTTTATCTCTTTTCTTTCATATAACTTCTGTTCCTTTTCATCAAACTGAAAATTCGAACTCCATGCAATTTCCCAATAATATCCATCTAAATCCGAAAAATATGCGTGATATCCACCCCAAAATACGTCTTGTGGTTCTTTTACAATTATTACACCAACACTTCGCACTAATTTAATTACACTATCAACATTTTCTTTATGTTCAATATTGTAGGTTAATGTAATTCTAGAAAATCCATTTCCCTTTGGTGGATTGTTTTCATCAATATCTTTGACTGATTCTTACAAAGGAAATAGTTCAAACTTTCTTCATGATAAAAGGATTGGTTTGCTATTCTAGAAGTATCAAAAATATGGTATAATGACAAGTATTATATTTTATGAGCAGATGGTTATACCTGCTTGGTTATGGAGGTCTTGAAATGAAAACAATTGGATTAATCGGTGGAATGAGTTGGGAAAGTACAATCCCTTATTACCGGATTATCAACGAAGAAATTAAAAACAAACTAGGAGGACTTCATTCAGCAAAAATTATTCTTTACAGTGTAGATTTTGATGAGATAGAAAAATGTCAGTCAAGTGGTGAATGGGAAAAGAGTGGCTATCTTCTTGGTAAGGCTGCTCAAGGCTTAGAAGTTGCAGGAGCGGACTTCATTTTGATTTGTACCAATACAATGCATAAAGTGGCTCCACAAATTGCTTCCATGATTAACATTCCTATCGTTCATATTGCAGATGCCACAGCAGATGAACTTCAAAAGTGCCATATTCAAAAAGTTGGTCTATTGGGGACAAAATACACTATGACGCAGGATTTTTATAAACAGAAGTTAGTTGAACGAGGCATAGAAGTGATTATACCCAATGATTCAGACATAGATATTGTGAATGATATTATTTTTCGTGAACTCTGCTTAGGCAAGATTAGAAAAGAATCCCTTGCGCAATTTAAAAAAATTATTGATAGCCTGAAAGAAAAAGGGGCTGACAGTGTCATTCTTGGCTGTACTGAAATTGGTCTTCTTGTTCATCAACCTGATTCTTCACTGCCTATTTTTGATACAACTTTTATTCATGCAAAACGAGCAGCTGAAATAGCATTAGACAGCTAACTTCCTGTTTAATGGTGGATATTATGAGCAAATCCTCCCACCACCCTAAAATATCACTAATCAATAAAATCCATATAAAAATGCCTATAGATGTAACCATCTATAGGCATTTTTTATATACTAACACCATTACGAAATGGTTTGACTGAATTAGATAAGATAGTGTGCCCAACAGAAGATACCGTTCTTGAGAACTTCCCTCTCTTTTGTCAATAAAATGTACACAAGAAACCGTAACAACTGTAAAACAAATTAAGTGGTGATAATGTAAAAGCATTACTTCTTGCTTAACTTTTAAAGTCTTAAGTATAAACCCTTTTATTTACTGAACTATCTTCCTCTATTATTATTACACAAAACGCTGTCCAAAACTCCAGAATAAAACTTTATAGCTTTACCATACTCGTTTATATCTGGATCCGATGATGTTTCAACCAGTGTTGTTAATAAAATTTCCATAGCCAATGAGTGCTCACCAAGATTATACAATGTCATAGCATAAAAAGTCTTCATAGCATTGTCTTTGGGAAATTTTTTAAGTCCTCTCACAAAAACATCTTTTGATTTTAAATATTCTCCAATAGTTCGATAGGTGCTTCCAAGTCCTAAAAATGCCCCTTTTAAGTCATTATCACCTAGTCCTTGAGAGATTGCTTTCTCGTAATAAGGTATAGCTTCTTTTTCAAGTTCTAAGACATCAAAACTCCAAGCACAATGGTAATTAATTAAAGAATTTTCAGGATATTTTTTTACAAGTTTGATTAATAATTCATTTGACTCTTTCAATTTACCTTCTTTCCTTAGGGCTATAGCCATTTCTAATTCCAATTCTAATTGATTCATATTTCCTCCTCCAAATTGTTCTATAATGCTCAATATTCTTTTCATTATTTTTATAATATATTTTACTGTGCAATATATTTTCTAACTCAATTTATCAGAAATATTAAAACAATACCAAATATATAAAGTTATCTTTTTTCAAGTATTTTTCTGCAAGTTCTAGGCTACAAACTGATCATTATTTGTTATTTCACCAAATATGGTGTAATGTGAGCGAAGAGACTGTGTCAAACAGTACTAACTCTACAATAACTGTCACAGAAATAATTTCTCTTGGTCTTGTAAAAATAGATTATATATTTATATTAAACTCTCTTCATTTTCAATATCTTTTAATGATTTACCATGGATTGTCTTCCACTCCGTTAGCCCGTTGGCATGTCCCCCAATAACAAATGCTGCTGCATATGACGGACTATTAAAGAGAACATCTTCTTGTAAAACACCGTAAGAATCAATATTTGCATTTGCACGTGCATCTTTAATTCCAATTGGGATACTTTGAGAATCTATAATTTCTATATGGCTACCTTCTAATACCACAAAGCCTTCATTTGTTTGTCTGCATCTTGCTTCAATAACTTGACCACTTTTTCTAATTTTCCTTTTAAGATAAAATACTTTTTCTGAAATATCTTCACAGATTAAATTTTCTTTAGTATTCATTTCTATTAATGGTACAAATATTTTATGACCTAGAGTACCCATTATTACAATTGCATAATCTATAAATTCCTCTAATTCACTTTCTTTTTCCTCAGTAACATTCCCTAGTGTTGGATCATTTCCATTTTTCATTTCATAACGCTTAGCTTTCCTTACAAGGCTACAAAATCGATTTTCTAAATAGCTAATTTCTGTAGGACCTAACGAATTATTTGTAGTGGTAAATACAATGGCTTCTGTCCAATAATCCTTCTCTGGATTTCTTTTATGCTCTTGCAATCTGTTAAGTATGCCTTCACCATTTTTCCGAGCACCTGCTTGCCCAATATAAACAACGCTTTTCCCCGTTTGATCTGAAGTTCCAAATAAAAAATATACTCCACTTTGTTTTAAATCGTCGCGTTCCTTACATTTCTCTAATTCAGTTCTTGGAATTTTATATGCAATCCCTGTCCAATTCGCCAATGTACATTTTATTATACCACTCGCTTCTCCATCCATAAGGAATAAATTTATACTTTTTCCACGTAAAGCCATCTCTAATTACCTCCTCTATATTTATATACCTTTTTAATAAATGCTATGCAATAACCTACAATTCTAATATATAATTTTTTACTCATATTTAAATTTGCAAAAAACAGGAGTAGATTCTAATCCCGTTTTTTACAAATACCTCGATCAATAATAAAAAAAATGAACAATATTTGATATATACCAGAACTCCAACTAATGTATCTTGATAAAATTATTATCGTGAAAAATGATATGAGGACTGTGTGAACTATTTTTTTTCTATAATAAAACCGGTCTCTCTTGTAATACGAATAAATAAATTCCATGCATATTGTAAATATAAATAGTATCTTCCATCCTGTGTCAAGAGTTGACATAATACAATCTCCTATGACAATTCAAATTAAATTAATGAATTATATTATATCATATATTAGTTTATTAGGACTAGGAATTACTTTTGGTGTAACAGTAACTGCAGTTGAAAAAGGATTAGATGATAATGATTTGCAATCAACAGTAGATAGAATGAAAAAATGAGATTCAGTAAAAGTTACTACTAAATTTTGTGAATGGTCTTCCTCTATTGGAAATAGCTATACTTGGTATAGTGGTGAATCATTTAAAATAATCTAAAAATATAAAGAAAAAACTTGGATTATACTTAGTTTTTTTCTTTAATATTTAATAAGTGTCTATATATTGCCACATTAAAAAAAAGTAATAGTGTTGCCATGTACATCATCTCTCCATAACCAACATGAGGTCTATATTTATAGTAAGATGTAAATGCCAGAGCAATTACAGTTCCCCAGATTACAAATCTTAACAACTTATTTATACGAAAATTTAAAGCATCAAGCATAAGATAGCTTGAAAGAATAATATAGTATAAATTTACATATATAGGATTATATTTAATTACAATATCATATGCTTTGAATTTTAGATAAAAACGATTTTCCAAGTCTATATTATTTATCAGCTTAGGATATAAAAATATGTATATTGATAGATTTATTAAGAATACCAATACTATTAACAATTTCGTATCCTTTACTTTCATATTTTTTATCTTCATAATTTTATATCTCCTCTACTCTTTTATATATAAACTATCATAAATTGTTTATTAGTTTTTAAAATGCTGAGATTAAGTTGTTATTTTATGGTATTTCAATAATTTTAACCATTTTAGCTTACATTTTTACATCAAGACTATTGGTGGTTCTTGATCTTTATGAGGTCAAGGTCTATGTAATTGTAGATGCCCTTGATGTATAGGGTTTTGCTTTAACATTTTGTTAATTTTTATTCAATTAATTCCGAGTTAAAAATAATTATTTCTTATATAGATAATTAATATACACACAATGATAATAACTGGGACAAATAATTTTAATATAGGTGCAAACACCAACGATCCAGCAATAATCAACCCCATCAATATCTCGAGCATCTCAGCATTTGTACTCGCTGATTTAACACCCCTGCTTTTGAGAATTTCAATAAATATATCTGTAGCATACAATTCTGAAGTTTGTTCATTCTTTAATAAATTAGCTTTTATCTCTTCTTGTGTTTCAATTTTTTCAATATTGGTATCAATTTGCTGTAAATTATATAAGTACAATGCTATTGAACCAAAAAATTTAATAAAATCACCACGCTCTGCACTATCTAATAGTAGATTTAAACTCTTTTTTTGTAACCCTAGTGACATTGTAACAGTCCCTTGACCTGAAATTGCTCTTTTAATATCTTTTAAAGCCACTTTTCTTGTGATTTCATATCGATGATCTTTCGTTGTTATGACAATCAGCTGATTATCTTTTGTTATATAGATATATGCTTTAGTAGGACTCGTTAATAATTTCCCTTCATAAATTCCACCTTTAAAGAAATAATCTGAATAATTCTCCAAAGCAACAAGCTCTTCATTTGTTATAATATCTAACTCGTTCATATATATCTCCCTCATTTATTGATAGACCACTTAG
>JBOFZL010000083.1:0-78931 GCA_051655155.1 Filifactoraceae bacterium
TCTTCATTTGTTATAATATCTAACTCGTTCATATATATCTCCCTCATTTATTGATAGACCACTTAGCCATAAATTATTTACATTTCTAATTTCATTTCACATATTCATCAGTGTCCCCACATAATCTTTAACTTAATATTCTATAACACTTTCATAGTTTCCGAAAATAGATGAAAACTCCTTTTGATTATACTTCAAATATATCTGCTAAATCCTGTGACCTATCAGTTCTTTATCAAGAATTATCATAATCATACTAACAAGTCTGTCTACTTTAATTAAATCAATATTCTCCTTTATGTAATTGTTGCCACACTGTTGTCAATAACAATATGATACAATAAAAAAGCAAATAAATCAATTTACATACTAAATTGAGAAAATTTATGATTAAAATCCATGTTTAATATACAATTTGCCGGCAAATCTTTTCTAATCCCTTCCCCAATTTAGTTCTAAATTTGTTCCAGCATATAGCTGTATCGCTAGCCTCCCTACTACTTGTTTCTAGTGTTCCTTCTCAACGATTAAATTATCATAATCAGACTTTGCTACATATTCTTTTAATTCTTCTTTACTTGCTATTTCCACTTTGGTTGGCTGTTTCTTCATCAAGTCCTAACTTTATTAAATCTTCTTTTTTCATAGTTTAAACCTCCGTAAAATGTGTTTTAATATTTCCTTATACAAAAAAAGCCCCTAATGGGACATGCATTTTAGTCTTAACCTAAGACCTGTCTTTAAAGCTCATGGGATAACCACCTCCTAGATATATCTTCGGCAAATACCTGTCAAGATCATATCTTTTATTTCTATATCGGCAAAAGCCTGTTATATATACCTTAAAAAAAGAGTATTTTAAAAGTACTCTTTTAAAAGAGTACTTTAGTCAATATGGTATTTTTTCTTGAGTTCCAATAATTTCTCATTATATTCCATCTTAGCTTGCTTCCATGTTCTATCTTCAGTATCTAGCATAGAGATAGTTTCTCTTTTTGATTCTTTTTCTAGTGCTTCCAACAGATTGTTTCTAATTATTTCAAACTCTTCTTCGAAAGTCATTTTATAATCATCCTTTCTTTTTGAAAACAAATTGTGGATATTTATTTGAAATATTTTTCATTATTTCAAGTTGCTCATACTCTATAATCTTTTTCTTTTTTAAAGCATCTATCGCTACATCCCTCTGTGCCTTTTTATAAATTAGTGCAGCTTGCAAGCTAGATATAGATTTATTTGATTTTAGGCTAACTCTTCCTAAATTGCTAATTACTTCTAATTCATCTAATTTATATTCAAAATTTGACTTAAAATCTTCGACACTGAAACTATCCCCAAATAGTCCATACTCATCAGGATGATTGTGAATTACTTTTGCCCCTTTTAGATCTTTCACCAAAGTTATATCTACTGATGCAGTTCCACCTTTAATATAATAAGCCTCACCTTTTTTAGTTACCACCATATCATATTCTCTATCTGATTTAACATGAGCTTTTGCAAACTCTTTGAAAGTCGCTTCCACTTCTTTATCATCATTATAATCTAAAGTAAATATATTTTCAATGGTACTTTCTAAATAAAACTCACCTTTTCCAGAACTTAAGTCTCTTGCCTTACGTCACTTCTCATAAGTCATATTTGTTCCCTTATCCTTGAACTAGACAAGTTTTTGAAAAGTCCGTCTGATTGAATTTTTATTGATTCATACCAACCATTTTATATATTGCCTACACGCTTTCGTGCAGGATAAGTGTTATGCTTTTATTCATCTTCTGTCATCTCACTTTCTGCAAGACTGCTTAAAATGGAAAGTATCAATTCACTTTCCATAGATCCAGTATTGAGATTTTCCTTTTCAAAATTGATGTATACATTTAAATCAAACAGTTTTCTTACTAATACCAAACATTTTAAAAAACTAGCAATCTACAAGCACGGTTGGATGTCCCTATAACAATTCCCCGATGGAGTTCTTTTATGCCGAACTTAAAAAGAGCATCTTAATCGCTACAACATTAAGGATATTAATCATCATAAAAGACCTTGCAGTTCTTTAGAAAATCTACCGCCTAATGCAATTTACTCATCTATTTATATAATAATTAATAAATACGTAGAAGTTTAAACTAAAGTGTAATATTATGCAGTAACCAGTTGATTTTGTTTTAATAACTACTATACCTAAAAAACAATTAGTAAATAGAAAATAGTATTCACAAAATCAAAATGGAGTACTACAAAAAATATTAGTTACTATTATTGCAGAAATATGCTGTACCTTTCTTTTAGAATTTTCATAAAATATCCTCGAATGAGTACCTCCTCAGCAATTGGTGCTGTTACACACACTTGCAAAAAAGCTGCAATAGGATTAGAAAATATTTTTTCCAGTAAATTTGTTGAATCATTAATTTAATATGAAAAATTATTCAAAATAATTGTAAATAAAGTCCAATTTATACGCACAACTAAAAGAATACAAAAAAATCACCCAATCTACATTGAATATAAATTGAGTGAATATTCATTTGGTAAATTCCTACAGTATTTGTTTTGAGGTAATTAATAAACCTGTATTAATATAGTTTGTTTTGAACTACGAAGAGTTTGCTCATAATCTGTATTTTGCAAAGGCTTTTTCTGTATCGAAATGAACATCCTGAAAAAACAGAATGATCCAAACAATAAATGCCACTATAGCAGTATACTGTGAAATAAAATAACATAGTACAGCTCCAATTAGGAATACTACACTCCAAAGAAACAAAGAATTTCTCATATCTTGGCTAATTTTCTTCTGATTGTATTTTTCTCTTTCTTTTTTAGATAAGGAGTTAAATCCACTAATCAAAATAGCTCCCTTTTCTTTTAGTAAAGCAAAAATGCTTGCAACTATTAAAAAGAATCCACCCATAATAAGGCATGAAATTAAACCGATGTTCATAAATGACACCTCCTACAATATAAATAATCTCCAAAACTCTAGCCAAAACATTTTCTTCAAGATTAGTTATTTGGTCTAAAGTTATTTTATCATCTTCTATCAAATAATACTATTAAATCATCTCAAAGTGCTCCAAAGCCTCTTGAATTGCCTTTTCCTTCTCTTCTGGACAATTCGGTTGCTTCGCATCCTCTAATTTCGCCAAATTATAATTCTCCCTAACCTCTAATCCACATTGCCTTTTTATCTGTGATATATAATGAAACAACTACTCACTAAGTACGTCTCAGATACCCTGTCAGTATGTAGAAACATATCTAGGAACCTTTTAACGATATATAGAGGCTATCGTTAAAAGGTATCATACAGATAATTGGGATTTGATTATTACATTTAAATATGAGACTTAAAATATTTCTCTTGAAATTTAACAACTTCTTAAATTTCTTCTATTATAAATTTTATCCCTATTGGAGCATCAACCCATTTTTCTTCTAGACAATCGTTCCTTTTGATAACAGCAATTAATTCTCCTTCATATTCACCTACTGCTTTATCAACCCTAAGTATATACACGTCTTGTTCTTCTCCATCAGGAGCGATTATTCCTTCAGCATAACCTAATTGATTGGATAAATATGTTCTGGATAATCAGGGTGCGAACTCCCAAGTGGACGATCCACTTTAACTTTTACGATTTTGCCAATCATATTCTCCCCCCCCATTCTATTTTACACGAAGTTCTCTAATAAGTTTTATCTTTTTAGACTGTTGCACTTAATATTACAATCTATCTTATAAAAAATTATTGACAGTGAATATATCATATGATATATTTAAACAAAAAGGTAATATATTACGTAAATGAGGTTGAAATGGATTATAACAATGAAATAAAAAATGCAAGGGTGGATTTTAAAAGAGTTGAGCCAAGTTTTTTTCTAATAGGTTTGCTTTCTATATTTGAAAATAAATATCAGGCTAAGGCAGATAAGTATTTTCAGGATATTACATGGAAGCAATTTTTTACGATTATATGTATTAGACTTTTTAAAAATAATCCATCACTTATGGAATTAGCTCAAATTATGGAAACATCACATCAAAATACAAAACAATTAATAAATAAATTACATAAAATAGGTTATGTAGAAATTATAGTTGATGAAGAAGATAAGAGAAAGCAAAGGGTGATAATTACTGATAAATGTAATGATTTTTGTAAAATTTATGAAGATGAATCTTTTCGTATTATGGAAACTCTCTTTCAAGGAATAGAAAAAGAAAATGTTTTAACTACAATAGAAACAATTTTACAAATGGAAAGGAATCTAGAAAAAATATGAAGTCAATAGTAATTTATAGCTCACAGACAGGATTTACAGAAAAATATGCAAAGTGTCTTGCCGATAGGCTTGCTGGTCAAGCTATGGATATAAAAGAAGCTAAAAAAAAAGAAGATTCTTTTTTTGAATCTTTTGATGCTTTAGTCTACGGTGGGGTGGGCTATGGCAGGAAAAATAAACAAGTCAGAATGGTTTACAGATAGAATTCTTAACTGGAAGAATAAAAAAATAGCTTTATTTATGGTAGGAGCTAGTCCAGAAGAAAATATGGAAGAAATTCGGTTGTCTTTAGATAAAATTTTAAATCCAGAACAAAAAAAATATGCTAAAGTTTTTTATTGCCAAGGTGGATTAAATTATGAGAAAATGAATCTTTTTTATAAGTTTATAATGAAAGCTTTTGCAAAAAATGTGAAAAAGAAAGACGCCTATGCAAGTGAAATGCTTTCGAAATCATATGATATATCTGATTTTAAATTTTTAGATCCGATAATCAGCTCTTTAGAGGATGACAAATGAAAAAAATTTTCTTACCAATATTAGCTTTATTACTTATTTTTTCTTTTTTTGTTGTTTTTAAAGTATATAAAGAATACAGCCAGCTGGAAAAAATGGATAAATCTCCAGTAAATCTTTCACTAGTGAAAGATGGTAATTATAGAGGACAGAGTAATACAGATTTGGTAAAAGTAGAACTTGAATTATCTGTAAAAAATAGTAAAATCAGTGACATAGTAATATTAAACCATGAATGTGGTAAAGGCAAAAAAGCTGAAAAAATATTAAATAAAATAATAGTCTAGAAGTGGATTCTATTTCTGGAGCAATGGTCTCTAGTCAAGTAATAAAGGATGCCATTAGAAATGCATTACGAAAAGGTTTATAAATTTAATTGTCAAAAACTATGATGATAATTAAATTATTAATTATATGACAGTATCATAAAATTTATGATACTGTCGATTTTTGATATACGTTAAATTAGTCTCTATAATATTTAGCATTGATGTTAAAAAACACAGAGACGGGTATATTGTTTTTGCAATATAATGTTCACACACAATCTATTTACTCAGCTTCCATATCTTTTCATTTTTAATTAGGTGCAAGTGGGTGCATTTTTTTGACATCCATCCTGAGTGTCACCACTACCCACCACGCAAACCTCTACTGAATAATGAAAACTAAGGCTTACTCCAAGCTACCGATACCTTTTAACGATAACCTTAGAATAAGCCTTTAATATCAATGCTTTATTTAATTAATGGGTGCAACTCTTGACATCAATGCAACACACTCCACATGCTTATCATTGTCCAAACCTATACTTATATCCTTTTCAATAATAGGAAGCTTGAAAGTGATTGACTTTAACCACTGCCCATTAGGCTTTTTATCTTCGTAAATTTGAATTTCTGATATTAAAGCTTCTATTAACTGCCTACGCTCTACATCATTCATAACCTTGTAGAGTTTATCAAAATAAATCAAAACCTTATATATATTATCTCCAGTAAGCTTTTCTGCTTCAATGGTTTCTATTTTAGCTTTTGCATCAATTAAAAAAGATTCTAATTCTTCAATTTTATCATACATACTATAAAGTCGAGTATCTAAATCTACTTTTCTTCGCTTATAATGCTTATCATCAACATCTAAATTGTCTATTTCTTCTATCAGCTTAAATTTTGTAGAATGATTTTTTCTCAGCTCTTTCTGATAATTATCTATTTCCTTTTCAATCGCTGATGTATCAACTTTCATGTTAATCTTCTTTTGCATCATTGAAGCAAATTTGGGGTTACTTACTAACTTCACTATTACTTCAGCTACTGCATCATCCAATAATTCTTCTCGAATTTGCTTGCGATAATCGCACTTATTTCCACGATTCATATTCCTATGCTTGCAGCCATAATAATAAAAATCTTTGTATTTGCTTCCATCTTTTTTATATTTAATACACTTGTTCCCAAACATTCCTGTTCCACAGATTGGACATTTCACTATCCCTGTAAGTAAATGTGTGCGAACACCTTTCCCCTTATTGCTATGTTCGTATTTTTTTGCTTGTGCTTTTAATTTCACTTGTGCCGCTTGCCACAATTCATCTGACACAATAGGCACATGTATTCCATCTGACACCAAATAATCGTCCTGTTCTACCTGACGATATTCATTTCTTGTTCCATGTACTTTTTCTAAAGTTCTTCTGCCAAAAGCAATCTTCCCATTATACACTGGGTTTTTTAAAATCTTTCTTATCAATCCCGCATCAAATAATGGATTTTTACCATTTTGTCTTGCTATCTTTCTTATACCATGATTTTCTAAGTATTTTGAAAGACCATTTGCTCCAATCGTTGTATTAACATACTGATCAAAAATAGTTCGTATTGCAATTGCTTCTTCTTCATTAATGAACAGTTTCCCATCAACAAGCTGATAACCGTATGGAGCAAATCCTCCATTCCACTTTCCCTCTCTTGCTTTTTGTATGCGACCTTCCATGGTCTGGACACGAATATTTTCTCTTTCAATTTCTGCTACTGCTGAAAGAACAGAAATCATTAATTTACCTGCGTCTTTGGATGAATCAATACCATCTTCAACACAAATAAGATTTACTCCAAAATCCTGCATTATTTGAAGTGTAGAAAGTACATCAGCAGCATTCCTTGCAAACCTTGATAACTTAAACACAAGAACAAAAGATACTCCATCCTTTCCGGATTTTATATCTTCCATCATATGAGTAAATTCTATTCTTCCCTCAACAGATTTTCCTGATTTTCCTGCATCTTCATATTCACCAACAATATCATAGTCATTATAAAGTGCAAAGGCTTTCATTCTTGATTTTTGTGCTTCTAAAGAATAACCATCTATCTGTACCGATGTTGATACTCTTGTGTAGATGTATACTTTTATCTTTTCATTTGACATAGCATTAACCTCAAAATTTATTTTCTATATTTTTACTTCCACCCAATTAGTTTGGATATATATTTCAAGATTATTATATCACTTTTATTAATTGTTCTCAATCTATTTTTTTTGCCATGTCAAAGCTATTTTTATCTTCCTTATCATTTGCTGGCGTTGAATTTGGCAGATTATCTAAATCTAAAACACCAGCATACTTTGTAATTAAATTTGCAATTAAATCGGCCAATCCATTCCAGTCATTATCCACCAATACCGCTCCTTTCTTGCTAAGTTTTCTATACTCAAAATATAATTTTTCCTCTAATTAAGTTTAATGACATTGGTAGGTGCATTGGCTATGCTACATGAGAATCTAACCCCCGCCTCTTTTCCAGATGAGCCGGCTCACACTATTGAAGTATCATTATCACTACCTATTGTCACTGGAAATGGATTGCCACACCCATTCTTTATGTTTCCCTATTTATCGCTCTCTTTCTTTTATCCTTTGCACATAGCAAGTATCCGTTTAAACCGACTGTAAAGTCAGCAGAAAGGTCAAGGCGTAGGTCATAACCCTAAATAAGTAGATAAAGTCCTACTTTGGTCTATTCAGTTTTCAAGGTGCAAATATTTGAGAGGTTTTTCCTATCACTCCTATTCCAATTAGCAAAATATGTCTTAGTCAATAAAAATACAGGAGGTTAAACTCCCCTCACTTTATATAAGGAAAATTTAACCCCCTTGGTTACCAAAACACTAAATTTCTTCTATGAATTTCTTTAAGTTCTCCAGAATTTTATTTCTTCTCTTGATTAAAGCCGAATGTGTAATGCTTTTTAACTTTGCTACTGAACGAAGCGTTTCATCATTGAAATACAAACGCTCTATGATATCCCGCTCTTCATCGTTTAGTTTTGATATAGCATTTCTAAGTACCTCAATCATCATTTGTGTTTCGACAATTTTTTCTACATCAATGCTTTCATCAACAATGTTATCTACGAAATGTCCATCATGATCCAATGATGAAAAAAAGAGCAAGTGGTTTTTTCTGCCCACCTGCTCCAAATACTTCTCGTGTTCTCGTTCTCGCCAGTAGACTTTATATATCTGCTCGCTGACTTTAACCTTTTTACCGTTAATAAAAAGGTAATAATCTCTTGCCATAAAGTTTCCTCCATTCTTTTTTTGTCTGTTTGTTTTCAGGCAAAAAAAGGAGGACTTCTGCATCTAAGCATAAAAAGTCCTCTGAAATGAAAGAAGCTTGTTCTTCCTTTAATTATATTTAATTGTTTATAAGAGCATATGGAAAGACAGATATCTATAAAACTTACAGGAAAAATGGCTGCTCTTGTTACAATTCAATGCTTTAAATGAATGTATAGGATTTTTCATATCCTCTTTCCTCCATTCCTTTAACTAAATAGTTTCCATATATCAAACCATACTGATTTTTCAGTTTCCTCTTTTAATAATAAATTGGTTAAAGATTAGACTTTTCCTTTCCCATTTTATTAAGCTCTCCGAGCATCATAAATATACCGATGATAATCATAATGAAATCTACAAGTGGCTGCGTGAACCAGACCGCTTTAACTCCAAACATCATTGGTAAAAAGATAATGGCAGGAACAAACAAAAACAATTGTCTAAACATTACAATAGTCCCGGCTTTTTTCCCATTTCCAATTGACTGGAAACATGTAATAGACATAACCATTACTCCATATAAAATAAATACACTGTAAAATAATCTAAAATTACCAACACCCTGTGCGATGATATTTTCATCTACACCAAATAAGGAAAGAATTTGACTTGATAATAATAGAGATGGAATCCAAAAAATTGCTGCAAGAACAAGCCCACCGATAGAAAACACTTTCATGGTCTGTCTTACTCTTTCATACTGTTTTGCTCCAAAGTTTGTTCCAACAACAGGCTGTAACCCTTGACTCATTCCCCAAAGCGGAATGAATGAAAAAGCATATACACGAAGTGATGCTGCCATTAAAATTCCATTTGAATCACCGCCATACTTAAACGCCATTTTATAAAGCATTGTTTGTTGAATCATAAATAGAAGCTGCATCATCATCGCAGAGGAACCTACTCCGAACATCTCTTTCTTGATTTCATCATCAGACTTTATCTTATGGATTTTAACGACCTTACTCTTTTTCAAAAAGTAGTACAGTGTTGCTACCGCTTGAATAAACTGTGCTGTTATAGTTGCAATGGCAGCACCCTCAATAGCATATTCACCCATAACAGTCATTAAGATTGGATCAAGTATGATATTAAGTAAAGCACCAAGTCCCATAATCATCATGGCTTTTTTCATCAGTCCTTCGCCACGCATTACCATATTGGCTGCTTGCGTAAAGTTTACAAATAAAGAACCAATAAAAATCACTCTAAGGTATCTGATACCATAAGCTTTTATTTCTCCTGTTGCACCTACCATAGATAAGAAATATGGAGCAAGAATTATTCCCCCAATTGTTATAATTGCGGATAATAAAATAACCCAAAAGATTAGGTTTCCCATAATCTTATCTATTGTTTTCTGATCGCCCTTCCCAATAGCTCTTGAAAGTACTGATGCAGATCCTACACCAATCAATGTTGAAATACCACTATTAAAAAAAGTTAATGGCATAGCTACTCCACAAGCTGTCATTGCAGTTTGTCCTATAATTTTACCTGCAAATATTCCGTCCATTAACGGATATAGTCCAATTACTATCATTCCTATAACCGCTGGAATAGATAGCTGAAATAGTAAATCTATCGGTTTTTTGGTTAGTAATTGTTCTTTCATATCTTGTTTCATCCATATTCCTCCTTCTATTGCTTATATTTTTATAGACAACTACTTGATTGATTAAAAAACTCCCAGATTGCTTTAATATTTTTTTCATTCCTACCGCCATGCCATTTTACTTTTCCATTCTCCAAAAACATATAATAATCACAACAGCATTCTACTAGCTCTGGATCGTGGGTGATAATAAAAATGGTTTTCCCTTCCTCCTTGAGCCTTATCATTTCCTTAGAAACTTCTTTCATATTTTTAAAATCAAGACCACTCGTAGGCTCATCTAAAATCAAAATTGTTCTATCAGATACAATAGCACTTGCAATTGCAACTCTTTGTTTTTGTCCTCCTGACAACGACATTGGATGGCAATCCATAAAATCCAATAGGTTTAGCTTTTTACATATTTCATCAACTATTTTTTCTTCTTTTCCATTGTTTTCTATGCTCAAAACAATTTCTTCTTTAACTGATTCAGTAAACAACTGATGATTTACATCTTGCATTACCATAAAACATTTTTTTAGTCGCTCTCTTGTAGTGTAATATTCTTCCTTTAGCTTCAAAGTTCCTTTTGCTTTTTCTTCAACTCCACATAAACATTTTGAAAAGGTTGATTTTCCTGAACCATTATTACCTAAAACAGCTACAATAGATTTTTGAGGTAATGCAATACTTTTAATTTCAAGAAACGGGGTTTTACCATAACCAAAATCGAAATTTTTAATCTCTATTTCTTCCTGAATATCTATATTTTTTGTCGCATTGTTAACATCAGTAGAATGTATACTTCGTAACCCCATATTATTTAAAACACTATTAGGCAGTTCCTTAAACTCACCATTAGAAAACACACTGTGAATTTTTCCATCCTTCATATAGACAAACTTATCTGCAATATCTATTAAATATTGCAGTCTATGTTCCGCTATAATTATCGTTGCTTTTTTTCCCTTCCATTTTTTGATGGTATCTTTTAACATTACTATGGATTTAACATCTAAGTTAGACGATGGTTCATCTAATACATAAATTTCGGGTTCCATAGTCGCCGCTGAAGCACAAGCAATTTTTTGTTTTTCACCACCAGACATTGAAAACAAACTTCTATCAAGTAAATTATTTATATCTAATTCTTTCGTCACTTTTCCAATTCTCATACAAATTTCATCTCGTGGAATTCCAAAATTTTCACAGGCAAAAGCAATCTCACTTGTGGAATCTACATTAAAAAATTGTGTTCTTGGATTTTGAAACACAGAGCCTACATATTGGCTCAATTCATCAATTGGATTCTTTGAAATCTTGTACTCTTTTACTAATACTTCACCAGTCATAGTTCCTGCATAATATCCGGGAATAAGTCCATTTATTAATCTACTTACAGTGGTTTTGCCACAACCAGATTCACCACAAAGCACAACTACTTCTCCATCATTGATTTTTAAATCAATATTATAAATCCCAGCACTTCTATCCCCATTATCATAAGTAAATGACACATCTTTAAATTCAATCAATCCTATCCCCTCCTATATAAAAACAATCCTATAAGAGCGGTTGAAATACATAAAATAAACACATCGTATATAGTAAATTTTACTTTTACTACACTGGTTCTCTTTCTTAAGCCTCCCAAGCCTCTGCTTATTGCAGCCGCTGACAATTCATCACCTATTTTGGCAATAGACACAATCAGCGGAATTGTTACATATTCCAAATATAAGCTGGGTTTCTTCCATGCTCTTTTATTTCTAAAACTAATTCCTCTCATTTTCATAGCTGTTTTAATTGAGCTATGTTCTTCATGCAAGGTTGGAATAAATCTAAATGCTACTGCTGTTGGAATAATAAACACATTTGGAATCTTCCACTTCACCATTGATGCTATAAACTCACTCGTTTTCGTAGACATTACAATATAATATCCCAACATAAAAATCGGGAATAATCTTAAAATTAAAGCATTTAACAAGACCGAAACTGTATTTATAAATATGGGCAAAATATACATATCTTTTGTAAAATGTGCTATTATAGCCAAAGCAAACAGCCCTCCGTAAATAAGAGCTATCTTAACCTGCTTATTAGATAATAGTAATGCTATTGCCACAATGGCGGATATAAGGCTAATTAAAATATCCTTATATCCGACAGACATTATAGTTGTTATAAATATCATGAATAGAATTTTAGTACGAGGATCCAAATAAAAGCCTTTGGGTTTCTTCGGTCTATATACCTCATACTCTTCCATTAAATGATACCTGCTCTTTCAAAATGTTTCTTAAGCATTTTTCTTCCCAAATTTGCACCAATAATCGAACCGATTAGAATAATTCCAAGTGCAGCAAATCCCATCCAAGATGGCATATATTTTGCTAGTTCCATTGCATACTGTTCTCCCATCTGTTGCTTAACACCTTCCATATAAGTGTCTGCCATTACCCACATTGGCATTTGACAACCGATCATTCCACAAGAAAACAACCAAAATCCTATAACATTCTTTTTAAAACTTTTAAAACCACCTGATTTCATAATCAAATCACTGATGATTCCAAATGGAATATATCCTACTAACGCCAACCATGTATAGCCCATTAAATACCAAAACGCACCGATAATAATCGACATAATAGTAACCATACCAAATTTTTCTGTTTTAGTTAAAAACAACATAAAAGGTATCCCTGTAATAATTGGAATTAGTAAATAAATGGCAGGATATACGATTGGAATCGCATTCATCATTCCTACCACAAAAAATATGACCAAATAAATAGCCGTATAAATTCCTACATTGATTAAATCTTTCGCTGATAATCTTTTTTTCATTTTTTAATCCTCCTCGTGTTTTCAGTAGTATCAAAAACTACCCAGTTTATATTTGAACCATTATGGTACAAAACATTTTTATTTTTTATGACAACTTCCAATTCGCAGCTGTTTCCCTTGATTCAATAAAATTCTTGTAGATCCCATCTGTTTTAATAAGTTCCTCATGTGTTCCTCTCTGTGTTATTTTCCCATTTTCTAAAACAAGAATCTGATTTGCATTTTTTATAGTTTTTAACCTATGGGCAATCATAATTACAGTTTTATTTCTCGTAAGTGCCTCCATAGCACTCTGTAATTTATCCTCATTTTCAGGATCTACATTTGCTGTAGCTTCATCAAAAATAATAATTGGTGCATTTTTTATCATCGCTCTTGCTATTGATATTCTCTGTCTTTCTCCTCCGGATAAACTTGCACCACCTTCCTTTATAACTGTTTCATATTGCTCTGGAAGGTTCATAATAAAATCATGACAACACGCCTTTTTAGCGGCACTTACAACTTCTTCATGTGTTGCATCTGGCTTAGCAAACTTTATGTTATTTTCTATTGTGTCTTGGAACAAATACACATTTTGGAAAACCATACTAATTTGCCTCATCAATGACTCTAATGAATATTCTTGTATGTTATGTTCCCCTACACTAATCTTTCCTTTATCTATATCCCAGAACCTTGCAATTAGATTACAAAATGTAGTTTTCCCAGCCCCTGATGCCCCAACTATTGCAGTCATCTGATTTTGTGGTATCTCAATAGATATATCATCAAGAATTTTTTTACCCGAATATGAAAATTCTACATTTTCAAATGAAATATTAAAGTTATTAGGATTTATGTCATTTCCCTCAAAATCCATCTGTGGAAATTCTTCAAACTTCTTAGTTTGCTCGATAGAGCCAGAGACAACTCTAAGAGCAGTTGTCGCACTTCCTGCTAATTTGATCTGAGAAAAAGCGAGAAATGAAATTATAACTGTCATAACGGTATTAAGCAATGAAAGTTCTCCTCTATGGTATAAGAAAATACCCGTACCTATTATTAAAATGCTAAACAAATCCAAGAGAATGTTTTGAGCAATCGTGTAAGGCGTAAAAAGTTTTTCGCAGTCAAGATTTGTTTTCCTTGTGTTTTCGATTGCTTCTCTAACTTTTTCATCTCCTTTACCAGTTAAATTAAAGGATTTTATAACTGACATTCCACCTATTTGTTCCAAAATGGCATCAACCAACTTCGCTTGAGCTATTTGCCTTTTAGGAAGTACGCTTCTTGACTTATTTTCCATCTTTGACAAAACAAACAAATATAACAAACTTCCAATTGTTACAACAATACCTATTCTCCATTCAAAAGCCAAAATCATCAGCGTGAAGATTATTGTATTTATAAATCCTGACAATATATTTACCATTACCATTGCAACAGTATTTTCCACATCTTCCAAAACTGTTGTTGAAATTCCCACTGCTTCTCCAACATTATTCTTATTAAAGAATCCCATAGGTATTTTTTTTAGTATTTCTCCTATTGAAACTCTTTTGTTTGCAACCATAAAATAACTCGCATGGCATTGCTGTAATTGTGAATAATAGTTTGCAATACTTCTCCCGACTATACTTATTGCAAGTAATGCCAAAGAAATCCATGCAGGCATCATAGTCATATCTTTTTCAATAATAGCTTTTACTATAAAATAAATCGCACTGATTTGAAGCATATGAAAAATCGCAAATAAGAAACCTACAAATATAGAATGGTATAAATTTTTCTTCTCATCTCCCGAAAAATCTATAATCTTTATTAAAGCACTTAGCATTTTATTTCACCATCCCTTACTCCAATATGAGCTTCCCACATTTTTTGATATCGCTCGCAATCTTCCATCAATTCTTTATGCTTACCACGTGAAATAAGCTTTCCATTTTCAATCAAAAAAATCTGTTCTGCATCTGTTATAGTTGACAATCTATGTGCAATAATAATGACTGTTTTATTTTGTACCAGCTGTGATATAGCTTTTTTAATAATCACTTCATTTTCCGGATCTATATACGAAGTGGCTTCATCAAGTATTACTATTGGAGAATTTTTAAGCATTGCTCTTGCTATTGATATTCTCTGTCTTTCTCCTCCGGAAACATGACTGCCACTGCTTCCAACAACCGTATTGTAACCATGCTCCATCTTCATAATAAAATCATGGCAACACGATTTTTTTGCAATATCTTCAACCTCTTCATCACTTGCACTTGGATTTCCCATTCGGATATTTTCTCTAATGCTTTCATTAAACAGAAAATTATCTTGAGAAACAAATGCTACTAAACTATATAATTGCTTTAGCGGAATATCCTTAAGATTATACCCGCCAATTTTTATACTTCCCCTATTTATATCCCAATATCCAGCTATCAATTTTGCTAAAGTTGACTTGCCGCTGCCACTTGAACCAACAAAAGCTACAGTTGTTCCTTCATTTATATTTAGTGATACTCCGTGAAGAATTTCCTTTTCTTCTTCATATCCAAACTTCACATCTTGCAGATCAATACCATATTGCTTAATATTCGCATCTTTATTGGAATGATTTTGCTCTTTTCCTTCTAAAATTAAGTTAATAGAATTTGCAATAGTCCCTATCTTTGCAAGTCCATCAACAAAATTTATGGTCTCAAGTAAAGGACATGCAATACCTAAAGATAAAATAATAACAGATATAAATATTTCTGCACTCAAGCTACCATGGATGTAAAAAAACCATCCAAGTGGAAGTACCGTTATCATTGTACTCGGTGATATATTTTTAGATAGAGATACAGATAACTGACAGCTTTTCATCCATTCATAAAAATATTTTGCATTAGCAACAACCTTGTCTTTATATTTTGCATAAGATTTTTTATCCTGATTGAATGTTTTAATTACTTCTATTCCATTGATGTACTCAACAATTGCAGAGTTCATCTCACGGCTAACTTTTACAGATCCTTCGTATTGAACAGGATAGTTTTTCATTACAAATACCATGAAAAACATTCCCAAAGGAACAGACCCCAATGACAACAAAGCCATTCTCCAATCAAGAAAAAGCAGATAGATGAATATACTCAAAGAACCTAATAGATTGGAAGTCATTTCAGGTAATAAATGTGCAAGAGTCTTCTCAATACTTTCAACCTGATCAACTATAATCTGCTTTAAGTTGCCGCTTGGAACATTTATTATTTCCCCTAATGGCATCTTTGGCATTTTATCAAGCATCCTTAAGCGAACATCTTTCAATACACCAAAAGTTGCTTTATGAGATACAGACAATGCCATAGAATATAACACCGATTTTAAAATATAAGATAACAGCCCCATCCCCATCCATAGAAAATAGACCTTTAAATCTTCGTTTCCATTTATTAAATAAACTAAAATACGACTTGCAGCAATGTACGGAACAATCCCTGCAATAACACCAATACTCGCTATAAATACAGATGTTTTTAATTTTGAATGTTCCTTATATGCAAGTTTCCATAATATTACAAAAGGATTTTTCTTTTCCATTTCAACACCTCTCTCACACTATATCATTCAATGTAACTACTTTTTTCAATCATAACACTCCAATCGAATAATACTTATTCATATATAAATTGTTATATAACTATTGCACCATCTACGAAACTAAGTTAGCTAACTTAGTTATCTTTTGTGTAAATTTTTTTAAAATCCTTGCAATTTTTTCCAACCCTCACGAAAAAATCTCGCAACAATCTCCGAATTTTTTTTCACTTCTTCTGTATTCTCAGAATGTATAATAATTTCACATAACGCATTGATATATGCATGATTTAGTAAATGCATTGATCTTTCAGATATATTCATATATTTATAATCATCCTTCAATACCATTTTCAAAATTTTCTTTCGATTCAAATCTTCCATTTCGACTAGCTTTTCAATAAAATTATCATATTTTGTTCCGTATGCCTTATACACTAAAAGTTCAAATATCTCTTTCTTTTTAAATATATACAATGCCGACTCAATAGAACCTTTAATATTAATTTCAGCTAACTCTTTAATATGTTCCTCATCTATACTTTTAAAAGATTTTTCTTCAAATTTTGAGTATAAATCTAAAACTTCTGTGGCAAGTGGCTCAACTAACGCAATAAATAAAGCCTCCTTATCTTCAAAATGCCGATAAAAAGCACCGGTTGTAACGCCCGCATCTTTACATATCTTTCTCAAATTAGAACGTTCATATCCATCTTTTAAAAAATTAGTTTTCCCACTTTTTAAAATATTTTCATGGGTAACATTTAGTCCGTTCAAATTTCCCATAATATTACCTCCTTTCCACAATAGATAACTTTGTTATCTATTGTAATTCAACTCTCTACTTATGTCAATATATAATGCTTAATTTGTATATCACAATAAATCAATGCTTTTTGTATATTAATTAAAATTAGATTTGGCAGCAATTAATTTTGCAAAAATGAATATATGTCAGCAGCCACTTTCCCCCAAAGTGGATCCAGCATACAATCGTGGCATAATTCATTGTAAACTTTTAATGTTGCACCATAATGTTTCGTATTATCAATCAAAGATTTTACAGATATGCATTTATCATTAATTGAACCAATTATAAGGGTTGGTACGAGTAAGTTTAAAAATTTCACTTTAGAATATGTTAAGGTTAATAGCCTGTTATTCTTGGCTTCTCCTTCCATTTTCTCAATATATTCTTTACTTTTATCCACTCTACCAGAAAAGAAAAGTTCTTCTTTTGTTTTTCCATAATAATTGCAAGAAATTTTTATAGAATTCAAGAATCTATGGCTTGTTGGATAAGGTGAAAGTAATATTATTGCGTCCAGATCATCAATATTTTTAATATCCGTTAAATACTCATTTAAAATTAAATTTCCCATAGAATGAGTGACTACTGCAACTTTACCACATTTTTCTAGCTTCAGTTTTTTTATCTTTTTTTCTAACATTAATACAGAATTTTTAACATCTCTTGCTTCTTTAGATAAAACATGAATATTAATATTATATCCACGTTCTATAAAATAGTTAGTAAAATTTTCTTCCCAACACCATTCAGCGTGAGAAGCTCCACATATAAAAACAATATTACCCTTTGCCATAGTCATACATTTACCATCCTTTATTTCTAATTACAAATAATTTTTGACCGAATATATTTAAGCTATGGTTTTCTCCAGGGAAAATACTCACTTCAAAATCACCGCATCTATTAATAAGTTCTATCCAATCATCTATTCCCAAGAAAGTACTGTTTTTAACCTTTCTTATGTCATCAGGTTCCTCCATCATAAATACTTGTGATACCAACATTTCAATTGGTTCATCCATTGGTTCTGTAATCAACAACATACCATTCAATTTTATTTTCTTTAATAGTTCTTTCACTACTCTTTCAAGATGTTTCGAGTTATTTAAAACGCCAGCAGCTACAATAATATTTGCATCTTCTACGGCTTTTAATTCATTTATATTATCAACATCAAGTTTTAAATAACTAATGTTGGAATTACTACTGTACTTTTCTTTCCCAATACTTAAAAAAAAATTAGAAATATCCGTATATAAATAATTTACATTCTCTAATAGGTTATATTTTTCCAATGATTCAATTATATTATCAGTTGTTGCTCCTATACCCGCACCCACTTCAAGAATAGTTATTTTATCATCGATTTTGCTACAATAAGTATCCACATAATCAGATACCTGTATTCCAATTATCTCATTCAAAAATCTATAAATTATATTGTCTTTGTACAGAGCTGTAGCATATTTGATATCACTTTCTGGAAATAATATAGCATTGCAATTAAAATTTCCGTAGAACAATTCATTCAAGTGTTTTACATTTTCTCTTATATACTCTATTGAATAAGGATCTCCTAATTTCCAATCCCACAATTTTCGTAATTCACAAAAATATTGCGTAGTATCAATCTGCAAACTCTTAATTGAATAAAAATCTCCTTCCTTGTACTCAATAAAACCATGTAGGACAAGATTTTTTAACCATCTTTTTACTATCTTGCTGTTTTTTCCCTCGAAACAGTCATTAATGATGTACTCCTCAGAGTACTTTACATTTCGTTCATTAAAAGCCCCATTTTCTCTAAAAAAGATAAATATTTCTCCTAATATATAGGCTACCAATTTTTCCTTATATTTTGACAAGTGTTTATCGTGTATATGCGAATACTTTCTTTCTATATCGGAAATTTCTTTATTTATATCTATTGTATCTAAGTCCTTGTAATTAAATCTGTTTTCAAATACTAAAGTTTTCAACATATTATTTTGTGCTTCATATTTTCCTATCCTTAAATTTTTGTTATAAGATAACACTTTATTTATATCTTGAATAAAAGTAAAATCATTTAATATTTCTTGAATTTGAGAACGGTAAGTAATTAAATCTACCTTCATATTTGAGTCAATTACTGTGTGTATATTTAACTTATGTTTATTTTCTAAAGTTTGATTTAAAAAACTACTATCTTTTATTGATTTTTCAAACATATTACTGTTATACAATATTTTTTTGTAAATAAAGTCCATTGTGATGCAACCATTTTTTGTGAATATTTTTAATTCGTCATTGTACTCAACAAATTTATACTCTTTATTAATATTTGAACTATATATCCTTATGCAAAAGGGAATGCTTAAAATATATCCCGAAAGTGTTGTGGTTATCGAATCACTATATTCATTTGTTATAGTTATTTTCTGATTTGTCTGTAACCCTTCTTTAAGTATTTTGAAAACATAATATATTAATACATCAGAAAATATACCATCAAAATATAAAATATTATTTTTATTAAACTCTCCACATATTACATTCATACATTTTTCAAAAAAACCATCATTAGTTCCCGGTATCTCAGGAATATAATAAATTTTTTTATCATTCGCAATTCGCAAACAATCTTTTATTTGATTTGCATTCAACGGCATTTGATCAATTATTGAAATTCCTGCTGCTAATAATTCCTGCCTTAATAGGGAATTATTAGCAGCAATCAAGGATATTTGAGGAATATATGCCCATTTAATATTGCTTGGTAACTTAGATATAGAATTGTACAGCTTAATATTTTTAAAATACGCATTTTTCTGTGCTAATTCTTCTTCAGTATCCAATATGCAAAATTTAGTTTTACCTTGCAAGGAATATAAATCTTCAAAATTACCACATATTAAAATATTAGATACTTCCATTTCAATTTCCTCCATATATATACATTTATTTTTTAATCAGCATCGCCAGTTGCTTCGCATTTTCTTTGTTTTGCACACAACTGTAATGATCTCCATCTATATATATTTTATTTATATCTCCAATAACCAAATCTTTCCATTTGTCAACTAAAAGTTCAATATACTTATATGCTCCTCTATTATCTTTAGCAATATAATAATCAATATCTCCAAAGAAAAGATCTGGGTTATATTTTTGAGCTTCTATTGAGTGTTTAAATACTTTATATAGTTCAAATAAAGAATTAATAGACAACGTTTGTTTCAGCTTTTTATCAATAATAGAATGATATTTTCTGAATCTATCTTGCTGTGACATATTATTTAATTCTGTAATTATATTTAAATCATCTTCTGTATTGAGCTGATTTAAAAGGTTTGATGTTGTCAATATATTTTTATCGATATCCATTGATGCATAGATATTATCAAATATGTCAATTTTCCCAATACCTAAATCCTCTAAATTTACATCAAACGCATATATAAATATTAGTTCAAGCGGCAATTCATCGAAACTATTCTCCGGAATTGTTCCTCCTTCAATTATAGATAAATTAACAACATTAATCCCCAATTCTAAAAGTCGTCTAGCTACTTCTAATGCAACAACTCCACTGAAGCTATATCCTATCAACTGAACCTCTTTTGCATTTAATTCAACTATTTTTTTGCAATACATATCAGCCAACACAGGCACCAATGATTTGATATCAAACTCTAAATATTTTTCGGTGTTTGAAACACCTAATATCAAAACATCTCCTGCATTCTGTTGGCATAACTCTGTCGCTAAACAATCAAAGTTTTCCCAGCTACCAAAAGCTCCATGTACAAGTACTCTCAACTTTGAAACATCTGCCATTCCGTTTAACGTCTTGTATCTTTTAGTATATACTATCTCCTCAACAGCAGAAGCCTTTTCTATAACCTCATCACTGTTTTCTTTTATAAAAGCTGAAATTCCAGATACACAAGGGTTGTTGATTATTTCTCTTAGTAAAGCTTCAAATGAAATAGCTTTGTTTAACTTCTTCTTTACTTCCGTTGCTATCTTCGCAATGATTAGTGAATCTGCACCGAAATCATAAAAATTCGAATCCATCTTCAAACTTTCAGCTTCTAACAATTTCTCGCAAATTTTTATAATCTCTTTTTCAGTTTCAGACACCACATCATTACCAATTTTATTTATCAGTTCTTTCTCATTTCCAAAATTTATTATATTGAAATTATTTTTTAAATCGATTTTTCCATTGCTAGTCAACACCATAGACTCTACATAGTAAATCTTGGATGGAAGCATATACTTAGGTAAATATTCTTTAATGTCCTCATATATTTTTTCTCTATCTATTTTCATAAGATTCTTTTTAAACTGTTTAATGAAAATATTCGCCCCCAAAATACCTAGCGAATTATTCTCATTCGGAAAATTATAAGGTTTATCGCTATCATCAATTGCAAGCAATATATTTTTCCATGCTGCTGGGTCAATAAATACAGTTTCTTTTCTTATACTGTCAGTTGGTTCTTCCATCATCAATGCTTGAGATACCAATAACCACGGTTCATTTCTAATAGGCTCTGAAAACAACAAATGACCTTTAGGTGCCAGTAGGGTATTAATATAAGACATACTCTTAGCAATATCTTTTACATTTTCTAAAACATATGCCCCTATAATAATGTCAAAATAATTAGACTGCAATCCTTTTTCTAATGGATCCTCATTTATATCCAATTGATAAACTAATATATTTCTATTATCTTTAAAAATTTCTTTAGAATGTGGCAAGAAATATTTTTGTAAATCCGTAAAATGATATTCATAATCGTTACCATCAAGTATTTCCAATATTTTTTTTGTTGTCGCACCAGTTCCTGCACCAATTTCCAAAATTCTTAATTTCTTTTTTTTGTTATCCTTTAGATAGTTTTCTAAAAACTTGCAATAATAACCATTAATCAAAACAGAAAAAATACTTTTTTCATAAAGAGCTTCTGTATATTTCTTCGAGCCATTAGGATACAGTATTCCTCTAGGATCCACTTTATTTTTTAGAATTTCATTTAAATTTTCAATATTTTCCTTAATATAATGCATTATATTGATATCCCCAAATTTATTATCCCACATTAAAATGCAATCATTCCATATCTTATCTAGTGATTCTTTGTTTATTATCTCGGGAACTATATAGAAATCTCCTTCTGGATAAATAATGCTGTTTGTTTTAAGTTGATTTATCCATTTGTCTGAAATTTCATGATATTTTAAATCTATATTGGATAAACCTTTGTCATACATATATAACTTTGAGTCAATGCCTTTCAATGCACCTAAATCTATCAATACATTTAGCATTGAAAACAGACACACTATATCTCTTTGTTTACATATATGTTGATACCGTTCAAAATCTATTTCTTTGTTGAGACTTTCTTCTATCGCTTCAAATCCACCAAAGTATTTATCTTTCTGTTCATCAATTATATTATTATCTGCTTCTATTTTAGCAATAACTTCAATTGGCATATCATCCTTATCATAATTGACCCTAACAATCAAATCATCAATTCCTTGTTGTTGCATTAAAGCGTTCTTTATTTCTCCAAGCTCTATTCTGTGGCCTCTTATCTTTACCTGATTATCTTTTCTTCCTAAGAATTCTATTTCTCCATTCAACAAATATCGTCCTAAATCTCCAGTGGAATAAATTCTAATTTGTTTCTGTGGATGGATAAAAAACTTTTCTTCAGTTAATTTTTTATCACCTAAATATCCATCTGCCAACCCTTTCCCAGCTATATATAAATTACCCTCACAATACGCCGGGCAATCTTCTAAGTTATCATCTAGCACAAAAAACTGTTGATTACTAAGCGGTTTTCCATATGGTATACTAGTCCATCCTTTTTCAAGACCTTTATATTCATGATAGTTCGACCAAATAGAAGCTTCTGTCGCACCTCCTAATACTATTATTTTGGATCTAATAAAAGATTTTTGCAATGCATCAGGCATATTTAAAGGAATCCAATCCCCTGACAATAAAATTAGTCCTATAGAATTTTGTTCCTTTGATATACTTTCTAAATAGCTCAAATAAAGTTCCATTAATGCTGGCACTGTGTTCCATACAGTCACAGAATTTCTTTCAACTAATTCATCCCAATGAGAAGGATTTAAATATTCACTTTCATCAGGGTATACAATAGTTCCTCCAACTGATAGCATTCCAAAAATATCATAAACAGATAAATCAAAATTTAGCTTTGATATACCTAACAAGCAATCTTTCTCAGATACTCCAAATTTTTGATTTATATCGTATATTGTGTTAAGTGCTGCACTATGACTTATTACAACTCCTTTTGGAACACCGGTAGTTCCTGATGTAAATATGATGTACGCTACATCCGTTGAATCAATATGCTCTACATCAAACATATCAATCAAATCAGATCTACAGATTACATCATTAATATTTACAAAAATTTCATGTTCCGTATTGTTCCCTCTACCATTTGTCAAAATAACTTTGCAATCGCATTGTTCTAATATACTTTCAAATCTTTTTTCTCCTATATTAACATCAACTGGAACATATATCGCTCCTACCATAAGTATTCCCAAAATACTATAAACTTGACTTTTACTATGCGGCAATTGAACAATTACATGTTCACCTTTCTTTACATTATTCTCTTTTAACATTAAAGCTATAGATACCGACTTATCATATAATTCTTTATAAGACATCCCCCCCATAGAATCTATGACTGCAGTTTTATCAGGATAGGATTTTACTTTTTCCATAAAATCTTCTAATAATGTCTTATTATCAAATATTCTATTTGTATTATTTGCTTTTTTTCTACTTTCACTTTGCCACTCAGGAATATCAACTTCCAGTTTCTTTTCCCATCTATCTTCATTATTTGATAAATCTATTAAAATCTTCTCAAATACGCTAAACATATCTTGCAACATATCATCTTCAAATATCCCTTCACGTATGTCCCAATTAATCTGCAAACCTAAGTCAGTATCCATCGCTTGACAATCAATGAATACTTGAGGTGTTTGAGATATTCCGTATACATATTTCCCAACCAAACTATCATTAATCAATCCTATTGCACTTGTAAAAACATATGGAACCAAAAAATCTTTGGAGTTGTTTAATTTAGAAATATCTCTTAATATATCAACTCCAGAGTATAAACTATTGTCTATACAATTAAATAATTCTTCATTCACTTTCCTTGCTTGCCCCACAAAAGATTCCATAACATTTTTTATCAAGATTATAGAAGTATTTGTAAAATCTCCTATTAAATATTCTACATTTTCCCCCCAATTTTTCTTGTTAAATAAAGTTAAATTTATAAGAAACTCTTTTTCCGAACTCCATTTTTTTAACACTTCACTGTACACAGTCAATACAGATGCGGTTGGTGTTAAACCATATTTTTGAGATAAATTTTTAAATTTGTTCCACATATTTTGATTTAAGATTAAAGACATTCTTTTAAATCTGTAACCTTCTTTTTCTTTTATAGTTTTTAAAGGCAACACTGGAGCTGTCTTTAATTCTTTAATCTTTTGGTTCCAATACATTTTTGCCTTCTTATATTCCAATTTTTCTTTGGTTTTCACCTCATTTATCATGTAATTTCTAAATGATATTTTAGATTGTCTTTCAGCTTCTATTTCATTAAAATACCTCATTTCGAATTCTAATAAAAGTTGCCATATACTTGACCAATCACATATCATAAAATCCATGGAAAAATGTAAAATTGATTTTCCATTATACTTCGATATACCAATATCGAACATAGGCCATTTTTCTAATTGATATATCTTATTTTCTAAATGCTCTCTAATAGCTATTCTATCTCCAGTAATAATTTCATGCTGAGGAACTGTTTCTAATACTTTTTGAAATCCTTCTTGAAAAATAACCGCTCTTAACATATCATGTTTTCTTATTAAGTAATTCCATACTTCTTGCACTTTCAAAACATTTAAGTCTTCATATAAGAATTCTTGATAAATATGACAAGATACATTCCCATAAGAATGCAGGTCTCCCCTACCAAATAGATACGAAGTCTGAACTGGAGATAATGGAAATGGTGCATAATTATCTCTATCATCATACTCATTTTGAATTTCCTTGATATACTCTACAATTCCAGCTTTATTTAATTTAAGTTCCATTAAAACATCTTCATCTAACTTACCACTCATAGATTTGTATTTTAATTTTTCACCATCAAGATATAACTCAACACCTTGCTTAGAGCACTCTTCAACTATTTTCTTATAAATATTTTTCATTATCTTCCCTCCACAAATCAATATTAGAAAATTTTAATATCCTCCAACAAAAGTAATTTCTCCTTATTTGACTCAATAAATTTTGCATATCCCGCCTTCTTTTGCAAAGTTTCCCATTTTTTCGATGTCGATAATTCTCTGTTTACTCGATTAATATTAAGTCTTCCGTCATCTATATACTTCTTCATCTTAATCAATTCTGACTTTATTGAATCAATCCAGTATGTTTGAAAAAACTTTAAAGTGCTTGTTTTTTTCAAAGAGTACAAAACTTCATAAATTGATTCTTTACCTATATCCACATCATCTTTTGCCCCTTTTATGTATGTCCGTGGACGCCATATAACATCTCCATAAGCATCATTTATCAATAATATCCCATCTTCATAATAAAATTTAAAACTATACATCAAGTGCATATTATAATCAGGAAATTTTGAATTTAATTGATTATTAAACTCTATTAAAATGGGTGTAGTTCCTATCTTTCCACATAATATATCAAATGGTCCCAATCCTTTTATGACATTGCTATCCAATTCTAAGTCGCCTGATATACCGGAAATAGCTAACAAGTCCAAAGATATATAGGACAACTGCGTTGAGAATGAGGCACTTATATATTCCAGTTTAGAAAGTTCATTTAATTTTCTGGCATACATCGCAAAGCTATCTATATTTGACAGGTTTGAATATAAGTTTGCCGTCAAATAAATAAGCTTTTTTTCTCTTGCCAGTTTGTAGCACTTATACAAATGGTTTTGATAAACAGGTTGTTCTTGGATTACGTGTATTCCCATATTTAATAAGGTAGTACATAATTCTGTACCTTCTCCACCCGTTCCCTCACTTCTGACTATGACACAAGCTAAATCTACATCTGATGGTAACTCTCCAACATCTAAATACAATGGAACATTATATTTTCTTGAAAAGTTCATTGTTCTTTCACTTCCTCTTCCAACAATACCTACAATTTGAAAATCCGAATCCATTTTTTCTAATGCTTTTAAATAAAACTCTCCAAAATCAGTTCCACAAACTACGGTTTTTAACCTTTTCCCCATTTATATTTCTCCTTCAAAAACATTATCTGATATCATATTTATTCCTTTGTTCAATCTATAATAAAATGTGGTATCCATATCCATCATCTTATCAAGCAAAACATTTAAGCAAGAAAATTCATTCATATCTTGAATTTCTGATTTATTATCATATTCCAAAGCTAAAAGAGAAACAGCTGCGGCCGTTAAAGCTGTTAGTCTTGTTGGTGATACACTTTTTATAATCAAGTTAGCTTCCATCATATTTTCATCTTTAATTCCAATTGCTTCTAGGACAAATCCACAGAATTCTGTTTTACCAATATTATCCAACCGAGACATATCTACTAATTTTTGTGCCATTTCATTTAGATTTCCCACACTATTAGAGTGAATTTTCTTTAAAAAATTATAAACATAACCATCCTTTATGCATATATAGAACATAGCATTTTCCACATCTATTTGTTTACAAGCTTTACGTGTCCTTTTATCAATATACGGAAATAGCATCCATTTTTCACTACTTATTGGGAGTGTTACTGTTTTATCTCCCCCAAAATGAGGTTCTATATTTCCCGAATTTAACATTGATGATGCATAAAAACCATCTTCATTTAGATATCTCAAATATTCTTTAGCTGCATTAAAAGTAAACTTTCCAACAGATGCATAGTGTATTTTAAAACTATAAATTTTATCAAAGACCTTGGAAATAATGATTGGTAATGATTCCATCAATCCCGGCGATGAACCGACTCCATGGTATATAGTTCCTCTTTCAAGAGTAATTCTCTCATAAAAATTGTAATAACTTAAATCTATAAGAATGCTTCCATTTTTATTAACTTCATCGATTAAATTAAATATTATAGAATCCGAATACCTTGAACAATTTATAATGCAGTCACATCCCTCAACAAACTCAACATAAGAATTCATATCCTCCAAGTCTACAAATTTAAAAACATTTTTACCCCTAACAACTTTTTCTTTTTTTCTATATCCTAACTTTAAATCTTTAATCCCGTAATTATTTAAAATTCTAGTACATTCCAATCCAATATCTCCACTAGCTCCAATTATTCCTATCATATTTCACCTTCTATTATTTCAGTATCGGACTGTTTTAAATATATTAACTTTAGAAGGCTTTCAAATTCAGGATTAACAAAAATTTCATTTAACATAAGTTTGCATTTTAATCTTTTTTCTATTTCTACCAGAAGTTTAGTCGCAGATAAACTATTTCCTCCAAGCTTAAAATAATTAGAGTTTATATCTATATTATCAACTTCCAAGTTTTGTCTCCATATTGCTTTCAAAACATCCTCTATATCCTCATTCTTCTGATTACAATTATCGATAAAATATTTTATAACTTCATTCCTACAATAATCTAAATCCAAGTCTTCTGATGAAAACCAAACCATTCCCTCATCACAACCAGAGCCAATATCGCCTTTCAATTCTTTTATCAATTCAAGATAATTTGTACAACTCTCTGATTCAAAATAATAAGCGATATCATCCTTGACAGAAGATAATGTATTTTTAATAAAATAATTTTCAGTTATTTTTTTAATATAGTCTATTCTATAAAAAAATTGTCTTCGTTTTTCTGTTTCTATATCAAGATACTTATCTTGAAAAAAGGCAGCTACCAGTATGGAAACTGGATCCATTTTGCCAAAATCAATAACATGTAATCTCCCGTTTTCGTTTAACATTAGTTTTGAAAATTTTAAAAAAGTTTCAACATCTTCAATACGATGTAACGAATTAACAGAAATAACATGATCAAACCTTCCTAAGAAACTCTCTTTTAAAAATTTCTTATCATAATAATCATCTATCAAAATTATGTTATCCACGTCCCTAATTTTGCTAACTAAGTTATCTTTTATAAACCCTTGTGCATCATTTACAATAGCTATTGTAATTCCATCATTATCATTATTAATATTTTCAACTAATTTTGCTAATAGAATCTTAGTGAACTCACTCCTAAAACCAAGCCTTTCCGGCGATATTTCTTTATCTAAAAGTAAGAGTTCTTTTTTATTATTGTTCCCAATGATATCTATGAATAAATTTTGCTTGCACTGTAACTTTCTATAAAAAGGATCCTCTGCAATTTCCATCTCATACATTTCATCTACTTTAAAATCTTCAATATATTGCAACCAGTATTTAATAATTTTTTTATTCTTCTCATCTATTCTTGTTTTTTGAATATTAATTTTGTACAATAATTCTGACAAAAATTTCTTGATATAATATTCTCTTTTTTTTACTCCATAATCCACATTAATATCGTCAATATAATTCACTTTAACTTCCGATTTCGGTTCTTCCAATTCCGGTTCAACTATGAGCGTTTTAATATCATCTTTTAAAATTGTTGTCTGATATTTTCCCCTGTAAGTTCTTTTCATATACTCTATACTATACTGTTTGCTTTTCATATTTCCCCTCCATAACCGATTTATTAACAATTAAAACAAAATATCATTCACTAAATCAATATATTTATCTACAATCCAATTAATGTCTTCTTTGTAAAACAATTCATCTACATAATCAAAAGTAATTACCATCCTTCCATCAATCATCCTTATATGATGATCTAGGTATACTTGAGGAGTTTGACTTAATGAACAAATTTCTCTAAATCCATTTTTACAAATGTTATAATTCTCCCCAATCATACAAGTAACCACTATTGGAAACGACGTATTTTTTTTATCTTGCTTTCTGATTTTATTTACAATATTAATTCCATCAAAACACCTGTACTCCAATAATTTGAATATCTGTTTTTGAGTTTCCTTAATATCCCCCAATATAGATTGATGGTTATCTTTGTAGCTAAGTAAACCTATATTTGTAAATTCACCCAGTAATTCATCTATATTTTTAACAACAGGTAACTTTCCAAACAAAGTTGTTGTTATCGTTAATTCATCAGTATCAGTCAAGATAGATAATACCTTCATATAGATAGTTATCGCTACAGCTGACAATGTTACACATTTTCTTTTTGAATAATCTATTAAGTTATCTGTTTGCTCTTTAGAAAACCAATATTCTTTTCTTTCAAACCTATATTCTTCTAAATTGTCAATATCTACTTTTACTCTTAAATCCGGTGTTTTAGGCAATGTCATTATTTTAGAATCCCAATAACTTTTAGCATCAGACAAAAGTTTTTTGTTAAACTCAAGTTCTTTATATTTTTTTAAATGTTCCACATATTCCTTGTAGGATATATTCGAAAAACTTACTTTTTCACCTTCATATAATGCAAATAACTTATATATCATTTTACCTGCACTCCATGCATCTAGTATAGAACAATCAAAACTTATATGAAGCACATCATTTTTATTTTCTCCAATATTTTTCTTCCCAACAACAAAATTAAACATCGGCCATGTTTCAGTATTATATATTATATGTGATAACATCCTTCTCGTTTCATACCTATCTTCTTGAGTTTCATACATATATTGAGAGACTTTATATTTAGGAACTTCTCCCAGTATAATCCCATTACCCTCTGATAATAAAACTAATCTTAATATATCATTCTCCCTAATTAGCAAATTGATATTTTCCTCAAGATAAGCAACATTTAAATCCTGTTTTTCAAATTCAATATAATAATGAGCATTAACCTTATTTAAAATTTCCCCATCTATTTGCCCAGCCATATAAGCTAATTGTAATGGACTCAACTCTAAAGTATTCTTCTGTACACTTGATAAATACCTAAGTAAACAATCTTTATTTTCTTTAATCTCATTGATTAGATCTTTACTATATAATTCTTTTTTGATTCTGTATTTTAATTTTTTATCTTCCTCAAACAAAAAAATTTTTTGTCTCTTCAGCTCATTTACATATTCAAATAATTCTAAATCTGTACTATCCTTTTCTAGTTTCATATCTCATCCCTCAACTTCTTCAAAGCTTGTATATGTTCGAAATATTTTTCTTCAAATTTAACATTTTGAGGAAATCCTATTTCTTCCATTATTTTCCCCCACTTCTTAGAAAGTAATATTTCCTTTTGCACCCATGCACTGTCCGCTCTTTTTTGTTTCGTATTTTCAATAAATTTCTCTACTTCTTTCTTTATTCCCTCCGGGAAAATCTCATAAAGTAAACATGAGTGTGTCAAGTTATTATAATCTCCCAATCCAAGTCGCATTAATTTATCTAAACAATCACTTACAGATTCCTTAGAACTTAACACAATGCTATCAGATATACTCATTCTATTTCTCCATATCACAGCTCCAAATGTATCTTCAAGATCTAATCGTCCACTTTTATAAAAAAAAGTTATTTTGTGCAAAACATGCATATGGTTATTCCCATCAATATCTGAAACTTCGTTATGAATTTGCAAATTTATATCCAATTGTTTGTTTGATAAAACAATACGGTTAAAAGGATACCTCCTATCTGTAAGAGTTGAAACTATATCAAAACTTCTAAATAATGGTAAAGATTCATTTAAAATACCAATTAAAGAATAGAGGAGTTGTGAAGATGTCATAATATCTACATGTTGAAGGATATCTTTTTCATTTAAATATTTTGCAGCTTTAACAAACTTTTCAATAGTTCTCAAAGAGTTATATAAATTCCCCACCATATAACATACATTAAATTCACGAGCCACTTTCAAGCAATTCTCTATTTCCTTATAATGAATCGGATGTTCCTGCATCACATGAATTCCTTTTTTCAAGAGATTCTCTGCTAATTCAGTCCCTTTACCACCTAACACAGAAGATTTTATTACAACAAATGCAATATCTATGTTTTCTGGAATATAATTTACATCAATATATAGAGGAACATTATGTTCTTTAGCGCATCTTTCGGAGCGACTGCTTCCGAAAGCTAAAATACCTGCCAATTCAATACCATTCATTTTTTTAATAGCCTTTATATACGATTGACCAAAAGTCGTTCCACAGACTATTGCTTTTATCATAATATTCCTCTCTCTCCTACATTCTCCTAAGAAAACTCATCAAATTTACTACCAGACTTTCTATATGGGGAGTTTCCATAAATTTTTCCAATTCCAAATGGAAATTATACCTTTCCATCAATGCATTGGATAGTTGTATCATATTTAAAGAATTTCCACCTAGCTCAAAAAAATTGTCGTCTTTTCTTATTTCTTCAATATTTAAAATTTCTTTCCAAATTCCTGATATAGCATCAAGAAGATTGTCGTCTAATTTTTCTTCAATTTTCTTGTGTATCTCCTGAATATCCTTCTCCATCATATCGTTTTGATAATTTGATAAATCTCTGCTCTTTTGTACATCAATATCAGCATCTTTATTTTCTTTATACTTAACTTTAGCGAATAACACATTAGTATTTTTTATTAAATTATCCAATAAATCTCCATACACCTTAAACATTTCATCTAATAGCTTAGTCGTAAATATTTCATCAATAGAATCCCATATTATTTTTAAATTTCCATCTATTTCCATAACTTGATGATCAAGCCAAACTTGTGGTGTTTGTGAAATACTGTAAATAAGCTCGCCAAGCCAAACATCTTTTCTACCTTCAGATAAGCCTAACCCGCTTGTAAATACTATAGGCATTAATGCTCCTCTATCGTTTTTGTATTTAATTCTTAATTCTCTCCCAAATTCTATAGCATTGTACAACCTATGTTCTGTGTCTTCTGCTAATTGTTTCTGCAATAGTTTCGCTTTTCCCAACAATGTGTTCTCAGAACCTTTTCTTACTTCAAGATATGTTAAAGTGGTAAAATCACCTGCAATCTTATTTATATCTGGGTGAAGTTGTTCCCTGTTAAACTGTGTAATATTTAATGCAAATTCATCATTTAAAGCATATTTCCTAAGTGTTTCAGAGAATAATGTTATTAATAAAATTATTGGAGTTATATCGTTTTCTTTTGCAATTTCCTTTAATCTATTAAATCCATTAGAATTAATAATTTTCTCCCTTCTATAAAAAGTTTGCTCTTCTATTTTGTTTTCTGATTTTATTGTTTCAAAATCAGGAGATTCTAGAAATCCATCTAATCTATCTATCCAGTATTTTTTATCACTCTGATATTTAGAGGTTTTCTTAATTTCTTCTAATGCTAAAACATAATCTCTAAATGAAACATCCGGTAACTCCATATAAAAATGTTCATCATCATACCTTTTTTTTAGCTCGCTTAAAATATGGAACATACTCCAACCATCTAAAATAATATTATCCAGACTAATATGAAATCTTGATTTAGTTTCGTTTAGAATACTCATTTTGAAATTAAACACTGGCCATTGGTCTGTCTTTAACATTTCATGAGACATAATATCTCTAGTTGCTTTTAAAGCTTCTTCCTGTTCTACTTTACTAAACCCCGATAAATTATTAATATCCAGTATAAACGGTGGAACTTTTTTTAATATTTGTTGTCTACCATCTTTCAAAATTACACATCTTAACATAGGATGTTCTCTAATCATGTCATTGATTATCTTTTGAACTCTGCTAATATCAATGTTTCTGCAGGCTAATTCAAAATAACAATGAGAAGACACTTCTCTTAAAGAATAAGCTCCACTTCTTCCAGCCCAATACGCAAATTGTACATCGGTTAGTGCAAATGATTGGTTGATATTTTTAACATCCGGTACAATTTTTTTGAATGGTATGTTGCCGTTTTTATTAGATTTTTTAATAATCTCCGAAAGTTCTTCCAAAATAGGATATTTAAATATATCTCCAATTGATATTTTCACACATAATTCATTCTGTATCTTATAAGCAATTTTCGTTGCAGTAAGAGAATCTCCACCCAGTTGAAAATAATTAGCAGTAGGCAATACTTCTGTCTCATTCAAAATTTCTTTGTAAATATCCACTAATTTACATGTAACTTCATCATACTTTTCTATTTTATTTGTATTATCAATATTCCTATCATGTCCAAAATCTTGATCATCACATTCTTCCACCAATCTTCTTAGTCCTTTTCTATCAATTTTTCCATTTTTATTTAAAGGCATTTCTCCAACTATTACAAATTCAAATGGAATCATATAATCAGGAAGCTTATTCTTTAAAAATTTAGTTAGTTCATCTTTTTTAACCTCAACTTTATTATTTCCAAGAACATATATCATATTTCCTATTTTTTTAACTTCAATATCGTCAGATAAGTATACAATTCTATATTTGCAACTTTCACTTGCCATTTGCATATTTTTTATATTTGGAATAATTTTTCCATTTCGTTCTGACAAATCAAATTCTCTAAAACCATACTCAAGTATAGATGCACTAATTTCTGGCAATAATAAATTATCATTTATTTCAGTTCCTATCACAACTCCCATAGGAGCTAGTATGGTTTTTATATCTTTCAACATATCTAAAATACTAGCAGAACGATGTAGTGAATTATATAATATGACAATATCAAATTTTTCTGTTTTGAAGTTTTCTAAATATTTATTTGAAGAATTTATTTGAAGAAACTCAAAACAAGTATACTTACTTTTTATATCTTCAAACTCATTGGCAAAATATAATGAAGTGTCAACATAAACATATTTTTCAATTTTATCTTCAAAATTTGTAATTAAAGTTTCTGTTAATTCACTATTTCTTCCGCCTATCTCCAAAATCTTGAGATTTCTATTTTTTTCATCAAATACCATTTTGGTGATTTCAACAACTTCATTTATATTCTCTTTATAATTTTTCAGTTTTTTCAAAAAATTAGAAGGGCTAAATTTAGATTTAGGATTATAAAACACATCAATCGCATGTTTTTTACCCTGTATAATATCTATTATATTATCTTTAAGGTTATATAAATCAGCTCTAACATCCGATTCTATATCTGTCTTTTTAAAAAAGTAAATGTCCTGTTCTAAACTTATTTTACTATTATGTTTCAATAATAATATCCATCTTTCTATAAGTGATTTATATTCTATAGCTATTCTTCCAGATTGCATTATTTCATCAAAAGAATACCCTTTTTCTTTGTCAATACCTAAATCCACAAAGATAGAAAATATCAAGTCTAAAACCATATTATTGCTATAGTTCAAATATTCATCATAATCAGTATATTGAGCTTTTAATTTGTTTATCCCATCATTATTACTTAATCCAGTTAATATATCATCCTCACTATCATTACTTTCAATAAATGCCACTAATTGGTTATTAGTTCCCAGTTTAACAACCTCAACAGCGACTTTATTGATTTTAGAATTTCCAATTAAAGCATCTTCAATTTCTCCAAGTTCAATTCTATGACCTTTAACTTTCACTTGATTGTCAAATCTTCCCAAAAATTCAATTGTACCGTCACTCCATGTTCTTCCAGCATCACCAGTCCTATACCATTTCATTCCGTCTGCTTCAATAAATTTCTTTTCAGTTAATTCCTTATCTCCTCTATATCCTTTTGCAACACCTACTCCGCCAATCAGTAATTCTCCTTTGACATAGTTAGGACATATTCTTCCTAAACCATCAACTACTTTATAGACTTGGTTCTTTAATGCCTTTCCATATGGAATAGAAATCCAATTTTCAGGTATTTCCTTTGGAATATTGATATAGTTTGACCAAATTGAAGCTTCCGTTCCTCCACCCATTCCAACTACAAGAGAATTTTTACTTCTGTTATAAAATCTTTTAGGTAATGTTATTGCAATCCAGTCTCCAGAAAGAAAAACCAATCTCAATGGAATAGAAACATTCTTGCCTTCTGCCATAGTTACTAGCATATCAAAAAGAATTGGTACTGAATCCCACATTGTTACTTCATATTTCTCGATAAGTTTTAACCAAAGTTCTGGATCCTTGAAATTATTATCATCTAAAGTAATGATGGTTCCTCCCGCTGATAACATCCCAAAAATATCATAAACCGACAGATCAAAATCAATCGCTGATACCATTATTACACTATCATTAGTATTTATTTCATATCTTTCATTTAAGTCATTTATTGTATTAACAGCACTATTGTGTGCAATTTCCACACCTTTAGGAATCCCTGTTGTTCCTGATGTCATGATTACATAAGCTGTATCAAAGGGTTTAATTTCAACTGGTTTTTCAATTATACTTTGAACAATTAGTTGCTCCATATCTACAAATGAAATATCTGTGTCATTTAAATTAAAATCTCTTATTGTATTTTTATTGGATAAAACATGTTTTATTCCTATCTGCTCATATATTTTCCTTCTTCTTTCGTTAGGTTGATTAATACCGATAGGAACATATGATGCACCGGCAAATAAAATCCCTAAAATTCCAACTATTTGACTATATCCTCTTGGCAATGTAATTCCCACGTAATCATTCCTTTTTACTCCGGAAGAAATTAAATTTGTTGCAATAATTAAAGCCTTTTTATACAAATTTCCATAACTTAATTCAAGACCGGATTGTGCGTCCACAATAGCTACTTTATCCGGATTCACTTTAATCATATTAAGAAATCCTGTATAAAGAGTTTGCTTAGGATAACTCAAAGGCAAAATATTTTTTAATTCTTTTTTTCTGTCTTCAATTTGATTTAACGGAAGAATTTCAGGCAATCTATACCAATTTTCACTTTCACTTAATGATTGCAATAAAGTGTATAAAGAATTAAACATATCATCAATCATTCCATATGGATACAATTCATCCACCACATCCCAACATAATACAATCTCATCATCTACTAAATAAGTTTGAAAATCGAGCCAAACTTGTGGAGTTTGTGATACCATATAGTTTATTTTTCCAAATAATTTTCTTGTTTCCTCGGTTTCTAAAGGATAATCTATATTACAAGCAAACACCACAGGTGCAATATTAATAGTTTTTCCAATTTCTCTATAAACATCTCTTTGCACCTGCACTCCGGAATATGAGCTGTGAGAGACATTTTCTAAAAATGTGTTTGATATAGTTTTTACCCTATCTAAAAAATTTTCGTTTTTTCTTTCACATTCAACTAATAACAGATTAGTAAAATCTGCAACCATTCTCTTAACATTACTATTATTTACATCTCTATTGAATAACGGCACATTGATAACAAATTTTTCTTGATTTGTCCATCTTTCAATAATCATTGAATACGCTGATAATAAAACCATTGATGGTGTAACTTTATTTTTATATGCATTTGCTTTAATTTTAGCCCAGTTTTCTTTGCTAATAATTTTCTTTCTTCTTGAAAAAACTACTTTTTCAATCATTTCTGGTTTTTTGTTAAGCGGTAAGTTAGGTGCCTCTAAAGGAAATTTGGATTCAACTTTTTTCTTCCAGAATTTCTTATCTTTTTCGTATATTTCAGCATCTGCTTTTCTTTCTTCTAAATAGTTTCTAAAAGTATAGTTATTATCTATTGAGACTTCATCTTCCCCATAGTATAGCTCTGCAAGTCTACTTATAATAATGCCTATACTCATTATATCTGCAACTAAAATGTCAATATCCAAAAATATTCTGTGCTTTTTATTCTTTAATAATGCAATACTAAGGTTAGCTACTTCTCCAACTTCAATATTAAATTTTCTATGAGATGTTTCTTTTCTCATTTCCAATAATTTTACATCTGCATATTCTTTAGATAATGAAGTATAATCAAAAACCTTAACTTCTTTTGAGTATGGTTCTTCCATAATTTGCTGAGTTCCATTACGATTAAATTTTGCTCTAAGCATTGGATTTTCCATTTGTAAACAATTCCAAGCAGCAGTTAATTTATCTGTTGCAATTTCTTGTCCGTCAATTTCTAGGTATACATGACACCCAACACCACCAAGAACTTGATCACTTTCTCTTCCTACAAAATAAGCATACTGAATATCTGTTAAGGGAAACTCTTCCGAAATATCCTTTTCACTTATCCCAGTATCCTCGTCAATATTATTAATGTTTGCTTCCTCAATAAATTCAATCCAATTTTTAAGTGTAGGATTCTCCATTAGTTTTGCAAACGATAATTTTATTCCAAATTTTTTAAGTCCTGCAACTATTTTCATGATTTTGATAGAGCTTAACCCTTTTTCAATTAAATTATCTTCTTCCGAAGGTTTAAATCCATCTAAATCTACTTGTAAAACTTCGTTAAGAAATTGTATTGCCTGTTCTCTAATTTGATTTTTTTCCATGTTGTACCCTCCTTACCTATTTAAACATTTGTTGTTTCAACTTATTTTTATCTACCTTTCCAACACTTGTTAATGGCCATTGTTCAACATATTTGATTTCATCCGGTAACTTGAAAGAAGCAAGTCCTCTTTCTATCAAATAATTTCTTATTTCTTTCAAAGTTAATTTTCTATTTCCTTCTAAAATAAATACACCTATTCTTTCACCAAGTAGCTCATCTGAAAGTCCAACAATCTTTACGTCTTTAATTTCATTATTAGTAAGCAAAATTTCTTCAATCTCAGAAGGAATTATTTTTTCTCCTGCCCTATTTATCAATTCCGCTATCCGCCCTACAACTTTATAATTACCATTCTCCAATTTAGCTGCTCTATCTCCTGTCCTCAAAAAATATTCATTAGTAAATTGACTATTGTTCTCAATTTCTAAATTATAATATTCTACAATTGTATAAGGGCCTCTTACTATCATTTCTCCAAAAACACCATCCGGGACTTCTTTCCCAGTTTCGTCAATAATAATAACTTCATCAAATTGACTCAGTTTTTTTCCTTGAGTATTTAATCTTTCTTCTTCATTATCATTTATTCTTGAACATGTAATCAACGATTCACTCATTCCATATAACTGTAATAATTGGCAATTAAATATTTCTTGAATTCTTTTTGCTAAACTTGCTTCAAGTACTGAACCTCCTATCTGCACATATTCCAATGAAGTAATATCACTTTCATCATTATTTAAAAACTCAAGACACATATTAGCCAAAGTAGGCACTAAAGCAGTCATAGTAACTTTATGTTCTTCAATTAATGGGAAAATTTCATCTGGGCTTGAGACTTTACACATAACCACCTTGCCACCTTTCGACAAAGTTCCTATCATACCGGGACAGCAAAGTGTAAACTTATGGCTCATTGGTAAAGATGTTAAATACACACTTTCAATATTTAAATTTGTAACATTTGCTAATTCTTTAGCTAAATATATAAACTCACAATGTTTGTTGGGAATAAGTTTAGGAGAACCAGTTGTGCCTCCTGACAGCAACAATATTGCTACATCTTTATAATTTAACTCTTGATCTTGAAGAACTATATTTTTAGATCTCAAATTATAAATGGACTTATAATTCCCTTCATTTCCAAGCAAGTAAACCTGTAAATTAATTTTTAAATCTTCAATAACTTCAGTCATCATATCTTTATGTGAAAAACTCAAATATTTATCTATGCCAATATAACCTTTCGCATCGCTTTTATCTAAAATTCCTTTAACTTCTGATGTTCGATGCCCCATTAAAACAATGACAGGTATCACTCCTATACTCATCATCGCAAATAAAACAATAATAAACTCTTTACAATTTGGAAGTTGAATTAATATCTTGTCACCTTTTTTAAATCCATTCTCTAAAAGACCATTAGCATAATGGTTTACTTCATCTTTAAGTTGTCTATAAGTCAACTGCAAGTCTTCATCTACAATTGCTATTCTATCATTATATTTATCTACCCATTTGTTTAGATGCTCGCCAACGGTCAAATGTTCCCAAACGTTCTCTTCATAAAACTTACTTAATTTCTCTTTTGTATTTAAATGCATCATAACCTCCAATATTCAATAACATATCGCAAAGAGATATCTTTCTTCTTTGAATAAAAAAATTTCCTTTTCTATATCTTTTTCTTTATCTATTACTATAACTTTATTGTCATCTGTGTTAATTATTTCCACTGAAGATAATCTTTGAATTAATCCAGTTCCTTTATACTTTAAATATGCTTCTTTGGAAGTCCAATACATATAGAAAATATCTGAATTTAATATTTTTCTCTTTTCATTATTTGAGAAAAAATGCTCAATAATATCAACATAATCCATATCTCTATATAGATTTTCAACATCAATACCTATCTTATATTTTGACAAAGCAACTATAGAACATCCTTGAGTATGTGAAATATTAAAATTTAATCCTATTCGATTTGTTATATAAGGTTTTTTATGTTCTTCATAATTCCATTTGATTTTAGAATAACTAATATTTTCTATTTTAGAAAATATTATATTGAGTACACTCTTTGTCAATGCGTAATTTACCCTATCATTTTTCTTTTGATATTTATTCATAGCTTTGACTTGATTTGGGTTTAAATACCTGATAAAATTTGATTCTGTATAAACAGAATATGTTTTTATAATTATAACAACTACTGCGTACTCGTTTATTGATTGAATAATCCTTTCAAAATCAAATGTACTGAAGTCTCCAATTTCTAATATGTTTATCATTTTTCATCTATAAAATTATTAATTTCTTTCGCCAGCATTTCCGTATTCGTATTCAAAAACATATGTCCCCCCTCTATATATTTATAAGAAAAATCCTTGCTAGTATAATCTTCCCACTTTTTAAGTTGTTCTACTGAAAGTTCCGTATCTTCTGTTCCCATAAGCCCAAATATGGGAACATCTATCTTAACAATATCTTTTTTAATATATGTTTCATCTAATATAAAGTCCGCTCTTAGCATCGGAAGAAATATTTTCATAACGTCTATGTTTTGAATAATTTCTTTCGGTGTTCCGGAATACCTATTTATTCCTTTTATAAAATCATTATCATTTAAATTATATATTGGATTTTCTTCTTTGAAGCATGGTGCCTTTCCTGCTGACACAATTATCCCTTTCGGTTTATTTATCATACTTTTGGGTTCACACATATTATTTTTTATAATTTTAAGGTTAATTCATAAACCAATTTCGTTCCCAAGCTGTGTCCGAATAGATAAAATGGAACTTTATCAGCTATAATAGGTTCCAAATTTTCATAAACTCTATCCAGTAAAACATTAAAATCCTTTATCGGTTCTTCTGTTATTCGATTTTCTCTTCCCGGATATTGTGCTACATATATTTTTACATCATTAAAGTATTTCTCCCATTTTCTAAATACTGATACACAACCTCCAGCGTATGGAAATATTAACAATTTAGCCTTTTCATTAATAATATTTTTATTGATTAATTCAAAATAATTCATCAAGGTTTACCTCCTTTTTTGTTCTCTCTATAGAACACATTTTACCCATAAACCTTATTGATTGTCAATATCATTTATGTATATTTTTATTTTTATACATAAAAATACGAATAGTCATGAATGAGTTGCCCTTCATTCATGACTATTCGCATTTTTTATCTAGTATTTCATTTGTACTATAAACCTGAAATATATTTTTTTAACTTTTCAAAACTATCATCTGACAAAGCATGTTCTATATAGCATGATTCTTTTTCAGCAATATCTTTGTCAACACCCGCCTTTAACAGCAAGCTTGTTAAATACACGTGCTTTTTGTAGACTTTTTCAGCAACGCATCTGCCTTGATCTGTCAAACGTATAATTCTATCATCACCATATGTTATAGATCCATTCTCAATAAGAATACTGATTGCTTTCGTAACCACTGATTTTGCTCTATTCATTTTTTCCTTCAAATCTTTGTGTCTTACTTCATTTTTTTCTAAAGATAGCATATAAATATTTTCTAAATAATTTTCTTCTAAGTAAATTTTATGCATTTTTCTCACTTCCTTCACACTATAATATATTATTCTAGTATATCTTATTTCACCTTTAATATCTATAGGTTCATTTTCAAAACCATGTGAATAACAGACTATAAAATCACTACTTCTTACTGTATATTTTAGCTTATCATTAAGATATACAAACCCCTAGCTTTTCTTGAAATAATTATAATGTCTATAAACAATATTCCTCTACTTTTTTTAAATTAGCTTGCTAAACAACTCGCATTATACGTTCAATTCTGATATAATAATTATAAATTTAAATAATAGCTTAATGCTTGCTATCTAATTCATTCTTTTGTAGCAAGCACAGTCATTGGATAGCCAATGACGGAAAAATTGATGAAGCAGCCCACAGGGATCTGCTTCTTTTTTTATCAATTTTTAGCTTGTTAGGGAGACCCTAAAACCCCGAAATGCATAGAAAGGATAGCAAAACATGGAAAACAGAACAAGAAAAAAACAACTCATCATTCGCCTGACCGATGAAGAAAAGAAACTTTTTGAAGAAAAAATGCGTATTGCAAAGCAAAGAAATATGAGCCACTTTATCAGAAAATGTGTACTTGAAAAGGAAATTTATCAAGTGGATTTAGAACCTTTTAGAGAACTACAAGGACTTCTTTCTAATGCCACAGGTAATATCAATCAGATTGCTAGAAGAGTGAATTCTACGGGTGTTATCTACAAAGAGGATATCAAAGATATCAAACAGGATATTGAATATTTCTCTAAAAAGCTGATTCAAATATATGGACTACTAATGAATAGAACAGACACAGGAAAGGGCAATTAGCTATGGCAATCACAAAAATCCACCCCATAAAATCTACGCTTAATCTTGCCATAGACTATATCACAAGAAGCGATAAAACTGATGAGGAAGTGTTAATCTCTTCAAAATTTTGTCACCCCACTTCCGCTCATCTTAGTTTTAGAGATACTAAAAATGCTTCCAATACGAGAGGAACGGTGCTTGCAAGACACCTTATTCAGTCGTTCTTGCCGGGAGAAGCTACGCCTGAAAAGGCACATGAAATCGGACTTGAGCTATGCCAAAAAATGCTTAATGACGAATATGAATTTGTTTTATCTACGCATATAGATCGTGGGCATATTCACAACCACATCATCTTTAATAATGTAAATATGGTTACAGGCAAGTGCTATCAGTCCAATAAGAAAAGTTATCATAAAATCCGTTACCAAAGTGATAAGCTATGCAAGGAAAACAACCTTTCTGTCATAGATGAATTTTACGAAAGCTATAAGAAAAAGTATAAGACCAACGGTAAGTCTTGGTATGAAAACGAACAGGCAAAGAAAGGTACTTCTTGGAAAAGCAGGCTTCAATTTGATATTGACCGCCTCATAAAACAGTCTAAAGATTGGGATGAATTTCTAAAGAAAATGTCTGAACTTGGCTACGAAATAAAGCATGGCAAGCATATTGCTTTTAAGGCAAAGGATAAGCCAAGATTCACAAGAGCTAAGACGATTGGAGAAGATTATACTGAAGAACAGTTAAAAGAACGCATTGCCGAAAGAGAAACTATAAAGGCTCCTACCGTCAAAAAACGCATTGGTAATGTTATTGATACGAACGCCAATTCAAAGATAAAAGAGAGCAAAGGCTATGAATATTGGGCTACCAAACATAACCTAAGTACAATGGCTGAGTCTGTTATTTTTATCAGAGAACAAGGTATTAAATCTGTTAAGCAGCTTGATGACTACATTCAAAAAACTGCTGATGAAAGGCAAAATTTACAAGATAAGATAAAGGCTATTGATAAAGAGATGGAGCAGTTTTCTATGGTTATTGAGCAAGTTCATACTGTTAAAAAATACAGGGCATACTACAAGGAATATAAGGCTAATCCTTCTGATACGGCATTTTTCAGCGAGTACAAATCTCAAATTACCCTCTACGAAACTACACTTGCAGAACTTAAAAAATCCTATCCCAAACTTCCAAATTCAATGGAAACTTTAGATAGGCTTGATAAATTGCAAGAAAAAAAGAATACCCTAATGCAAGAGTATTCTTCCTCAAAATCTATTATGGACACTCTTTACAAGATACGAAAAAATTACGGAATTTACATGGGCAAGGAGATGGAGAGATAATTTCTCTCCATCATCATTTATTACCAAGTTGATGGTTTATGTTCTATCCCATACTCAATTAAATCTTCAATATTATCTTTAATATCGCTATAAATATATTTACTTGATGAATAGCTGGAATCAAAACATTTAACATACTTTGAAAGTTTTTCACCTTCTAATGTTAAATAATCAAACGGATTCTTACCCTTATCATCTTGCTCTCCCAATGAATTCTCCAACTTGTGGATATAAATCCCCACAATACCTTTATTTAACTCATATGCTTTTTTTATTTCATAATTTATCCATTTTCTGTTTGCTGTTTTCTCTCCAATCAAAACAACTAAACATGAACGCTTATTTAATTGTTCATCAATCCATTCTTTAATTTTACTTTCAGTTTTTTCTTTTACTTCTTCCCAGTCATTATCAGAAAAGGTAGAACTACTGTCTACTTTCCCCATGTTGCGAACCTGTCCTGCCCTCCAATTATCATTGTCGTAATGAAAGCTAAAAAATACCTGTCTTTTTGCCATTTAAAATTCCTCCTTATTTAATATTTTAACTGCTTGAACTATCTTTTTAACAGACATACCAATATCGCCATCACATTGTTTATTCGCCTGTTCAATTGCACTTATTGTATTTTCATCTAAAATTTCTTGAGTTATTTTATCATATATTTCTTTAGATGCCCCACCAGTATATTCGATAGGCAAACACACTAATCCATGTTCTTTAGATAACTCATATTCGTCCATAACTCCGCTTGCAATTTTTTCTGCTTCCTTATTGCCAAAAAGAAATATAGCTATACCACAATTTTCAATCATCTGCTCTCTATTTTCTTTATATAGCTTATCTAAATCAATACCTAATGAACTATTTTGAGGAAAAGGCATAAGCGTTAAAAAATCATTTATTTTGGACTTGTGATTCAAACAATAATCTGCAACACCATTTAATACAAATTCTCCGACTCCTTTTCCATATCCATTCACAAGACGGTAACCATTCTTCGATAATTCAAAAGAAAGTTTATGAATAAAATTTTGAGCGGTTTCATGAGAATAGCCCGGATAAAAGTATGCACTTCCCGATATAAATATTGTTTTTCTTCTGTATCTATCTACAATGGTACTTAATATGTCGGTAATTTCATTATAGTCATCTACTAAACAGGTAAAAATACCATATCTATTTAAATCTTCAATTTGTAACTCTTGCCTTACTTTCTCATATTCAGAATTCTCTCCAGTAGCCTCAACTCTTTTCATAATACAATAATGCTTTCTTGTATTCTCTTCGTCGAGTAATACCCTTAACCTTCCAATTACATAGTTAAAATTTGGATCTTCAAAACTAAACCCTAAAAATAGAAATGTCTTGGTAAGTAAATCTCCCTCTAAAACTTCTCTGAATAATTTTCTTTTGTTATATCCAAATTCTTCATAGTCACTTCTTGTAATTACTGCATCTTCAGGAGATTCTACATCGCCATGTAATTTATATACTATTGCATCAAAATTATAATTTGTACCTCTTAATTGTTCATCCTTTGTTTTTACATAAGGCTTTTTCATATTATCTTCTAAAGCTTTTTCTATTAACTTATCATAATTTGTTGTCCAAAAAGTCGAAATTGGCAACTGTGATAATAGTTTGTGATTTTCAGTAGGCTTTACCAATTTAGAAAATTGAGCTTTGATTAGGTCGTCTATTGATGTTCTCTTTTTTGAATTAGCATAATACTGAGCTAAGTTAACCAAATCATTTTCTTTTTCAACATCTAAACCAATTTCTTCTGCTGGATCTCTTAGAAGTTCTTTCCAACTACAAAATCCGGCGGGAATTGATAGTCCTGCTCCAATGAATGCTCCTAATTCATCACTTTTAATAGCTTTTTCAATTTCTCTAATCAAATCTTTTTTTGATACTTCACCTTTAATAATAAACACCTCCCACCCTATTTTCTCGGTCCTAAGAATTTATCTCCATTTAAATGAATCATATGATCTGGCATATCTGCAATCCATACTTCTGTTTCCCAAGCTAATGACTCTGAAAATTTTTTGAATGTTTTAAAATCTAAAAATGCTGTTACATATATTTTCCCAGCCGAAACATTTTCCGTCATTTCTTCAATTTCTTTTATTCGCTTTGGCTCCATTGCACCTACAGAAGTTACAGACTCAACAAAATAAATCCAATCCTTAACCTCTGAATATAAAACAACATCAGGCATTTTATCATGAAGTGATATCTCAAAGCCAAGTTCTTTTAATTTCTCCTCATTTTTCACCAAATCCTTTTGAATTGTATCGCCAACATACAAACATTCAGAGTTCTCAGCAAACCGTGGAGCAAATTCTTCAATAATCAATTTTTGTAATTGATTATGCTTACCGGGAGAAAATGTGAAATCGTCTCCGTTTATTTTGACTGGCATTTTTTTTACTGCCTTTTTAGAACTGTATAAATCAATTAAGTTCTGATGAGATTCCAAAAAAATGTTTTTATGTTCTTCCCAACGATTTGATTGAAATGTTTTTACTAATGATAACATTTCATCAGTTAAACGATACCTATAATTAGGGCTATTTGTTGCTTTCCCATTATCCTCAATAAACGCTGCATTTCTAAAATGATGCATTGCTTGCTTACGGAATGTTTCTCTACTATTCTCTGCATACGAAACTTCATAAAACTCTCTAATAAAAGCGATAACATCATGTATTCTTATCCATTTATTAGTTGCATTATCCCATTTATCATTCTTTTTAATATCTGCCATTGCTAAAATAACATACCCACATAAATCCGACTGTTGTTTCAGCGGAACTTTCAACTCATTCAAAATATTCTTTGCTTCTTTTAATTTAGACATACATAAATCTCCTTAATATTTCATCACAATTTTCTTCAGACATATCCTTTAATTTAATCAGTTCTTTCCCCATATTCTCAATACAAGTCAGTGGTGGGATTGGAATCGAATTAATTTCAGTAGCATTCACTTGAGTTGATCCATTTAAAATTCTGTAATAATTATCGTAAAGCGTAGAGTTCATTACAACATACAAACCATAAACTAAACAATCTGATAGCCCTTGTAATCCTGTAATAAAATTTATCTTATTCTGTGTACTAATTGCTTTGTACTTTGGATATTTTTTTGCTAAATAAACACCGCATTGTAATCTACGCTTTTCTTCCTTTGCCGTAAATCTTTTTACAAATAAATAATTTGTATTTTCCTGCAATAATCCCTTTTGCTCCGTTAATATATACTCATTATCTTTTCCAACAGGGAAAATCACTTTACCATCTTTTATATGTTGTGAATAAAATAAAGGAACTGCTTTTTCCTCTGCATTTTCTCTCAGAGCTTCTCTGTTTCTAAAATCAACTGTTAAGCCTGTTTTCATTTTTAGGCCAATAGTTTGCAAGGTGTCTTTCCATTTACTTACCTTTTCAATCGTATCAGCTTCTTCTTTATCAGTTATCAAAAAAACATATTTATGTTCTCCAGAAACAACCATATCATAAGGAGCTTCAAAAACAGTCTTACTATCAAAATCAAAATTGGCGTTTGTTGTAGTTATAGTAATACTATTAGGCTTATTTGATTCTTTCTTAGCCTTAATAATTATGGTCTCTTGTAAAACAGCTTCCTTATCAAAAACTTTATCCCTACTAATAAACAAATGAATATGCTCCAAAACTGTTTCGTTTAAAAATCTCTCACGAAACTTTCTAAAATAAGCTCCAGAAGTCCATGATCTTGGAACGATAAACACTAATTCGCCATTATCAACTAAATTAAAACTTGCCATCTCCATAAAAAGAAAATATAAGTTCGGTGCTCCATAACAAATGTCAGGCATAGATAAAGCTTCATTAGCCATTTTCCCAATCTTTAAATAAGGCGGATTTCCTATAATCACATCGTATTTTTCTGGTTCAGAACACGCACCAAACATATTGTTATATTCAAGTGTTTGACTTGTTATGTAATTATCCTTAATCACTTTGTATTCAATTTTTAGCGGTGAATTATCACTTATCCATGACAGGTTCGCATTTAACAGCTCTAAAATGTCATCATTGGTTTCATAACAAGTTATTTTTATAGTTTTAATCTTATCAGTATCAATTATTCTTTGAATAAGCGCTGCAGTAAGTATTCCTGAGCCTGCTCCCGGATCAAGTATAGAAAGTTCTTTTGAAAATGATGACAAATCAAATAATGATGCCATAAAAAGAGCGGTTTCTTTGCTTGTGAAAAATTGTCCATTTTTCTTGCGAATTTCTTTTGGCATCTGTTCAATGTATTTATTTGTTGATTCTACTACATAATCAATTATTTTCATCATCTACCAGCTCCATAACTTCATTTATATCACAATGCAAACTATCACATATTCTGACAATTACGTCAGTAGTAATATTTTCGCTGTTTTTCATTTTATAAAAAGTACTTCGGCTAACTTCTGCCTTTTCCATTAGTTCAGTATTTTTCATATCTAAATCTATCATTTTTTTAAATAGTTTTTTATAGCTTATTTTTGACACAATTATCCTCCATTCGCATAATCTTTTTTTTATTATACCACAATAATTCACTTTTTTCATCATAAACTTCCTCTTACGCAGACATTTTCGAATATAAAAAGAGCCGGTGCAGTCCTAAGACCACACCGACCATATTATTATCTCTCAGCTTCTTTGGAAGCTTCTTTCTTTTCTTTAGGCTTTTCCTTATCTTCAGCCTGATACTTTTTGATAGCTCCAAGCACAGATTCTTTCTTTTCTTCCTGTCCTTTCACCTGTTCTTTTGCCTTTAACAGTTTTGAAGAAAATATCCTAATGTTAGTATGTTCCTTGCCTTTATCATCAACGGAAGATCTAATCTGTCCAAAGAGCTTCACAAAATCTCCCTGCTTAAAGTCCTTTGGAAGATCACCCTTTTCTCCGTATGCGGAGCAGTTATGATATACTTTCTTTCCATCATCATCTTTGGACGCCACAGAGAAATTTACTACCTTAAAGGCTTCTCCGTTTTTATTTTCCCTTTCAACTACATCGACCTTTCCTACAATATTTCCAACGACATTGACAAGGTTATCTTTCTCCTCTTGAACATAATGCAGGTTTTTAATCTGTCCCTGTTCTCTTAAATCTTCAATCATGTAATCAAATTCCTCATGCAGTAAATTAAGGCTGTCATTGTCCATATAAGCCTCGTAGATCTTATCCAAAGCACTTTCATCGTTGATACCTTTTTCCATACTGATAACCGCCTTAACAAAGTCCTTGTGGTTATCATTGACCATATCTTCTATCTGATTTCTTAGTGTTTTGTAATCCATGTTTTTATCTCCTTTCATGGTAAAAGGGAGGTTTGCCCTCCCCTTATCTTAAAAATTCCTGTTCTTTTGTTTTTTGTTTTTCTTCTGTTTTACTTTCTTCCTGATAAGCTCTAATCTGCCCTAAAATAGACGGCTTATCCTCTGTTTTCTGTGTAGCTTCCTCTTTGGTATGCAGGTTATCCTCCACATCGTATGTTGACTCAAAATAGTCGCTGTCCTTAAAGTCATTGTCATATCTATCGAGAATACCGTCATTATCCATATCTTTAGAAAGAGGATCATAGAAGTTACCTTCATCATCAATATCAAGTCCAAGTGCTGCCATTAAATCTTCCGAGTCGACATAGACCAAATCAGTAAAGGAAGACAGCTCAATCTCATTTTTCATATTTCTTAGAGCTTCGTTTTCTCCCTTGTTTTCATAATCAAAACTCTCTGTTTTAATCGGTATATCTTCAATATACTGTGTCCATGTCTTATCCTCTAAATTAAGCTCATATTGGATGCTGTGTCTTTCGTCAGGCGTATTGGTATAGGCGATGCCAATGTGCCTTAGGTCAGGATACAGGGTATTAAATTCGTCATAACTATGATTTTCTTCATACTCTCTATTGCAGAAGTCAATGATGGCTCTTTTTACATCTTCTGCAAGGGGATTATCATTTCTCTTTTCTTCCACTTCTCCCATATCAAGGAGCTTATTCAGTTCAGCCAAGCGAAGCACCTTATTCTTTAGTTCATCGGCTTTTTCAAAAGGCTTTTGTAATTCCTCTTTGGCATTTTCAAGTTGTTCTTTTGTGCTGATGAGCTTTTCTTCAAGCCTCTTTAATTTATCAGGCATTTTCTCAATGGCATTATCAAGTCTTGTAATATTTCCATCCGCACTCGTTCCAAGCTCTCCTGAATGCTTTGCAGCACCGTTTAAGCTAAAGTTATGCTCATTGGTGAAGAAGTTGTAACTCACCTCTAAATCCATGTTTCTATACTTACCAATAATCTTACTCTCATTGATTTTAACTTTGGAAATCGCTTCAAGCAGCCTTTCTCCGGCTAATTTCTTATCGGTAATTTTATTTCCTGCAATGGTAATGGAAGTAAACTTTTCCTCGCCTTCTGCTTTAGGTTCTACACTTGATATATCTTTCTTAACAACGTCTATAAGTTTTTCTGTTCTTGCTATTTCTTCTGGATAGTTTTTAGCCACCTTATCCTCTAATCTGTAACGATTGGACTTATAGTTTGCTTCAAGCATTTTAAGTTTTGTAACCTCATTATCCAAGTCCATCTTTTCCTTAATCTTTGGATCTCCTGTTGCAAGTGCTTTAATCTCGGCGTAATTTAAGCTGCTTTCATCCACATCTTCCGCAACTCTTACAGGTGTCTTACTTGTCATAATTTGAGAAATGAACTTCTGCTTATTCTCTATTGTCTGCCACAAATACGCATCAAAGGTGTTCTCCGTAACATAACGATAGATATTTACTTCCTTGTTTTCATTGCCCTGTCTTACAATTCTGCCCGCACGCTGCTCTAAATCTGCAGGACGCCAAGGTACATCCAAATCATGAAGTGCAATCAGCTTATTTTGGACATTCGTACCGGCTCCCATCTTCTGAGTCGAACCCATAAGAATACGAATTTCGCCTTTTCTTACCTTTGCAAAGAGTTCATCCTTTTGCTTGTCTGAGTTAGCTTCATGGATAAAGGCGATTTCTTCTTTCGGTATTCCCATTGCAACGAGTTTTTCTCTAATATCATCATAGATATTAAACTCTCCATCACCTTTCGGTGTGGACATATCAGAAAACAATAGCTGTGTTGACCTATCTTCTTTTGTCTTATCCCAAATGGCAAACACATTTTTCACGCAGACATTTACCTTGCTGTCAGGATTATCAGGTAGCATCGGATTGATTAAACGCTGATCTAAGGCAAGTTTTTTACCGTCATTGGTAATTTTAAGCATATTATCTTCATCAGGCTCTACAACCCTATTTCTCACATCATCTGCTCTTTCAGATAAGCTCTTTAGGATTTCCTTTTGCTCCTCACTCGGCTCTGTTTTAATCACTTCATAGTGTGCTTCAGGAGTTGGAAGATTTAACATATCTGCTGTCTGAATATCTGCAACTTCCTTAAACATTGACATTAGTTCAGGCAAGTTATAGAACTTAGAGAAACGAGTTTTTACTCTGTATCCTGTTCCCTCCGGAGATAATTCAAAAGCGGACTGCGTTTCTCCAAAGGTAGAAGCCCAGCTATCAAAATGCTCCAAGTTATTCTTTTTAAGGCTATCGTACTGAAGATAACGCTGCATGGTATAAAGCTCAGTCATGGAATTTGATACAGGCGTTCCTGTGGCAAAGACAATGCCTTTTCCATTTGTCATTTCGTCCATATATCGACACTTCATGAACATATCAGATGACTTGAATGCCTCACTTTGCCCTATACCTGCTACATTTCTCATTTTTGTATGAAGGTACAAATTCTTAAAACTATGTGCTTCGTCCACAAAGATCTTATCAACACCAAGTTCTTCAAATGTTATAACATCATCTTTCTTAAAATCATCGTTTAACTTCTCAAGCCTTGTTTCAAGTTTCTTTTTCGTCTTTTCAAGCTGCTTTACCGTAAAGTTCTGATTTCTATCATGCTTATATTCCTCAACATAGTTTATGATTTCATAAATCTGATCTTGAATATGCTTCTCCTGATATTCCTTACTCATTGGGATTTTTTCAAACTGCGTATGCCCGATGACAACGGCATCATATTCTCCTGTGGCAATTCTACCGATGAAACGCTTACGGTTTTTCGGCTCAAAGTCTTTTTTATTAGCCACCATAATGTTGGCGGATGGATAAAGCTGCATAAACTCTCTGCCAATTTGCCCTGTTAAGTGATTCGGTACTACAAATAAAGATTTAGAACACATTCCAAGTCTTTTAGATTCCATTGCAGAAGCTACCATTTCAAAAGTCTTTCCACTACCCACGACATGAGCAAGCAGCGTATTTCCTCCGTACAAACTTCTTGCAATAGCGTTTCTCTGATGAGGTCTTAAATCTATTTCTGTGGTCATTCCCTCAAAAGAAAGGTTACTGCCGTCATATTCTCTGTTACGGATAGAGTTAAAACGCTCGTTATATAATTTTACAAGACGGCTTCTTCTTTCCTGATCACTAAATATCCAGTTCTTAAATTCTTCCTTTAAAAGCTCCTGTTTCTGTCCTGCAAGAAGCGTCTCTCTTTTATTTAATACAGAAGTTTTTGAGCCATCCGGATTTACTATCTGGTCAAATACCTTTGTTTCTTTTAAGTTCAGTGCATCTTCAATCAGCTTATAGGCATTTACTCTTGATGTACCGTAGGTCATCTCTGCAAGATCATTTCCTCTGTCCCTGCTTTTTCCTTCTACATTCCATTCACTTGTGAGGTTTGAAAACTTAACCTTTATATCCCATCTTGCATAACCCGGAGTTTTAAGCGTTTCAAAGATGAATTTTTCAATATCCTTAATCGGTATCCAAGTAGCTCCGAGTCTTACATTGATTTCACTTGCTTCAAGCTCCTTTGGAAGAACTTTTGTAAGCTCTTCCTTTTGGTATTCCAAACGGTTCATTTCATAGCTTATCAGCTCTTTTTCTTTTCCATTCTCGGCAAAACCAAGATGAGGAAGCTCTCTTTCCGTCTGTCTGAGCTTTGATAAGTAGCTATCTACTATGGCAATCTTATCCCTGATATTTCCACTTAAGTATTCATCCTTTGTTACATAACCGTATTTATACGAATTGCTTCCATTGGCACAGGCAAAGGGCAAATCGCCATCTTCAGGGTTAAAGGAAAGCGGTCTGTAAAAGTTTTGTTCTTCTCTAATATTTAGGTAGATTTCCCCTCGAAGCTCCTCAATTAAAGTCGGTCTGTCTTTTCCTGTAAGACTTCCCATATAGTCAAAGTCCACATATCCTTTTTCAGATACCGATAAAACAAGAGCTTCTAAAGAGGTATCCACATGGTCTATGACTTTGGCTTTTGTAATGGTTCTTTTGGAGAAAATGTCTCCCTTTGCCTTGAAGTTTTCTTCTTCATCAAGGATTTCTATGGATGAAACAAGCGGGAAGTTGCTATCCTCTTTCAAGGCTCTAGTATTGCTTAAATTATTGATAAAGCCATGCTTCTTTGAAAAGTTGTCATATACTTCATTTAGTTTTTCCTGTGAAGTCTTGATTTCTTCCTCACTAAAATCTTCTTTCTGCTTGTAAATCACATCTTTTAAGGCAGCATTCAGTTCAAGATAATCCTTGATTTTTTCTTTGTTTTTATCGGTTACTTCCTTTTTGATAAACAGTGAGTTTTCTCTGTAATAGACTTCATCATCAATTAAGGTATAAGAGAAGTTCTTTACATCATCCGTTGCAGGGATTGAAGTAATTTCATCATCTAAAAGCTCTATTTCTTCATACTTGGCATCTTTTGAAATTCTTTCTCCTGCAATCTCGATTTTATCTTTTAATGAGGCCATATTTAGCTCTGTGCCTAAATAAGCTATCGGCTCACAAGTTAGAGTTTTCCCAAATCTTCCTGAAACTTCACGCATAGAGCCAAGCACCTGCTCAGGATGATCGACAAAGTATTTGTTATATACAAGCCCCTTTTCATCTTCCGCAAGATGGATCCAATCTTCATCTCGCTCTAATACGCTATCTCTTTTCTTTAAGAAGATAATATCACTTGTTACTTCCGTTCCGGCTACGCCCTTAAAGGTATCATTCGGAAGTCTGATTGCCCCTAAAAATTCGGCTCTTGCTGCAAGATAGCGTCTTACACTTTCATCTTTTTTATCCATTGTTCCTGAAGATGTGATAAAGGCGATAATACCGCCGTTTCTTACTTTATCAATGGACTTGGCAAAGAAATAATCGTGGATAAGGAAATTATTTTTGTTATACTCCCTGTCATTTATCTTATATTCTCCGAACGGCACATTTCCGATTGCTACATCAAAAAAGTTATTGGAAAAGGAAGTTTCTTCAAGTCCTTTAACCTGTATATCACTTTCAGGGTATAACAGTTTTCCAATCCTACCGCTTATAGAGTCAAGCTCTACACCATAAAACTTTGACTTGTTCATTTCATCAGGAAGATTTCCTATAAAGTTTCCGATACCCATTGATGGCTCAAGGATATTTCCGTTCTTAAATCCCATACCGGAAAGTGTCTTATATACGCCGTCAATAACAGTTTTAGGTGTATAAAAGCTTGTCAAGGTAGATTCTCTTGCAGCTTCATATTCTGCCTGTGATAAGTTTTCCTTTAGAAAGCTCCTCGCTTCTTTCCACTGTCCGTCCTTACTTTCATCAAAGACTTCGGAAAGTCCGCCCCAGCCCACATACTTTGCTAAAACTTCCTGAGCTGTACTGTCAAGTTCCCTTTCTCCACTCTCTACACGATTAAGCATAGAAATTGCTTCAAGATTTTGATTTAATCTTTCGCTTGGGCTTAACTTTTCAGGGAGCGTTTCTTCTGTAATTTTAAAGTTATGAGCTTTCTTTTTCTTTATTTCAATTTCTTCAATAGTCTGCTCGGGCTTACTATATGTTTGATTTTCAAATACCCTCTCAAGGTCGCTTTCCAGACGATAAGGAATTACATCGGAGCCTGTTATCATACCGCCAAGATACTCGGCATTATCCTTAACCGTTACCGTCTTTAGGTTATTTCCCATGTCATCAAAGCGTGTGATGGTATAGTTTTTGTCCTTGTATTTAATTTCATCTCCAACGATAAACGCAGGTCTTTCAGGGCTTACTTGTCTTAATAAATCTTCATTATTTGTAAAGGCTACAATAGGGATTTGATGGTTTCCACTTCTTACAGGATCAAGCCACAAATCATTTCTTTCTGTGATTTCATTCTTAGAAATTTCTCTGACTTTGTATTCTTCATGATTAAAATAGACAGTATCACCTGTTTTAACTGCAAAATCTTCTAAAAGACTTTCCTCTTTTTCATTCAGCTCTACTTCTTCTCTTTCTTTGATGTAATCAAATAAAGTCGCTTGAACAGGTTCTGCCTGTATTTTTTCCTCTACTTCTTCAGGTACTTCAAGCTCTGTAATATTCTCCTCAAAACTGAGTTCTCCGTTAAAGACAGATTGAAGCTCCTGCTCATCCATCTGTTTTACAAGTTCTGTATCTTTCAGCTCTCTAAAAGTCTTTGGAAAATCCTCTAAAATAAGCCTTTGTGCGTTTAGTTCTTTCAGTTCCTCCAGATTGAAATATCCCCATTCAGGTTCGATTCCAAGAACAAGTCCAAAGGCATCGCCGCTTTCCCTGTCGTACTCTGTCATATACCAAGTCCAGTTTGAACGGAAAGGAATAATATATGCTGCATGGACCTCTTTATCCGCTAAAGATACATCCTCCTGTGCATAAAGATCCGGCACTCTTTTACGCATTTCATCGGTCATTAAGTTTTCAGGATCATCTTTAGAATAATATTGAGGTTTTTTTATTTCTTCTATCTCTGCCTTACTTTCTATTTCTTTTTCTTCAAGATATAGATTTTTAGAAAGTAGCTCATCAACATGCTTTGCCACACTTGACCAAGTAAGGAACACATCTCTACAATCATTCTTTTGTAATTTAAGACCCTTTGCATCGTGCCATTCATCACTTCCCTTTGCCCCTGAAACGGCATGAGAATGACCTCCGATTCCGTACTCATCTTTTAGAAAATTCGCTTTTTCCTGCAAGGTATGATTTTCTTTGAAAAACTTAGTAATTCGCTCTTTTCCTTTATCGACTCCACTTCCTCTTGAAAGTGTAGCAAGGACTTCATCTTCTGTGATAAAGCCTTGAACCTTTGGAAGCTCGGTAAGGTTAGAAATATATTCCTTTCTTGGTAGTGCAAGCTCCTGCAATTTCTGATAAAGGCTATCTACCTTGTGATAATGAAATCTTAGTACATCTTTGTTTTCTATATATCCTTTGAAAAAGCGATTGTACTCGGAAATAACATTTTTTAGATAATCAGGATTTTTAAGAGCTTCCGATAACTGTCTTGTTTCTTTCGGAAAACCACCACCTCTTTCTATAAAGTCAAAATAGCCCTGTGCTTTCCCTTCTTCACTTAAATCATGATATAGATACCATAGCGATTCTGAAACTTTATCTCTTTCATAATCCTGTGCTTCTAAAAGTTCTACATTTGTAGCAAACTCTCCATTTTCCAAAAGCTCATTGATTCTTCTTGCAGCATCACTCCAGCTTAAAATTTGCGTGCTATCTTCTCTTGCAGAAGTCCCATAAGCTAAATGAATGCCTTTATCCGAATACCAGGAAGATACTTCTGCTCCATTAAGAAATACACCGTTTCCGCCTCTAAAGGTATCTTTAAGGTATTCTCCTAATTCTTCTACTGTTTTTCCTTTGGAAAATTCAGCAATGATAGGAAGTCTTTTGCCTTCATAGTTTCCACCGTTTACAAGAATACTGTCAATTTCATTTTGTGTAAGAGGTATTGTAAGTTTAATTTGTCCTGAGCTGTTTTCAGGCAAAGAAAAAGAAGCCTTATCAGCTTCTCTTATCTCTCTATCCGTATTTTCTTTTAGATTTCCACTACTTCCTTGATTGTCACTTCTTTGAGTGCTGAAATCATCGCTTTGTACTGCGGATGGCTCTCGTTCTCTATTTTCCAAGCCATCATCAGTTTCGGCTTCTCTGCTCTCATAAACTCTATCGCCTGTTTCTGAGTATCCATCAGGTGTTTGGTCAGTTTCTTCTCCTTGTATAGATCCAATAACATCTCGAAGTGGCTCTGCTCCTCGCTGCTTGAAAGAAACTCCATCCTCATCACTGCGTACACTGGATTCGGATATTCCCTCATAAAGTCCGTCTCTTCCTCTAACTGATTCAGTGTATTCTCTTTGATTTTCTCTATTATCTCGTCCGTACTCTCCATTTCGGAAAATTCGCTCGTTTTCACTAATTCTTTCCTGATCATCTCGTCGAAGTACATTTTCTTCTACCTCCTCTAATTCTTCTTTTATTTTAAAATATCCTGCTTTTTTGCTTCTTAAAACTTCTTTTTGAAGCTCTAACTCTTTACTTTTTTGAATGGTTGCATCAATGACTGTTCCACTAATATCCGACACCGTTTCTCCAAGGCTCATAAGAGAAATGCTGTCAAGCATTGCAAAATTTTCCTTTAACAGCTCCTTATCCATGGGATAGTCTAACTTAAATCTTGAAGCTACTGCATAACTTATAGAATCCCTCACAAATTTAGTAAAAGAAATTCTATCTTCATCGGATATTCTAAGCTCATTCATCAGGCTATCTATTTTTTCATCTCCGTAAAGTCTGCTTAAAGAAAAGATATTTTCTAAGGTGCTTTCGCTTTCTTCATAGCCCTCAGCTTTTATCATTTCTTTTAATACATCTCTATGAGCTTCTTTATCAAATCTCCAAAGATTTACTTCATTGACATCTCTATTTTTTGAAACGGTTTGACTTATATCAAAGATATATTCAACCTTTTTGTATGTGCCGTAGTCCTCTAAAATAGGGATACCTTTCTGCCCTCGCATAACCGTTCGGTTAAAGCGTTCCCTCCAGTAGTCAAACTTGGCACAGGCTGTCGCTTCAGGATTTTTATCATAGATGCTTAATTGACTTCTAAAATCATACCTTTGATTGTTTCCGACAACCTTTAGGAGCTTCAAATATTCTGCTTCATTATGCAAAACATCTTGTTTTATTAGCTCCAAAATGTTATGAAAATCATTTATTCGCATTTTTACCTCCTTCTTTTTTCAAACAAAAAAGGCGGTTAGATTTTACTCTAATCACCTTTAAATTCTGTGTATTGCAACTTACTTTTACTCATTAAGTTCCCAATGTCCATTATTACCACTACCTACATAATTCAGATTATCTATCTCTTTTATAGCTCTTTCGATAGTCTTTACGCTAACTCCAGCTTCATCTGCAATAGCCTTTCTTGTAATCCTATCATTGCTTCTCACTTTTTCTTTAATAAACTCTGCGAGGGCTATCTTATCGTGAGAGACATCCTGAGCGACACTGTGAGCGACATCCTGAGCGACACCGCTTCCTCCAACTTTTTGAGTCGCTATTTTCTTCAAAGGAATAATCGTTCTAAATATATCTCCCTCCTCAAACAGAGGATCAACACCTGAATATAGCCTTGTATATTTATAGGTGTTTCTCATACCTGAACCAAGCTCGTCAGCAAGCCCTATTTCTCTAAACACTTTTGAAATAGCGGGATTTTTAGGGAAAGGCTCAAACTTTTGTAAATCTAATGCTCCCATGCCATGAGCCAAGTTATTATTTTCAATCGTAATCTTCTCATCATCAATAATCATTTTTGCAGGGAAACCACTTGAATAATCTCTGTGAGCTAATGTATTGGAAACAATCTCTCTAAGTATCCTATCCCTTGCATTGACATTTACAATTCCATCTAAGACAAATAAGTCATTCAAATGCTTTTGTCCAAATGCTATAAGCCTATCATAACTATCAATCAGATTTGTTATGACAACATCTCTATCATCATATCTATCCTTGTTTTCAACTCTAAATATTGCATCAGTTTTATGCTGTGGAAGAACTGACATAATAGAGTTGTCTTTTCCAAATAACAAAATTGCTGCTAATGTAATGCCCTCACGCCTTGTTTCCGGATCTGTCAGAATGAGATTTGCACTTCGGAGAAGTTCCTCATAACTCATATTCTCCCAAACATGATTTTTGTTTCTTGCTACCGCCATTCTCTTGGCTTTATCAATAACATCAGTATCAAGAAATTCTATATCAAGGTTTGGATACACCTTATTTACAAAATAGCTGCCTTGCTTTCTTGCATATAGCTTATAGACAAGTTCTGCATGATCTGTGATATTGATGTCTCCTTCATAAGACCTATCCCATATTCTTCCATTATGCCTGCATACCTGATAACCTTCAGGCACTCGGATATAAATGACTTTTTTACCGTCAATCTCAAATACTTCCGGTAATAAATAAAGTGGCGGGTACATCTTCTGCGAATTGTTGATAGATGTTGTAAATTCTTTAATAATCTTATCAACTTTATCTTCGCTAACACCAATAATCTCTCTATTATCATCTACACCAAGTAAAATATGTCCTCCATTTCTATTATTGAAAGAGCATACTGTATCAAAGACATCTTTGGTTAAAGCATCCTTGGATTCTTTAAATTCAACATCTATCTTTTCTCCATTTTGAATTAACTTTTTTATTTCATCTATCATCATCTTTGTTATTTCACCACCTTTATTTATCAGTATTTTCTTCAATAAAAGTCTTGGAATTTTGAATTTGCACTTTATCTTTACTAACTACAAAAGTAACATAATCTCCATTTTCTAAATTCAAAAGTTCCCTTATCCTTTTTGGAATGGTAACTTGCCCCTTTGACATAACTTTTGCAGTATCCATAAATGTATCTTTCATACTCGTTTCCTTTCTCCCTACTTTTCCTACAAAAGATTATAGCATTTTTAAGGCGTTTTTTCCACCTTAAAAATAGTGGCATATTACTTGATATAAGTTAAAACCACTTCTTTTATCTCATTTTCAATCACTTCTAAAAAATTCTCCTTTGAAGATTTTCCCTGTGCAATATCTGATAACTCCATTTCCCACCTTGCGGTTGTTTCTGCTGATTTAAAAGTATCAGCTACTATCGTTACAAGGCTAATTCCTTTGTGTGTAGCAATAAGGTTTTTCTTATCTCTTTCAATAAACCCTTTAAAGATTAAATTTTCAATGATTCCTGCTCTTGTTGCAGGTGTCCCAAGTCCTTTTCTCTCAACTTCTACACCTTTTTCTAATACGTCATTACCTGCAAGCTCCATAGCCTTTAGGAGAAGATCTTCCGTAAAATGTTTAGCCGGTGATGTGTATTTTTCTTTTATCTCTTTTTCCTTAATATCAAGACTATCACCAATCTTTACATCCAGAAACACTGTATCTTCATTTTTCTTTTTTGTATATTCGTTTAGGTATTTGGTAAAGCCCTCATCTACAATCACCTTGCCACTACTTGTAAATTCAAATCCGTCAAATTCAGCTATAATCTTTGTTTTATTCTCAATTAAAGGATAGCCTACACTTGCATGTAGCTTATTTAAGACAAGTTTATATACCTTTAATTCACTTTCCGGAAGAGAAGCTAAGTCCTCATTCATACTGCTTACTGTCGGTATAATCGCATGATGGTCTGTAACCATTTTAGAATTAAATACCGTCTTAATGCGACCTGTATCAAAATCATTCTTCCCAATAATATTGTTGATTGTACTTGTAATCATATCTTCCGTTAAGCATCTACTGTCTGTTCGAGGATAGGTAATCAGTTTTTTCTCGTATAGACTTTGTGCATAATCTAATGTCTGCTTTGCACTATATCCAAAATACTTATTGCACTCTCTTTGAAGCGTTGTAAGATCAAAGGGAAGCTCAGGTTTTGTTACTTTTTCTTTTTGAATGACATCACTAATTTCTATGGAATTACCTAATAAATTGATAAGCTGCTCTGCAACTGTCTTATCATCAATTCTATCGGTAGAAAGAGAAAAGCCGTCTAAATCAAGCTCTACTGTAAAATATTTTTCTTTCTTGAAATTTGCTATCTCATCATCTCTTTTTACTATCATGGCAAGGGTAGGTGTCTGAACTCTGCCTACACTATAGTTTTGCTTATATAGGCACGAATACAGTCTACTTAAATTCATTCCTACAAGCCAATCTGCTATTGCCCTTGCTTGTGCAGATTCAAAAAGATTATCGTAAAAACTTCCGTCTTTCAGATTATCAAAACCCTCTTTAATTGCACTATCTTCCATTGACGAAATCCAAAGGCGTTTCATCTTCTTTTTACAATTTATCTGATTATATACAAGCCTGAAGATTGCTTCTCCCTCACGCCCTGCATCGCAAGCATTTATCACAACGTCTATGTCCTTATCATTCATCAGCTTTTTAAGAATCGTAAATTGTTTCTTTGTGGACTTTGCAATCTCATACTTATATTCCTTTGGGATAATCGGTAAATCCGCCATATTCCACTTTGCGTACTTTTCATCATAGCTTTCCGGATTTGCCATCTGAATTAAGTGTCCAACACACCAGCTTACCTTGTATCCGTTTCCCTCATAGTATACATCTTTCTTTTTTGTTGCTCCAATTACTTTTGCAATAGAGATTGCAACACTTGGCTTTTCAGCAATAACAAGTTTCATATATATTTGTCCTCCTGTTTTTAATAGAAAAGGGCGAAAGATTTTACTCTCTCGCCCTGTGTTTTGCACCAAATATGATATAGTTTTTGGTGCAAATTTATTCCAGCTCATCATCTTCTTTATCTTCTTTATCTTCTGTTTCTGCTTCATCTACTTCATTTTCACTTTCTTCCGCCTCTGAAAAGAAATCATCTTCCTCCTCAAAGCCTTCAAGCTCCTTATCTTCTTTTTTCTTAACGACCTTGAAATAATATCCTGCGCCTAATGCTCCCGCTACTACAAGAATTAGAATTAAGTAGGTTCCTGTACTGCTGCTTTCTTCTTTTTTCACTGGTTTAGGTTCTTCTTTTTCAGGTTTTTCCTTTGTAATTTCCTCTTTTTCCGACACTTTCTTTTCTACCATATTTAAGAGATCATCTTCGGATACTTCCGTTAGGAGCATGACATTTTCGCTATCCTCATCGTGATTGATGATTAGATGAAAAGTCTTACCATTCTTAGTAGTAAAGGTAATAAACTGTCTTGCATCCGCTGAAAATTTATCCGTTTCTTTATTGTCTTTTCCATCGTTATGGTGAATTGGATAACCCTTATTTCCATTATCCTTATTTTCCGTAACTGTTCCTCGTGCCTTTGAAGGATCTGAAGCAACGCCTTTGTTAGTATTTACATTCTTACTTGAGCCATCCAGCGAAGAATCCTGACCACTGCTATTTACAGGCTGTTTTGGTGTCAGCTTATTCGGATAACGAACTTCCTTTTCTTTCTCAACATTTTTACCAGTACTGTTTTCCTTTGCATTCTTTTCTATACTATTCTGTGGCAATGAACCTTTGCCAGTATCACTTGCAGTGGATTTGGGTGGTAGTTCTGTTCCTTTTTTAATTCCTGAGCTAGGAGTTGTTGGTGTTACAAAAGGACTGTTTGGAATAGTTCCTTTATCTGTATTCGTAGGCTTTTTTTCTAGCTCCTTAATTTTCTCAGTTAGTTTTTCCACTTCTTTTTTCAAATCTTCTGATAAGTTCTTATCCGCTTTACCTTTGTCAAGGTTTTCTTTCAACTTGAGTATTTCTTCTTCAAGAGCTTTGATTTTTTCTTTTTGCTTATCACTTAATTGTTCTTTATCCTTAATCTCCTGATTTAACTTATCAAGTTTTTCTCTTAGCTCCTTAGCTTCCTTTTCCATTTTGGAAATATCATCTTTCGTAAGATCTGTTTGCGTACCCTTATCTTCCGTCTTTGGCTTTTTCTCTTTTGGCGGTGTTTCTTTATCCTTAGATTCAATCTTTGCTACTTTACATATAATTTCATCTTTCCCATCCCCTTTAACCTCATAAAATAGAAATTCATCAATAAATTTCATATCATCAGGCATCATCGGAAGAACGCCACTATCAAGAAGCTGTCCTTTCTCTGCCTTTATCTTTTCCTCTTTAAAGACCTTTCCATCTTCAAAGAGATACTTAACATTAACTTCCACTTCCGTTTGAGCTGCTTCATCTTTACCGGATGGTTGCGTTGTTTTTTGTTCCTGAGCATATACAACTGTCAAGATTCCAAATAAACAGCTTATGCTGACAAGTACTGCCAAAGCTACTGTCCAAAGCTTCTTATTCTTTTTCAAACTGGTTTTCATTTGTTTTCTCCTTTTTCATTTCTGCTTTTTCTCTATTTACCTTTGCCATTAAATCGCTGATTGTAATGTTATTCTTTCTGCAAATAGCAATAATTTCTTCGTTTTCAAGTTCTTCTTCACGAATGAACAAAGGCTCCAATTCTTCATCAATCAGAGCCTTTTTATACTTTAACTTCTTTATTCTGTTTTTTACTGCTGTCAGTTCTTTTTTCAAATTGTATCCTCCTTATCTGTTTACATTTGGTGGAAAGCCATAGCCTACGGGATGATGCTGACAAAAAGATGCTATCCAATCATCTAAGGTAGTTACCCTTATATAACCGATATTATCTATTACCTTCCCATCGCCGATATAAATGCCTACATGACCATAGGTAAGTCCTGCTGTACTTCCGCTGCTACTGCTTTCCACCGCAACAAGCATTCCTACCTTGAGTTTTGATTTATCTGATGTGAAGGTGTAGTTTCGGTACATATCACAGGCATTTCCTCCGATGTATCCGAGTCCTGCATTTTGATAGACCTGCGATACCCACATGGCACACCAGCCTGCACCCGGAGATGGTGTCATATATGCTGCATTTACAATCTTCTTTTGAACTTCCGTAGAAGCCTCATACTCTTTTCCGCCTCCGATACCTCCATTGGAAGCAATAAGCTCGCTATTGCCAAAGGCTTCTCCCATATTTCCTTGAGCAAGGAATAAGGCTTCATAGTGTTTCAGATTATCAGGATAGTTTGCAAAGACTTCCCTTATGATACTGTCCATTTCCCTTTTATGAAGAGTTACAATCAGTTTCTTGTACTCGTAGGGTTCTTCATGGCTTTCGGTATATTCATTTCCATCTTCATCGGTATAGGTTTCTGTAACTGTCCTGTATCTGATTTCCACTTCTTCCTTATACTCAAGGTCATACATGGACTTAAAAAGCTCATTTAATACGGATCTTACTTCCGATACATTCTTTACTTCTCCGCACCTTGATGTAATGTAGGATAAAAGCTCATGGACATTATGACCGATGTACTCTGTGTTATTTAGGATGTACTCGTCATATCCGGGATAATTTTCTTTGACATTATCAACCTCACTTTGCAGTTCCTTTTCCATCCCTGAAAAATTCTCATTGATTTCACTTAGGACATTAGGCTTTGATAAATAACTTGTTGTAAGAACTGTACTTGTTGAGTTCATAAAGCCTATCATTCCTGTACCTGCAAAGTTAATAAAGAAAGTTACCAAAATAATAAGACCTATGAAAATAATCATAAGTCCCTTCACTTTTCTTAATATAACTTCCTTTGAACTTTTAATACTACCGATAAGCCCTTCCTTAATGCGATCTCTAAGCCTTGACTTGTTCTGCCTTTTAATGGAATCTTTCATCTGCTTTCGCTTTTGAAATCGCTTAAAGTTATTTGCTTTTTGATACTCCTGTCTCTTTTTCAGTTCCTCTTTGGCATCTCGAAACTCTAATTTGGATTTTCGCTTTCTGATTTTATAGTCCTTATTTGTAAGGTCATATCCTTTTTTTGCTTTTTTCTTATCCGAGTAGTTCTTAATGCCATGAATGAGTTTTGAGCTTGTATCGGCTGTCTTTTCTCCTGCCTCTACCCCTTGATTTTCATCACTTCCATGAGATAGATAATCTCTTACAGTTTCGCTTCCTTTTGCTAAGCCTGATAAAGCAGATACTTTAGAAGCCTTATCCCTAAAAGTTTTTTTCTGTTCTTTAAAAATCCTATTTTTCTTTTCTATATCAAGAATAGCTTCTTTTCCGCTTTGTTTATTGTCTACCTTTTCCTCTTTGGCTTCTTTGTCCTTTTTTCTGGTATAGAGCTTATCGGAATAGTTTTTTCTCTTGTAATTTTTCTTTTGAGCCTTTTGGCTTTTTGAGAAGCTGTTTGTATCTTCTGCTTTATGATGAAGACTATCCTCTACATCATAGGTTGACTCAAAATGATCGCTATCCCTAAAATCATTGTCATATCTATCTATGATTCCGTCATTATCAAGGTCTTTTCCTAAAGGAGCATAGATTTCATTATCCAGCCCATTTTGAACACTTCTCTTACTGATCTTATCATGCACCTTATTTTGAAATCGATCTTTGTCATGGACGATTTTCCCTCTGTAATCATCGTTATGCTTTAATTTACTTTCTTCAGGCTCAATACCACTATTGCTTTGCAATGTTTCCCTTTCAATTCTTGCTCTTTGCCTTTCCTTAAAGTCTTTTTTCATTTTCTTTCCCATAAGCCTACCTCACTTCTTCAGGCTTGGTTGTCATCTTCTGATAAAGGATTGTGTCTTTCGGGAACTTATCAAGGAAAGGAACAATAGTGTTTCCAAAGAACAAAAGTCCTTCTCCTGCATTGGAATTAGTTACATATTTTAGCTGTGGCTGTGAGATTTTAAGTTTCCTTGCTAAAATTTCTCTATCGCCTGAAGCCTGATTGAGCATCAAAACAAAGTCCGTATTGTCAAAGATATTTTCAATTTCTTTGCTCATAAGCAAGTCTTTGACATTCTGTGTAATGCCTGTCGGAATTCCTCCCCACTTACGAAATCTTTTCCAAATCTCGACGGAATAGGAAGCTGTCTGCTCGTCTTTTAATAATAAGTGAAACTCGTCGATATAGTACCTTGTAGCCTTATTTCCTCTGTTTTGTGATACCTTATTCCACACCTGATCCTGAATAACAAGCATTCCGATTTTTTTAAGCTGCGAGCCTAACTCCTTAATATCAAAACAAAGAAGCTGCTTATTTAAGTCCACATTGGACTGGTGGTTAAATACATTAAGAGAGCCTGTTACATAAATCTCCATTTCCGTTGCCAGTTTTTTGCCGACTTTTTCTTCCTGATTTTTTAACATATCATACAGATTTTGAAGAATAGGCATATTACAAGGCTGTGGATTTTCAAAATACTTTTCATAAATCTTTGGAAGGCATCTATCTATAACAGACTTTTCTTCTGCTGTAAGACCACCACCACCAACGACAAGTTCAAGCATCGACATAATGAAGTTTGCTTTGTCCTTTAGTGGTGCGTCCCCATCGCCATAGTTCATATTGATGTCAAGGGGATTTAGATAATCTTTTGACTTACTGCTAACCTTTATGACTTCTCCTTTAAACTGTTGCACAAGGTTTCCGTACTCGCCTTCCGGATCGCAGATGATTACATCATCATCGGTTGTAAGAATGGCATTTGCCATTTCTCTTTTTGCACTAAAGGATTTACCACTTCCCGGCGTTCCAAGGATTAAACCATTGGGATTTTTCAGCTTCTTTCTATCTGCCATAATCAGGTTATGACTTAGGGCATTTAGTCCATAGTACAAACTGTTTGCCGAGTTTATGAAAAGCTCCTCTGTGGTAAAAGGCATAAATACTGCCGTAGATGATGAGGTTAGTCCTCTGTCAATTTCAATCTTATTTACCCCAAGAGGAAGTACACTGATTAAGCCCTGTTCCTGTGAGTGGTCAAGTCTTTTAAGCTTACAATTATGCTTATTGGCAATGGAGCTGATTTGAGAAATGGTGTTATCCAGCTTTTGGATTGTCCTTGCAAAGTTCATAAAGATAATGGTTACAACAAACATTCTCTCATCTCTTGTCTGCAAGTCTTTTAATAGGCTTTTTACATCTTCCCCGTAGGTAATTAAATCACTTGGAAGAATGTCCATATCATAACCGCTTCTTACTGCCTTTTTGTTTTCCTCAATCTTCATCTTGTCAATATCGGTATTTTTTCTTTTTACCATCTTGATGGCTTCCGACTGCTCGATTGCCTTGATATGAAAGGAAATATTGATATTGTCATCAATATCCAAAAACTCGGCAAGCATTCTATCTGAAAGCTCACTTGCAAGGATTTGAAAATGGCTTGCTGCTCCGATAAACTTTCCAAACTTAAAATACCTTGACGGTGTAAAGTTAAATTCATCAGGAGCGATATATGTCTTTGTAATTTCCCTGTTCTTTAAGTCCTTATATGAAAATTCAAAGGTCTTATTCGGATTTAACACATCATGAAGTATCTTTAGTCTTTCCTCTCCATTCAGGCTTTCCGCTCTTACTCCCATACTTTTAAGACTCGATAATATATCTATTTCCAATCTTTCCAGTTTTGAAGTAGCCTGCTCCAAATTCTCAGCTTCCACCGTAAAGGTTACATACTTTGATTTTTTCAGTCCGTTATTTCCTTTTACAATCTGACTTTTCAGCATTTCTCGAAACTCAAGGCGTATATCGTCAAACCCGTCTTTTTTATCCGGTATTTGAATTGCCGATTTCATTTCTTCATTTCTTCCAAGCTGATTGATATATGAAAACTCGATGCTGATACTTGGATCAAAGGAATTTAAGAAGTTTGCAAACTGATTAAAAATCAAATCCCTATCTTCTTCTAATGCAAGCTGGTAGTTTATATCCTGAAAAGCGATACTCTTATTAAAATGCTTTTCATCAATCTGACATATCCCGCTTTTTAAAAGTCTAAGATAGGGAATGGTATCTTCAACAGTGTATCTTTTCGGCTCTTTTCTAAAGATGAGATCAAGGATTCCGCCCCTATCTTTTTTAGACTTTACTTTGCTTTTTCGTAAGTCCTGTTTTTGACTTCTTAACTTCTTTTTGTTTTGTTCTAACTTTAGCTGCTGAAGCTTTCTTTTGTCTTTCAAGACAAACCTCCTTTCTCACTCTTTTTTGTGGCTGATAAAATTTATGAAGGTAAATATACTTAAAATATTTCTCAAAGGTCAGTCCGTCCTTTTCAAAAAGAGTGATGAAAAATATAGGCAGAGTGGACACAATGAGAAATATGACTGCTATATCATTTGGAACGACTTTTCTCATAAATAAATAGACCGGTATACCTACCAGTCCTGCAATCGTAAAACCTATCAGTTGTCTTTTCGTAAGATTAAATGCAATCTTTGTTTTTACTTTTTTTAAGTCTTTTGGGATAGGTACGTATGCCATAACTTACCTCCCATCTTCTTTTACCTTTGAAAGCTCTTCCATGTGCTCATAAACAGCTCCAATCTCGTCAATAATGTCTGATAATTGGTAATCTGTTTGTAAATTCCATTTACCTTGCTGCAAACAAAATTCATTATGACAGCTTCCAATATCTATAACTTTTTCTTTTAATTTCCTCATTTCATGATGAAACCTAATTCTATCTACTATTGTTACAACGCCTACTCCAAAAAGAGCTATCTTTGCTATCTTTTCTTTTTTATTCATTCTATACTTCCTTTCTTTTAATGTGCATTTAATACGCTTTTGGCCAGTGTTCCGCTCTTTAGCATCATTAACCCCAGCAAAACCGCATAGCCAAGTATCGTAAAGGTACTTGTGTGTATATCTGTTATTTGTATTGTCTTAACTAATACTGCGTATATTCCAAGACAAACCATTAAAAAGAGTCCTTGTAATCCTATGGCAAATAAGCCTTTGATATAGTTTGTTCCAATCTGTCCCCACTCTTTGTTTCCCATTGTGGCAAATGGAATAGCTGAAACGGATGAGTAAACATAAATCTCAAACATTCTTCCGTATACCACAAGCATAATCACTACGGAAATAACCTGTATTGCCACCTTTATGAGCGAGGTTTCAAAGAGTATCATAACCAGCTCTCCAAGACCTTTTTCTTTTAAGCCTTCTACCATCGTTACTATCTGATCTCCGGAAATAACAGCAGAGGTATTGATTACCCCTGCCGCTTTATTTACCATGTGCTGTGCCACATCAAAGACTGCCATAGAAAACTCAAAAGCATGAGACACTAACCATACGGCAATCCACATCTTTATGATGTACTTGAAAAATTCAAAAGTATCTGTATCGTGCATATTGTTCTTTTGCATAACCATATTTATAAGCTCGATACAAAGGACTGCCGTTATGATTAGCCCCGCTATTGGGATGATAACGGAATCATTAATGCTTTTAATAAAGCTAAAAACCTGCCCATTCCAACCCATAGGAGTTTTCCCTACATCTGTTGCAATCGCACCAACTTTATCGTTGATGTCAAGAAACATAGACTCTAAGTTTGCTTGGATACCGCCTAATAGAAGCTCTTTGAAAAACTCCTCTATTTTGTCGAATATCCCAAACATTTAATTTCTCCTTTTCTTCTTATCTGAGTACATTTGCAAGAAGTGGAATCAGCTTTAATCCGATAAGGACAATGCCACCTCCTGCCATTAGCTGCTTAATACCCTGAGATTTTGCACCCGGATTATCATTACCATAACCTTCCATCAGGTTAATTACGCCCCATGCTCCAAGTCCTGCACCTACTGCCATAACTAAAATCTTTAATACATTTACTGCCTGTGTGAAAAATTCCATTATTTATTCCTCCTCGTTTTCTTCTTTCTTTTCAATCTTGTTATATGACTTCACAACAAAGTTTTTATAAGTCTTTCCGTCTTTTTCACGCTTTTTAAAGTAACCAAAGATATGGATTAAATCGCCTTTCTCAAAGGCTTTTGCTGTTTCTGCCTTTTCACCATAAGCTGCACAGTTGATATATTCCTTGCCTTTTCCATACTTTTTTACAAGCGTAAAGTTTACAACTTTAACCATTTCTCCCTCTTTGTCAAAACTTGAAAAAGTTGGTTCTGCCAATAAGTTGGCATTGATGTTAATCATTTCTTGCTTCATTAAAAATTTCTCCTTTTCTTTACAATAAAAAAAGCGACTGGAGTTTTTCCTTTTCCAATAGCTAATGCTCATACTATTTAATTTTTCTTTTTTTGTAGGACTTCTATTCTTTATCATCTTACCTCCTGATTTTTAGTAATAAAAAAGCAGTAAATCTATTCTTTAGACTTACTGCAACTAATCATTTAAATTTTTAACTAATTATTCTTCAACCTCATAATCTTCACTATCATCAGTTTCTCCAGTTGTGCAAGTAAAGCACATATAGCTTCCTGTTATTGCACTTCCCGCTGCCCATATGGGAGAACCACAAATCATACATTTAGCACCATTTTTCTTATCTTTAAGAACTTCTCTAAGCGTTTCTTCAAGATTATGTTGGTCTATGTCATTATTATTTTTTGCCGTCATTTCAGCAAATCTTTTAATTGATATTGGTTGCATTTTTCACCTCCATATTTTTGTTATCCTTCAATGTAATTATACCAAGTATTAACCACCGCTAACAATAAAGATTATAATCTTGTAATTATTGTATTTCTATTTAGCTTTGCTTTGCCTTTTCGCTTGATATAGGCTTCTATATCAAACACATTCTTCTTATTATAGTCCTCCAAGAGCTTGTAATTCTTATGCTTTGTAATATCGAATTTTTCTGACAGAAACGGTCTGACACCTCGAAGCTGAAAAATACATTTGCTTCCGTCCATTACGGTAATCTCATCTTGGCTCATTAGCTCTTTTCCTGTCTTTTGATAATTCAGTCCATAGCTATTGGCATTAGATCTGGTTTCAGAAGTGTTATATAGATCTATGGTTTCTTTACCCAGTGTTTCAGATAGTTCTTTAAGTGTTGTCTTTTCCTTTCCGCCAAGAAACAAGGTGCTATCACAGTTACCTACAATGGTATCTGCATTATCCTTGTAAATTGCCTTTAGCTGAGATTGCGCTTGCAAAATAATGCTTGCCGAAATCTCTCTACTTCTGATTGTTGCAATCAATTTCTCGAATTTGGGAATTAAGCCGATATTAGCAAATTCGTCTAATAGACACCTGACATGAACGGGTAATCTTCCCCCGTACTCGTCATCAGCCTTATCACAAAGTAAGTTAAATAGCTGTGAATACATAATAGACACTACAAAGTTAAAAGTATCATCCGTATCAGAGATAATAACAAAGAGTGCTGTTTTTCTATCTCCAAGAGTATCAAGCTCAAGTTCATCTTCTTTCATCAAGTCCCTAAGTTCCTGAATATCAAATGGAGCAAGTCTTGCACCACATGAAATAAGAATAGACTTAGCTGTTTTTCCAGCAGCAAGTTTGTACTTTTTATATTGCTTTACTGCAAAGTGCGTAGGTTCTTTCTTTTCCAATGCTTCAAATAACCTATCAATAGGATTCATATATGTTTCATCATCTTCTCTAACTTCTGAAGCGTCTATCATATCAAGTAATGTTGCAAAGTTCTTTTCTTCTCTTGGAGCTTCATAGAAGATATATCCGATAAGAGCCGTATAGTAGAGTTTTTCAGCTTTGACCCAAAAATCCTCACCTGCTTTTTCACCCTCACCCTTAGTGTTTGCAATGATTGTCTGCACCAATTTGAGGATGTCTTTTTCACTTCTGAGATAGGCGAATGGATTATACTTCATACTCTTTTTGAAGTTGATTGTATTTAATATTTTTATCTCATAACCGTTATCTTCAAGCATCTTGCCACACTCAAGGACTATAGTTCCCTTTGGATCAGTTACACAATAGCTACTGTGCATTTGCATTAAGTTCGGCTTTACATAAAATCTTGTCTTTCCTGAGCCTGATCCACCTATGACAAGTACATTCTTATTTCTTGCATACTTTGGATTTGCAGGTCTGCCGTTCATGGTTAATCGTTCTGTTTGAGTAAGTAAGATATTGTTTTGAAATTTTTCATCCATGTATGCCTCAATATCTTTTTTGTTGCCCCATCTTGCTGACCCATACTCTTTTCCATGTCTAAACTTTTTAGCATTTTTACCTTTGGTGTAAACAATAAATTTAATCAGAGCTGCCAATTCTATTCCTGAAAGTATATCCATTATATAAATACTTGGGATAAAACTCAAAGTGTTTATTTCGAGTATCCCTTGAAAGATTTTATCTATAATATCGCCACCAACATAGCTTCTGACATGATGCGAAAAGATATTACCTAAATAGAAAAATACAAGATATGGAATGTTTTGTTTAATAAACTTTGCCTTATCCTGCACCTTAAATATGTCTTTGATGTCTTTGATGTCTTTGATGTCTTTGATGTCTTTGATGTCTTTTAATATTTTATCTATCATAGGCTTTGCTCCTTTTGTTTATTTTTGATTTTATCTTTGGAAACAGAGTTTTTAGCCATCTCCTTAAACTTTTCAATACTTTTATGAATAGACTCCTTCCTTTCTGTTTTCATTTCTGATTCTGAAAGAGCGTGCTTAAATGCTTTATCCATGACTTTCATATCTTTAGCTTGGAAAAATACAGAATATTTATCACTTTCCTTATCTTTCATCACTGAAAACTTAACCCCATATCTGTTCAGCTCTTTTTTCAGTTCTTTCAATTCCGCTTCTTCTACTGGAATTTCTTCAAGCTGTCCCTTTTTAACCATATCTTTGAGTTTTACTTCATTTCCGTTAGCATTAACCAGCTTTTCAAGCCCTCCGAGTTTCTCAGCCTCTTTCATCAATCTCTTGAGTAAAGTCAAAAGAAGTTTTGCTGTCACTTTTCCAGCTTTCACTTCCATATTCAGCGTTTTTCTTGCGATTTCTTCATTGATCAAGTTCTCTCACCTCCTGTCAGCAGTCTTTCTTTATTCCTCTTTAATTTTTCTTCCTGAATAACTTTCCTGTAATCTTCACCAAGTACCATCACAGGAATACACATCTCAATAATCCTTGAGTAAATTCTTTGGTATTCCACACTCTCCGTACAGTTTTCAATTTGGCTGTAAGAAAGATTTGTGGTAAAGATTGTCGGCTTATGCTTTAAGTACCTGTTATTCACAATGTTATATACCTGCTCTTTGGCATAGCTTGTATCTCTTTCTATTCCTAAATCATCTAAGATAAGAACGGAAGTATTTACAATGGATTCGATATATGCGTTTTTATCAAGGTCAAATCCGCCTTTTTGCAGTTCATTGATTATCTGTGAAAAGTTTCTAATCTTAACGCTTATCTGATACTGTTCAATCAGTGCATTGGCAATGGAGCAGGCAAGATAGGTCTTTCCGCTTCCAACAGAGCCATAAAACAGGAGTCCGATATTTTCTTTTTTCATCAGTTCATAATCTTTTACAAAATTCTTTGCGATAATAAGGCTTTGATTTTCTTTTCCCTGATAGTTTTCAAAGGTATATGCCCACTGAATCATGGAGGTGAAGCAGATACTTTTTAATTTCTCGATTTCAAGCTGCTTTTGTCTTTCTTTTTCTTTCGCTTCTCTATCTCTATCGCATTTACAAGCTGTCTTAAATATCATCTGCTTTCCGAAAAATTCTAATGCTTTTCCATCTTTTCTTTCATGGCACACTCTACAGTAGGCGTGTCCGTCTTTGATGTATTCTTTATCAGGATCAAAGCTATATTCCACATCTTCTATCATTACTTTTTCTAATTCCTTATTCATAGATGCACTCCTTTGTTATATTCCTCCCATGTAGGGATATTGGATGTCTTTTTACTTCCCTGATCTTTATAAAACCAAGAAAGAATTGTTGCTTTATGGTCTTTATATGTCTTTCCGGTACTTTGAAGATAGGTCGATAATCTTTCAATGTAGTTATCAAGCTCTCCTGCCATTTTGATTTGTAATTCACCTATATCTTCGTCCTTTAAAAAGACATTTTGAAATGTTCCAAGTCCGTTTTCACCAAAACTATATTCTCTCTTACTATATTTACTCTTATTATTCTCTATATAGTTAGAGTTAACATTTTGAACTTCCTGAAGTTCATTTTCTTTACTTCTGAGGTTAAAATCTTTTACTTCTGAAGTTAAGTTTTTTGACTTCAAGAGGTCATTTTCTTTTACCGCTATTATGCTCATAAAATCTTTGACATAAATGATATTTGGCTTACCAAGTCCAAGCCTTACTCTTTCAATCAGTCCGATTCCTTTTTTCATATCGAGTTCATCTAATGTTTTTATGGCTGTCGGCTTTGAGATATTTCTTCTTCTCATAATTTCTTCAACTGTGAAATAGATAAATACTCTGCCTTCCTTGTCTATCCAGTTATTCTTAAAGGACATTCCTGTTCGTTTCAGAAGCATGGAATATAGGATAATTGCTTCCGCAGACAGTCCTTTAAATTCTTCCCCGTCTACCAATATTTCAGGCACTTTCAGGAAATTAAATCTTTCTGCTTCTCTGTTATAGAAATAGTCAAAGTCCACCTCTTCATCCCCCTTCCTCTTAAAAATTTGCAAAGAAAAAGACGATAGTTTCTTCTCTATCGCCTTTGGTAACCCTTTTTATTAAATTTTTTAAATTGATTTTATTGCTTCATTGATACCTTCCAAGAAAGCTATAACTGCTGTTCCAACCATTGGTAAACCGTACGGACTTACTAAAAAGCCTATCACGATTGCTTGTACTGCTGTTACATATTCTTTTTGAATAAGTGAGGCTATTGCACCAAAAACACAAAATAACATGAGTAAATATAATATTGCTGTGCCTATACTTAGCAAAAATGTCAGAAATGCAGTGAGGATACTTAACAGCAAACTGATTGGAAATAAGATTATTTTAAATATCCATCGAATAATTAACCCCTCCTTTCTTTTACTATTTTTAAAATCACTAAATCATTTTAAAGTGCTTTAATGCATCCAATATAGCTTCTTCTTTTTCAGGTGGGCATTGTGGAACTTTCTGATTTTCTTTTTTAGATATATTATAATGATCTCTTAGGTCAATCCCGCATTTTCTTTTAACCTGTGCTATATATAACGTTGAAACCTTAAATTTAAACTTTTCATGAATATATTTTTTAATTTCATCATAGGTAGCCCTACTCTCCGCAGCAGTTATATCAAGCTCATCCATATCTATTTTTACATCAATATGCCTATCGACATCAAGTTTGGACAATAGTGCTACCGTTTCAACGTGTGGGCTATTCGGAAACATATCTACGGCCTTTACTTCTTTTATTTCATATCCGGCGTTTTTTAAGTGTTTTAGGTCTATCATTAGGGCCTTAGGATTACAGGATATATAAAGAATCTCTTTTGCGTTAAAACTTATTATATCTCCTATTGCTTTGGGGTGGATTCCGCTTCTTGGAGGATCTAGTATGATAAGTTCTGGAGAATCTGTAAGTTTTGACACTTCTTCTTTTACATCGCCTGCTATAAACTCTACATTTGTTATTTTATTAATTTTTGCATTTTCTTTTGCCATTTCTACTGCCTCGTCTATCAATTCAATACCTATTACTTTTTTTGCTTTTTCTGATGCAAGAATAGCTATTGTTCCTGTTCCGCTGTAAAGGTCAAATATTATGTTTTTGTTTTCTTTTATCATATCCAATGCTGTTTTATATAAGGTCTGTGCGCCTAAGGTATTGGTTTGAAAAAATGAGAATGGGGATATAATGAAGGTTTTGTTGAATAGCTTTTCATAAAAATATTCTCTCCCATATAGGGTTGTTACTTTATCTGCCACTACTGCATCAGAAAAGTTATCATTTATTGTATGAATTATTCCCACTATTCTACTTTCTAAATTTAAACTTAACAAAGCTTCTACATATTGGCTTAAATCAATACTAAGTTGACTGGTGGTAACTAGATTTACAAATAACTCTTTTGTATTTTCTCCCTGTCGTATAATTAGGTTTCTAAGATATCCTTCTCTTTGCATAACTCTATAGTAGTCTATTTTATTATTTGTAAAATAAGACCTTGTAGTACATAAAATTTGTAAATAGTCTGTAGTCACAATTTTACAAGTATCTGTATTAATAACAGAATTTGCTCTGCCCATCATATGAAGTCCAAGATTTAGCGGCCCTCCTTTTGTTTCATCTCCAAAGCTATATTCCATCTTGTTTTTATATGCCAAAAATTTTGGACTACCTATAACTAGAATATCTTCTATTTCAGTATGCCCTGCTTCTTTAAACAGATTCAACAACTGCTCTCTTTTGTATGTTAATTGAGTTTCGTAATCTAAGGTAAGCATTGTGCAACCTCCACAAACATCAACCTGCTCACAGGGCTCTACCCTTTCTAGTTTTGATTTTTCAAGAACTTTTAGCAGTTTTGTATCAACCTTACCTTTTCTCATAGATTTAACTAATAACCTTACTTTTTGACCTGGAACGGTTCCTTTACAATATATTTTATTGTTTTCTAAGTGTGCATAACCCATTCCGCCAAATTCAAGACCTTCTATTGTCACTTCAATTATATCTCTCTTCTTCAAAATTATTCTCCTTTTAATTGTTTTAATTCTTCTTCAGTTAATTCTCTATATTCTCCCAATTTTAGATTTTCATCTAGTTTAAGACTTCCCATTTGAATCCTTTTCAGATAGGTTACTTTCTTTCCAATAGCTATCATCATACGTTTCACTTGATGAAACTTCCCTTCTTGAATTGTTAATCGACAGGTTGAGTTCTCTCCAGAATATATTATTTCTAGCACTGCCGGTAAGGTTGTATATCTTTCATTCTCTAAATATATACCTTTTTTCATTGTTTTTATATCAGCATCAGTAAGCCTTCCTTCCACTTCTACATAATATGTTTTATCTATATGTTTTTTTGGTGAAAGTAAATCATGAGAAAGTTTACCATCATTCGTTAACAAAAGCAAGCCTTCTGTATCAATGTCCAATCTTCCTACTGGAGATGGTTTAAATGCCAAATCTTCAAATTCCAATATATCTATCACAGTTTGATGGATATTATCTTCAGTGGCTGAAACTACATTTTGTGGTTTATTCATCATAAGATAGATAAACTCCCTATATTCAACCTTTTCATCAAGATAGAATACATGATCTATATTTGTATCTATCAACGTAGACATATCTTTTATGGTAATGTTATTAAGTTTTATCCTGCCTTCTTTTCCATACTGCTTTATATCTTTTCTAGAGCCATAACCAAGGTTTGAAAGCATTTTATCTAATCTTATCTTTGACACTAACTCATCCTCCAACTTTTGTTATAGAAATTTTTTATTGTACCCTTGCTTATCTTCCCATAACCTAGCAAATAACCATTTATCGCAATAAAAATTATCCCTTCTCTGTTAATATCATCAAATATAGTTTCTCCTTTTAGATATTTATTTACTCTTATGTCATTAACATTGAGGTTTAGAGCAAACTTTACATCATTAAAACTTAAATTCATAATAAAAGCTTGTGAAGGTAAAAATTTATTGTTTTTTATATCACCTAAATATAATCCATTTCTAACTAGTCTAAGTCCTTTTTTATTTTTAAAATCCTCTGTTTCAAGATATAATTTATCGCCTTGTAACACAAAGTTACCATTTAGATTTATATTAAGGTTTTCTTTTTCAAAATCTCGATATATCTTAGGAGGTTCCTTATATAAATTATCTTTCGACTCAACTTGTAAACTACCTTTTTTTATGAGTTTACACAAGAAATGTCCTTCTCCATTTAATTTATGAGGATATAATCTAGCTGCTTCATTCACTTCAACACCTTCCTCAAAACCAAATTCTTTTGGAATATTTTCAAGATAAAAATCTTCATTATTATCTAAAAACTCTTTTATTTTATCCTCATTTTCTTCTTTGTTAAAAGTGCAAGTAGAATAAATTAATACCCCTCCAGGTTTTAACATTCTCCCTCCATATCTTAGTATTTCTCGCTGTAAATTAGGTACCTGTTTTAAGGCATCATCATAGCTTGAAATCAAACCATCATCCTTTCGAAACATCCCCTCTCCTGAACAAGGCACGTCTAATAGAATTCTATCAAAATACTCTCCAAAAAATTCATATAGTCTTTCTGGAGAATCATTTACTACAACAGCATTCTCAATTCCATAAAGTTCAATATTTTTTAATACAGCCTTTATGCGTTTCTCTGATATATCATTTGTTACTAAGATACCTGTCCCATTTAACTTATTGGCTATTTGAATTGATTTTCCTCCTGGCGCACTACAAAGATCTAAAACCTTCATGCCCTCTTTAACATCTAAATATTCTACAGGAGCCATTGCTGACGGTTCTTGAATATAGTAAAGACCTGCATGATAATAAGGTAGTTTTCCCGGTTTTTCCTCTTCTCTAAAATATAATCCTTGATTGCACCAAGGCACTTCATCTGTATCAAAATCTAGGATATTCCTTAATTTTTCACGTGATATCTTCCTTTGGGTCGCTCTTAGTCCAGAGTTTCTATCTTGTCCATAAGTTTTGATAAAACTTTCATACTCTGCATTTAACAATGTTTTCATTAATTCTAAAAATTTAACTGGTAAGTTTTTCATGAATTCCTCTTAAATTATTCTTTATTTTTATACTATTTAATTATATAATTAAATAGATACAAATACTAGATATTTGTTAAATCTTAAGGAGGGTAAAATATTATGCCATTAGTTAATAGCCGTGATATAATGAAAAAGGCCTACGAAGGCGGATATGCAATTGGAGCATTCAATGTTAATAACATGGAAATAATTCAAGGAATAGTTGCTGCTGCAAAATCTGAAAACTCTGCACTTATTCTGCAGGTATCTGCTGGTGCAAGAAAATATGCAAATCCTGTTTATCTTAGAAAATTAGTAGAAGCTGCTGTTGAAGAAACTGATCTTCCAATAGTGCTTCACCTTGACCATGGAGATAGTTTTGAACTATGTAAGCAATGTATAGATGATGGATTTACTTCTGTAATGATAGATGGTTCTGCTCTACCATTTGAAGAAAACATTGAACTTGCTAAAAAAGTTGTAGAATATGCACATCCAAGAAATGTTACTGTAGAGGCAGAACTTGGAAAATTAGCAGGTGTTGAAGATGATGTTAATGTAAGCGCTGAAGATGCAACTTATACAAACCCTGAACAAGCTGTGGAATTTGTCCAAAGGACAGGTGTTGATTCTTTAGCAATTGCCATAGGAACAAGTCATGGAGCATATAAGTTTACTGGAGAACCAAAACTTGACTTTGCTCGTCTTGAAAAAATAACAAAACTTTTACCAGATTTTCCACTTGTACTTCATGGAGCATCTTCAGTAATACCAAAGTATCTTGAAATGTGCAACTCTTATGGTGGTGCAATTCCTGGAGCAAAAGGCGTACCTGAGGAAATGCTTAGCCAAGCAGCTAAATTTGGAGTTTGTAAGATAAATGTCGATACAGATCTAAGAATGGCTA
>JBOFZL010000084.1:0-5052 GCA_051655155.1 Filifactoraceae bacterium
ATGAAGATAAATTAGGAGATGGATTATTAGATAATCATATAGATACATTTATTGCAACTAAAGCAATCAAGTTATAATTTATTATTACACAATTGTTATATAATACGAATCAAATAGTAAATTACAAAATATTTAAATATCAAGGGTTATTAAATAAAAATTTGAAAAGGATGTAGAATGTGATGGGGATGAAAGCAGATGATATTAAAGAGCATATATTGAAATTGGAAAATGATTTAGTAAAATCAGAAGTAAGAAAATCAGCAAAGAAATTAAATAATTTATTAGCCGATGATTTTTTTGAGTTCTGTAGTAATGGAAAAGAATATCATTATAAAAATGGAGATGTACTTCAAGAAGCAAATGATAAAGAATTGTTTTGGCAAATTATAGATTTCAAAATAGAGCAATTATCAGATGATTATTTGTTAGCACTATACAAAGTTATAAAACATACTGAAACAGATGAAAATAAAAAATATACACATCGTAGCTCGATATGGAAATATGTTGATGGGAAATGGAAAATGTATTTTCATCAAGGAACTTATACATCTAAATTTGAGGTTCTGTAAACCTCTTAAGATAACACTAACTAACAACACTTCTAAAATCATATAATTATGGAGTTTAAAAATGAAAATAGAAATAATAAAAGAGAATAAAAAAGCTTTTTTAGATTTGCTACTATTAGCAGATGAACAAGAAAATATGATTGATAAATACCTTGAAAGAGGCATTATGTTTGCGATATATGATAATGACTTAAAGGGAGTTTGTGTGGTAACTAAAGAAGATAATAGAACCTATGAAATAAAAAATATTGCTACTTATAAAGAGTTCCATGGTCAAGGTTACGGAAAGAAACTTGTGGAGTATGTTTTTGAATATTTTAAAGATGATTGTGACACTATGTACGTAGGAACAGGTGATAGTCATTTGACTGTACCATTTTATAAAAAATGTGGATTCAAAGAGTCTCATAGAATTAAGGACTTCTTTATAGATAATTATGATAATCCAATTTATGAATGTGGAAAGCAGTTAATAGATATGGTTTATCTAAAAAAAGAATAACGTTGATAAGATAAATAGGAATTTGTGGAGGAGTGTTATGAGTTATAAAATGAATTTATGGTCAGACTCATTCGAAGCTGTTAAATCTGGATTAAAGACAATAGAAATGAGGTTGTATGATGAAAAAAGAGCATTAATAAAAATTGATGATATTATTGAGTTTGTAAATGTAGATACTAACGAAATTTTAAAATGTAGTGTTCAAAATATTTATTTATACAAAACATTTAATGAATTATACATGAATCACGATAAAATAGCTATTGGTTACACTAAAGATGAAATTGCAGATTCTAAAGATATGCTATTATATTATTCGCAAGATAAAATAGATAAATATGGAGTTATGGGAATTGAGATTAATGTTATAAAAGACTAACAAATTCCAATTTGTAGAGCAGATTTGGTGAATAATCTAAACCAAGGATTTTTTAGTTACACATTTTTATCATTAGTTTTTTGATTCACTTTTGAGTGAATATTTAAATTTATATTACTGCCTTTTTAGTATCTTGAATTTCTTATGTATCAAATATATTAATTACTTATTATATAAATATTAAATATAACAAATTGATAATTAATATTTATATATCTGCTAAAATTACTGCTTATATAACAGTTATAAACTATGATTTAATAACTATTTAATCTACATTAAATAGTTATTAAAAAGTAATTAAATCTATTTATAATCCTTGAAAATAAGCCGTTTAATAAAAAGAGCAATGACCAATATAATTTAAATATTGTATCATTACTCTTTTGCTAATTCACTTAAACGTGAATTTTACCAAAACATTTCAATATCTCTTTGATGCTGTATATCCTCTTTTTCCTCTATTTTGTACTCCACAATCTTATTATCCAAAGTACCCTTAAAGAACTTGTACGATGTGGCTTTGATAGTCTCTACATCATCCCTATCAAGAACCACCATCACAGCATCATCAAAAGCTTTTTCCATATATTTATTTTTAAAATCAACACCTCTAAAGTCTTTTTTAAAACTTCTTAAAGTTCCTTTAGTAAACAATGTTTCATCAGGAACAAAAGGCTCAAAATCACATACTTTTGGCTCATTTACATCTTCACCTAAAGTATTAAATGTCGGCTTAAAGGTTACTTCTTCTTTATCACAGGCAATAGCATTATCCAAAGTAACTGCAACTTCTTCAATTACTTCGCCTGGTATTTCGGCCATAGTATTTTCCTTAGCAAAATACTTCCTTTTATCCAAATCTTTTACGATAAAGTCTATATAATCTACCTTTCTACCTACTTTATTTTCTTTCATCTCTATTTCAAAATAGCCAGTTTCATTAAGCTCCTTTATTGCTGGTATAATAACTCTCCTCTTAAAATCATTGTACTTACCATACTTATCATCTAACATTAATAATTCCTTAATCTCTTCTACTTTGTAGCTAACAGTATCTTTTGTCCCACTCCAAAGCCTTAATAAATCGTAAAAACGTTGAGCATACGAATTATTAAGAGATAACCAAATCTGAACATTAATAGGAGTATATCCCATTTTCAAATACTCTTTTAATAGGTTATGTATCTTCTCCGATGCCTCAATATTAAATATCCCTAATTCGTCGTCGTACTCATATCCATTTATAAATCCATAGGCTCCCCACAAACTACCTTTTTTATTTTTCTTTTCTTCCCTGAAGTATATAGGCTTTTTCCTTAGTTCTTCCAACACATCTAATATACCTTTGATTGTATTTTTTTCCTTAAACTTGATGATCTCTTTAAACTCCGAATGGCTAATTGAACAAGTCAATATACCATCTGACTTTTTTTGAAGTTTATATAGCATAGATAAAAAAATTCTATTTTCAACCAAACTTAGGCTATACCTAGCTTTGACTAGCATATTATTTTTCATTAATACACGATTATTCTCTAGTTCTTCTATAAGATTCACGTCTACTCCCCCTCTATTACTCAATTATATTTATAGATTATCAAATGTTTTTAACTGCGTCAACATTTTAATCGTTGTCGCTTTTAAGTTCCCTGATTTGTCGTAGTTAATCCCTGATTTGTCGCTTTAAATCCCTAATACGTCGTAGTTAAATCCCTGATTTGTCGCTTTTAAACTTGTTAACCTTAGTATTTCCAAGGGGTAGGAGTATGCCTAAATACTATTAAATACTATTAAATACTTTTTTAAATACTAAGTAAAGACTAGTAAAGGTACTTTTCTGTTCTTTTCTACTCTATTTTTAGACATAAAACAAAAAGAATAACTTTGATAAGATAAAGATCCTTCGACTTATTATATTTGTACAAGTAGCGATTTTAGTTAATTAACAATTGATAATTATCAATGCGTTATATTTAATAATTAGTGAAGTAGACACAATAAGCTTAATTAAGAGATGAGCAGATACGTATAAAATATATATACTAAAATATGGATTTATGTTAAAATTTAAATAAATGAATCGAAAATTGAATAATAAAAAAGCTAGGAGTCTAATAAGTTTGGCGACTCACTAGGTATTAATTATAGTGAAGTAAATTAAGAGATCTCCTTGTCTTTAGTGTCAACATACTAAAAATAGAGGGGAATTTTTTTATGCAAATGACAGAGTTTTGTAATCATCTATATGATGATAGCACAGACGGATATATACAGATATTTAAACTAAATGATAAAGATAATAATGGTCAAAGGACTATTAAAATATATAATACTAAAAATAAGGGACTAAGGGATATAGTAGAAGAATTACATAAGGATGAAGACGTGTTTTTAACACCAAATACAATGTATCTGCCAAGAAGAAAGGTAGAAAATATAAGGCAGTTTAGAGCATTGTTTCAGGATATCGACTGTGAAAGTATTGGTTTTCAAAAGGCTGAAACTGTTTATATTATTTGGATGTTATATTACGAAGGTAAGATACCAAAGCCTACTATGGTAGTTGATAGTGGTAGAGGTATACATCTTTACTTTAGAATTAAAAATGCTCCTTATGGAGCTTTAAATACATGGCAAGAACTACAAGACTATATATACTATAATTTAAAGCATTTAGGAGCCGATAGAAGGGCTACAGATGGTGCAAGGGTACTTAGAGTACCTGGAACTATAAATTCAAAATGTGACGTCAAATGTAAGGTTTTATATATAGATAATGATTTAGAGTATTCTATGTATAATTTAAGAGAAAAGCATTTAAATTATAAACCTCGAACTCATCAGTTACAGGTGCACGAAACAAGGGAAACGGATAGTAAGGTTATTTCAAATAGATTTTTTAATTCATATAGTTTACATATGGAAAGAGCTAATGATTTAGAAACTTTATGCAAGCTTAGAAAGTATGATATGACAGGCTATAGAAATATGGTTATTCATTGTTATGCATACTGGAAGGGTATTTATGTTAGGGATGAATATGAGCTTGAGAATTTAGTTATAGAGTTTAATAATTCTTTTACGGAACCTTTGAAAGAATCTGAAGTACAAGCAGTCCTAAGATGTGTTCCAAAGGCCATAGACAAGTTTATAGCGTATGAGCAAGGAATGAGAAGTGGTAAGTGTAAGAGGGTTTCAAAAGGTATGAGAGACAAAGAAGGCTACTGGTACAAGAATGAAACTTTGATTCATAGGTTAGGTATTACAAGTAAAGAGCAAAAGCATATGAAGACTATCATAGGAACGGATGAAAAGTATAATAGAAATAACGAAAGGCGAAGAGCTGAGAGAAGAAATGAGAATGGTTTAACCAAAAGAGAACAATATAAGGTTGATATTGTAGATAATGTTAGGCAATTAATTGTTAAAGGTTTAAATAATAAAGATATAGCTAAAAATCTTAATATGTCCGTTAGACAAGTCCAAAGGTTAAAATAAAAAAAGAAATGTAAATAGGATTACACTATGTTTATTAAGGGGTGACATGAAATGGCTCTTTATAAATATGTGGTATTCCTTTATTACGTACCTAC
>JBOFZL010000085.1:0-39339 GCA_051655155.1 Filifactoraceae bacterium
ACGCTCCTGAAGGTAGAATATATTTTACAAAGTTCCATGAGATTGGTCATATTTATTTAAATCATTTTATCGATTTTGATGAGACAATATTGGCAAGAAGTAAACTTAAAGAAAAAGATTATAAAATTTTAGAGCATGAAGCTAATTGCTTTGCAAGAAATGTTTTATGCCCTGCGCCATTAGTAAAGCATTTAAAATTAAATACACCAGAAAAAATAAGTAGCTATTTTAACATTACAATTCCAGCTGCTGAAACTCGATTAGGTCTATTGAAATGTGATCTTAAACATATAAACTCTAATGTTTATGATTTAGTTATTTATATGTTTAATGATTTTATAAATAAAAGAGTCTGTTTAAAATGTAAATCTAGCATACAAGATAGTAGTTATAAATTTTGTAATGTTTGTGGGCACAACAGATTAATATGGGGGGATGGTACAGTGAAATACAAATCATTAGATCTTAACAAATTAAACAAAACAACCAATTGCCCAACTTGTGGAAATGAAGAAACAGATATACCAGGAGAATATTGTCAAATTTGTGGTGATAATATAACAAATTCATGTTCTAATGAGAGCGGAAATTGTACTAATTATTATCTGAATGGTAATTCTAGATATTGTCCTTTTTGCGGTTCTAAAAGTACATTCTTAATAAATGATATATTGAAGGAGTGGGCTTATGAGAGCTTCTTAGATGAAGAGAATGAGGATGAGGATAATATGCCTTTTTGACTACAAAACCAGTTTTATAAACTGGTTAATTCTATTTAGGAGGAAATTTTTATGGCTAGAATAATCGATAGAAATGGTAAATATAAAGTTATAATCGAGTTAGGGAGAGATGAACGTACAGGAAAAAGAATGAGGTTTACTAAAGAAGGGTTTAAGACTAAAAAAGAAGCTAAAGCTTTCGCTAATATAAAAGAGGCTGAATTACTTAATGGTTTAACTTTAAATACCTCTAAAATGCTACTTAAAGATTTTATTAATGATTGGTATGATAATCATATAAGTAAAACTGATTTATCTGTTAATACTCTAACTGGTTATAGAGCAAGAATAAATTCTCATATAATTCCTTATCTAGGAAATATGTCATTAGATAAAATTAAAACTATTGATATACAAAGATTTTATTATACATTAGTAAATGATAATAAGTTGAAACCAAATTCTGCTAAGAGAGTTATTTTAGTTCTTAATAAAGCATTTAAATATGCTATTAAATTGAAATTAGTTAATCATTCTCCATGCGACATAGAGTTTTTCAAAGAAAGTAAAGAAACTAAACTTAAAGCTTGGGACGAGAGTCAATTGACTGAATTTTTAGCATATCTAAAAGACACTTATTTATACGCTCCAATTCTATTAACTGCATTTACAGGTTTAAGAGTCGGTGAGCTATGTGGATTGAGATGGGATAATATTGATATGGAGAAACTAACACTTAAAGTATGTGAGCAAGTTCTTAATGATAAAATTAATAAAACTCTCATACATACTTCAATATTAAAAACATCAAAGAGTAATAGAACTATAACTTTACCCAAATTCTTAGAAGACACTTTAAAAGACTTAAAAGAAAACAATGATGAATTTGTAATATGTAGCAGAGAAGGATCTATGTGTAACCCTAGAAATTTATCTATGGACTTTACTAAGAAATTAAGAAAGTATATAAAATATAAAAACAACTCATTACCCTTAATAACTTTTCATGATCTTAGACATACACATGCAACTATTCTATTGCTATATGGTGAAAATATAAAAGTTATTTCTGAAAGATTAGGCCATGAATCTGTTAAAATAACACTGGATACTTATAGTCACGTTTTACCTTCCATGAATGAACATACTGCTTCACTATTAAATAATGCATTTAGTAAAAAAATTTAATATTGTTGGCACCATATATTTTTTTAATTATAAATGGCACCATTTAGGCACCATTTTCAAAAACAAAACTCTCTAAGTCAGGTATTTACAAGACTTAGAGAGTTTTAAAAATATCCCCAACAGGAATTCACTTATAGTATTTAATTGTTTTGTTTACTTTTGTTAATTCTTCTTAAACTTTGTATTTATAAGGCTTTCATAATTTTATTACCTTGATTTAAAAATACTTATTTTTGTATAAATACAAATAAAAAGGCACCATTTAAGGCACCATTTAAGATAAAGATACTAGTTGATATTACTCTTCTAGTATCTTTTTTAACTAATAACATTTACTTATTAAAGTTCTAGCTTGTCTTTCTGTTATACCCAATGCTTCCTTTAGAGTTTTAATAGTTGGTCTTACAGGATAGCTTTCTTTTACCTTTGGAACTAGATCATCATAATTCAATCTACCCTTTTTACTCTTTTCTATATTTATAATATCATCTATGTCATTTTCAATTGACATTTGAGTTTCTTCATTAATAATGTCATTTTCTATAATCTGACTGTCTTCATTTAATTTGACATCTTCTATTGTCATTTCATTTACATTGTCTAATATATATGACCTCATACCTAAAACGTCAGTATATAAGCAGTCCTTTTTGCTTAAAATGTCAACTTCATATTGACTTATTAATCTGTCACTTCTAACGAACTGTCTTATTTCTTTATGCAGCATTAAACCTCCTCCACCACATAACACTAATCTTGTACCAGTAGGACAACACTTTGACAATAGTCCAATATAAATATTATTCATAAAGTTTTCTACAAATATTCTATTTTCTTCCTCTAAAAGCTTTAAATCCTCATTGTTTGGCTTATGCCCTTTATTGTACCAAGTACTTAACATTGTAATATCACTTAGTCCTAATACACAACTATGTTCAAAATATAGATTTCTCATACCTATCCCTATTGATCGTGGCTTTCCCATTCTATTATTCTTATCGTCAAATACTGCCCAGTCAAGTGTACTATAACCAATATTACATACTATTGTATCTTTGTCACTAGGAGCTATATTGTCAATGTGATACTTTGACATTTCTCCTTCACTATAAAAACCGTCACATTTTATATTATAGGTCAATTTACTGGAGTTAATTAATTTGACATCCCAATTCCTTTCTAATGTCTTTTTAAAAATATTTTTATATCTTAGCTGAGGAAATGGCAACAACATATTTATTCTGACATCTCCACTTTTGACACCTAATAATGTCAATCCATATAAAATTAATACCTGATAGTATTCCTTTTGATGTTTCAACAGTTCCTTACTTGTTTGAGTTGTTGTTTCTCCAACTGAATAATATTCTCCATTAACCTTTATACAACTTTTTTGTATTGTAACTTCATCTGGATTATTTATTTTTCTTACACTGCTTCTAAAATTTATACATGTCCCATCTGGTCCTATCATCTTGTAACTACTTGCTCCTGGATCTACACATACCATATTTGATTTTATCTTCTTAACATCTATCTTATTATCATTTCTTTTAAATATATTTTTTATAAACTTAAACATCTATATCAACTTCTTTCATTATTATTTTAATTAAGTACTTGCAATTCAAGTGCCGAAGGCTTATTGTTTGGGAACTCTGTGTTTATTTGGATATAGTTAAGCCGTTGTTCACGACTTAAAAACTATTGTTTGGTTTACCCTTGCGACACCCATCAACAGCCATTGTATATTGTTACTACTTACTTTCTACCCTAAGCATATACAACTAGCACTATAGAAATTCCACCACTATAATATTTAAGGAGGTTTTAGCATTCCTCCTAACGACATACTATACCTTTATAGGTAATTCCTCCGACTACATTTTATGCTTTGGCTGTAGCTAACCACTAAACTTATTTTAAGTTGCTTTAGTGCATATACAACTAACCCTATTTATAGGGAAATAAGCCCTTGCACCTTCTTAAGAAAATTGATATACTAAATTTGCGAGATCTAGTATTAATTTTCTTGTCTAGTGCAAGGATCTTATTACTAATATGAGAGTGTCCTTGAAAAAGGATGCTCTTTTTATATTTCATTAACTATATCAATAAATTTTTGACATTCCTCAATTGTTCCTGTAAATGCAATTTCTTCTAATCCCCTACGAACTTCCCATCTATGCTCTAGTTGATTACATGATAAATAATATCTTTGCTTCATAATTACAACTCCTTAAATCTTTTTAAATTTACTAATGAATCCTGTAGATTATTTACTTTTAAATATTCCTTATATCCAACCAAATCAAAGTCCTTTAGATTCATTTTTACTACTAATTGCTTCATTTTATATAGCCTCCCTAAAATTCTGACAAACCTCTAAATATTCATTTATTAACTTTGAATGTTCTTCTAATGCTCCTCTTGTTTCTTCCATTGTTGTATCAGCTGACATAATTATCTTGAATTGTTCATCTATAAGCACATTCAGCCTATCCCTTTCCTTCTGATATTTAATTAAATTATCTAACTTACTCATTAATCTTCACCTCTTAGCCATTTAATGCAATCTTCCTTATTGGTAAAGTCTTCAGTCCATGCGTCTCCGTCAGAGTTGTCTATCCCTATATAGGTATTAATTCCATATACTCCATCTTCTACTACATAAAATAAACCTCTTTCTTTTCTTAGTACTATTATCCTGTCTGCTCTTTTGCTTGTTATTTCTTTTACTATATTACTCATGATCTAACTCCTTTCTAGAAAATACTAAGTCTTGTACACTAACTCCAAGAGTCTCTGCTAAACTCATCAACGTAAATAATGATGGGTTTTTCTTAGCACCTCTTTCTAATTCATAGATATATGTTAAAGAGATTCCACTTCTTTCTGATAATTCTTTAAAACTAATGTTCTTCTCAATACATATCTTCTTTAAATTCATTTTAATCACAACTTCTTTCTATTAATTCCTGAATTGATACTCCTAATGCCTCAGCTATTATATATAACTTATCTACTTTAGGATAACTTTTCCCACTCTCCCAATCACTAATTGTTGTTTGTGGTATATCTGTTCTATTTGATAGCAACTTTTGAGATATATTTTTTTTCCTTCTTAAATCCCTTAGTTTCATTCCAAAATTCAATTTTATCACCTCCTTATTTTTAACGTTATTCCGTTAATAAAATTATACAGTTATCTTTTTATGTTGTCAACGTTTTTCCGTTAATGTTTTTTTCTTTTTTCTGATATAATTTACTTATACCAATCAGAAAGTAGGTCTTTATATGTTATTATCACAAGCTATAGCTGAAAGAATTATTCAATTATGCTCACAATATGGCATTACTATAAATAAATTAGCTAATATTTCTGGTCTTACCCAATCAACTATAGATAGTGTTCTAAAAGGGAAAACTAAACACCCAACAGTACATACAATACAAAAAATTTGCCTTGGTCTTGATATTGAATTGCATCAGTTCTTTGAGTCTGATTTATTTAATGATATTGATCATGACATATAAACCTACTAGATTAATCCCTAGTAGGTTATTTTTAATCAAAAAAAAAAGAAACCACCCGAAGGTGGCTGTATCTTATAGATTTTTATTTAGGAATTCTAAGCAGGATTCCCTTGTTACAGGTGCAGGCACCATAACTTCCTTAATTACTTCTTTTATAACTTCCCTGTAAGGCTCATCACCTATCATTTTAGGGATAGCTAATCTTACTTTGCTTTCTTCTTTGTCCCAAGTTGCTATTCTTGCTACAAACATACCATTGTAACCAGCGTCACCTAGTTCTTTTGTAGGATAGCAATTAATCCTGTCATTACTTTCAGCTCTGAACATTTTAACCTCTGTTCCTGTTCTTAAGATGTACTCTTTACCATTTATTTTCAAAGCATTTCCCTTTTCATCATAAACGTACTGATTCCTTGTAGCATAACCAATTTGACCTCTAACTCTATTATCACTGTTCTTAAAATTTTGTGCAACATCTACTATAAACATATCTATTTCCTCCTTGTTATTTAACTTAGATTTAAAACTATTCCACCTTGCCCAATTATTCGGTGCAAATGGGCTTGGACAATTCTTTCTACTAGCATCATAATGTCTAACTACATTAGATACTGGAACATTAAATTGTTTCATTAATTTTTTTACTAATTCAATAGTGTTCTGTTCTGTTTTAGCTGAAACACCTCCGTTAGTAGCGCACATCTCTATTCCTATAGAGTTCATATTTGTAATACTATATTTACCATACCCATCACCTACATGCCATGCAGCTCTTTCTATTGGTACAACTTGTGTACAACTATCATCATCAACAAAGTAATGCGCGGATGATTCTCTATATCCAGTACAGAAATAATTAGCATTACCTTCATCAGTATCATTCATGTTACCAGTAAAATGTATAACAAGATATTTTATTGGTTGATTCTGTCTATGCCCATGGTCGTCCGTATCTAATCTTACTTTATATTCCATAATCAAACCTCCTTAAATTCGAAAAAATAAAGAGGACCGAAGCCCTCTATAAAAATTATTTTGTTGGATCATCAAGTCCTGGAGTTGTTGCATCATTTAAAACTCCTAATATAATCCCTAATGTGCAAACAATTTGCAATGTAGTATCTAACCAAATCATATCTACTGCACCTGGTTTAAATTGATTTAATAGTAATGCTACTGTTGATACTAATGCAATAATACTCCCCTTGTTGTTAATTCTTCCCCATAAATTTTCTAATCTCTTTTTCATTTCTCAACATCTCCCTTTAATTTTATTATTTATATAAAAAAGCAATCGCTCCAGTTAATAAACCACCAGCGATTACTCTCCATAACCATGTTATTGTATTTTCTAAATCTAAAATTCTATGATTTGCTACTTTTAAATCCTTCTCAAACATTTGAAACCTTAAATCTACATTACTTATAAACTTATCAATTGTTCCTTTAAGCTCTATAATGGTTTCTTTCATCTCCTGTATTGCTGCTAAATCTTTTTCTGCCATTTTTAACACCACCCTATAACTTCGTAAGTTAGGTAATGGTTTGGATAAGTAGCATAAGCATAAGTTCTTATAGTTGAAGCTAAGTATAAGTTAATTGCTTTATTATCACCTGACCAGGCACCTGAATCATTTGCCCAATGGCTAGTATCTGAATTTGTATATATTATGTTGCTAAAACCTACTGAAGATAAACCTGCTGACATTGCTGCATAGTATATCCCTGAATCCAAATGTTTTGATGATTTACCATTAAAATAATCATATGTCATTTTACCCTTAAGTATTTTTAAATCTCGAGTTACACCATTTACAGTTATTCCATTTTTAACAGTTTCAACAAATTCATGCCATCCATTCCCACTAAAGTATTCAAACCTTCTATCCTTTGAGTCAGAATAATCTTTCATTGATTGAACAGCTATATTTAAATTTTCATCTTTTGCTTTCATATTTTCTAATAGATTAGCTTTTCCCTGTCTAGCATCAACCATTTCAGTTAAAACTTTTCCTCCTGGATCTATTCCGCTAATAGTATTTTTATAACTATTTATAAAAGTATTAAATGTATCTTGCTGACTTGCTCTTTGCTGTTGCAATGATGCAAGATATTGTTGATAGAATTCCTCTGTATCAACTTGCGAAACTGCTCCATGAACTATTCCACAAATAGCATCTCGAGTTCTAGTATCATATATTTTGCTTTGATTTAATGAAGTCTCCCCCTGATTAACATAAACGTATGCTATTATAAGTTCAAATATATCGTTATTCCTTGTAGGACCTGGTATATTAGGGGTATCACTTGCAGTACCTTTTTTAACTACTATAGAACCTCTCCTAAGGGTTTCATCCATTTGAATAGCTATTGAATCATAGCGTCTTGCTAAACTATCTCCTATATCTAATGTTATATCTATATCTGCATCCATTTGAAATATTAATCCATTTATAAATGCAGTACCCTTTTTTATTGTTATTGTCATTCCAGTTTTAGCTGTAACATTAAAACTATAAGAATTAATTGGATCACCAGGAGTTAAAAAAATACCATTTGTGAAAAAATTCCTAAATGGTAATCTAAAGTCTCTTGCATCATATAGAGGTTCATTATTTACAGAATTAACCGGAAACACCTTTATTGCCATATTATCACCTCATTCTTTTTATTTTTTGTATAAGTGTTGGAACTGTATTACCAAAGCTAGGTATTACTTCTGTAATTCCATTTGCATATACTTCTTCTACTTGGACTATTCTAGTGTCCATAGTTATCCCCCATACTTTATCCTCTATGGTTACTATATCGCCTAGATTCCAGTCCTTTTTATATTCATAACCTTTAGTGTTTATTATCACACCCTCTAAAGATTTAATTGATTGATACTCTTTAGCCTTATCCTTTCCCCTATTTATAAGCATATTTGTATATTCAGCATCTGTAAGGGTTTTATTATCTACAGTCTTTTGTAAATCCCTAGCATCTATAAATAACTCTTTTCTTTCATAAGAAATAGAACCATCTGTAATTTCAACAACTTTTCTTGCTGCTCCTTCACCTTCTCCAGCAACAAATATACTATTTTTATAATCTTTATCATTTTCTATATATGTTTGACTTTGTATATTACCAAATTCTCTAGAGAATATTATCTGTTTATTTTCTGTTTGATTTGAACCCCTATTTACCCCCATATAGGTCTGAAACAAGCATTGTTCTGTATCTCTATTGAATTTTCCTGTTAATCCAAGTTCAGCTGTTTGGCATATCTTCTCAAACTCTTCAAGAACATTTCCCCATGAATTTTGATAATCTATTTTCCTTGTATCCCAATAGAAATTAATAGCACTATTTTCCAATATTCTATCCCCTAGTGTGTTCCAAATTGCAACTAATACATTTACTACCTCTTTATTAATACAACGTACTGTGCCCTTAATAATACGTCTATCTAAAAAAGAAAGCATACTCCTACCTTTAAGAATAATACTTTCTCCTTTATTATCTAATTTCAATTGTCTACTCTCTATTGCAAAGCAATTAACTAAATAACCATCATCATAGTAAAACATATTACCTATCTTCAATAAATCTAGATTTTTATTACTAAATGGTATCTTCATCTCAAATTCATGTGGGCTATTAAATTTAAGAATTACCCTAAGACTTTCAAATATTTCAAAAAAGCCAACTGGTCTAAAATTTTTATTTATAACAGTTAAAACCATGTTACACCTCCTGGTACTTAGGAACAAATTTAATATTTGCTTCCATTGTATCTTGTCCAGTTTTAGCACTATAAGTTAATATATTCTCTCCTGGTATTAATCCAAAATCCCAGTCACCTTTTATACTAGAGTATTCTATAAATCCATTAGCCCTAACAACCTTACATTCTTTCTCTCCAATATTAGTATTTAAAGTTACTCTGTCTCCAGTTTGAAAACTATAAGTTATTAATATACTTTTATTATTTGTAGCATTAATGAATGTAACTTCACTTGTTGGTCCATTTATAATAATATCTGCAATTAAACCAATCTCAACATCACCTGGATTATCTATTAATTTTGTCTTTGCTGGATCCCTTACACCTATAGCAACTCCACCAACTTTTATATTTATAGGGAATGCTGTATTAGGTAACCATGCTGCTAAATCCTTCTTTATTTCTTCTCCACTCCAATATGGATAATGACATAAGATAGTAATAGAACTCTCTACATAATTATCATCAACATACTTATAACTTGGTGTATTATCTATCACTCCTTTTATTTTATAACCATTAAAATCTATTTCAATCTCTCCCAAGCTAGGATTCAACACCTTTGCTAATTCCCTTTTCCTGAATTTAAACTGTTCATCACTTTCACCAGCAACGCTAAATTTTATTTTTAATTGCCTTTTATCTAGTGTATTACCAAGATAAACTTCACCTATTCTATAGGTTCCTTTTATAGAGTTTATACCAACAGGAATACCACTATCTTCAAACTCCAGTAACCAATATTCTTGTTTAATACCACCAAAGGTGATACTCTTTCCATTTATATTTGCTATTTTTAAAATATCCATAAGTACCACCTTTCTTATAAGCTATAAGCTAAATCTTTCATTAAGTTATCAATTTTTCTACTGTTTTCTATAGGATCATTTATAGGACCATTAAAATTCACAATAGTTGATATAGGATTACTTCCTGGTTTATTTGGTCTTGGCATATCATCTCTTTGAAAATCAACTGTTCTTGATAAGGATCTTTGAATTTGCAGGTTTACATTTCTTTCTTCTTCTTCAAATCCTTCTCCAACACCTTTGGCCATCCAAACTCCGACTTCATCTCTCATAACTCTTGAAGGTGATTTTATTCCTAATACATCTTTTGCTCCTGCTATTATATCTCCAAAAAAACCTGTTACATTCCCCAATAATTCCCCAGCCATAGATTTTATACCATTCCATAATCCTTTTATCATATCTATCCCCATATTATATAACTTACCTGACAATTCCTTTATTGGGTTAACTATATTGTTTATAAATCCCTTTATGTTTTCAGTAGCTTTAGCCTTCATACTTACTCCCCACTGAATTACCTTGTTAATAGTTTCATTTAACCAAGTCCAAATTCTACCTGGCAATCCTTGGAACCATTGTATTATAGCTGCTATAGTTTCCTGTACCTTTAAAACAGCTTGATTCTTAAGATTAATCCCCCAATTAATAATATTAGTAATAGTTTGAACTAACCAAGTCCAAATTCTACCTGGTAATTGAGCAAACCAATTTACTATACCTTGTATTATCAAAGGTAAATCTACAGTTATCCATGTCCAAATACTTATCCCTAAATTTAATATACTTAGAAACACTTCTTGTATCTTCAACTTAATTTGCTCCCTCATATTTACAAACCATAATATTATGCTCTGTATATATCCTGGTAAATCTACTGTAGCCCAAGTATAAATGCTTACACCTAAGTCATAGAAAAATTTAATTACTTCCCCTATTGCTTGACCTATTCTATATGGTAATGTTTGAAACCAAGTGACTATGTTATTTATTATTTCTTGTATTTTTTCTGCTATAGCAATTTTAATTTCTTGAAATTTACTAACTATATAATCCTTCATTTCTATTATTTTATTGATAACTGCAGTTTTCATTTCCTGAAATTTAGTAGCTATATTACTAGGTAAATTTTTAAAAAACTCTATTAATTTTGATATAAGTTCTTTAGTTTTAGCTTTGAATTCCTCATAATTACTTCCTACTAACTTAAGCATTATATCAAGAATATTCTTAAACCAGTCTTTAATTCCTGTAAGTATATGTTTAACTAAATCCTTTATAGCATTCCAACAACCTTCCCAGTCACCTTTAAGAAGCGAGGTCCAAAATGAAAATCCATCACCTATTATTTTAAATTGTGTATCAAAGAACGTTACTAATAAGTTCCAGAAGTTTGTTAATATACCATATATATAATCCCAAGCGACTGAAACCTCATCAGATATTAGGCTCCATATCCATTTACAACTTTCCTTAATTTGATTTAGAAACTCCATAAGTTTGCCAAATGTATTCTGTAAAGTTTCCCTAAATTTTTCAGATTTATTATATAGTAATGTTATTGTTCCTATAAGAGCTGTAATAACTGCAATAGCTATACCTACTGGACCAGTTAAAAAGGTTATAAATGGAGCAAAGTATTTCCCCCAACCTCCAGCTAATGCTACTGCTGCAGACAATTGGCTAAACTTGCCAACAATCCAACCAACTGCTGAAAATATTTTACCAAAAACTAATAAAACAGGTCCCATTACAGCTACCATACCTGCAAATTTTATAATACTTTCTAATTGTTCTTCACTTAAATTACCTATAGCTTCAGTTAAACTAATGGTCTTATCAACTATTCTTGTAAATAGTGGTTCTAATTTATCCCCTATTTTTTCTGCTGTCTCCTTTATTCTAGCTGTTAAAATTCTCATCTTATTTGCTAACCCATCATTAGTTCTCTCAAAGTCTCCCATAACATCTCTTGAATTTGCCATTACAAAAGCATATCTTAATTGAACTTTCTCCGCCTGACTCATTTCATCTATGGATTTATTAATCCCTTGATTTAAGGCAAATTGTTCTAAATTAGCTTCTGTCATAACAATTCCAAATTGTTTTAAACTCTCTGTCTCACCTGTATAAATGCTATTCAGTGCAGTTTGAGCTATGTCTATTCGTGTGTTATGAAAACTACTCATATCAGATGCAAGTTCAGTTAAACTCATTGCATATAAATCAACATTATCTTTTTCTAGTCCCATGCTCTTACCCATTGCCCCATAAGTACTGGCTGTTGCTAGCGCTTGACCTTGTGCAACTCCATGAGATTTAACAAGTGATTTTGACCAATCCTTTACTACATCTGCTGTTTCATCAAATACTTGTTGAGATTTACTTAATGCTTCATTCAAATCAGAATAAGCCATTGCACTGGCTACTCCTATTCCTACAATAGGTAACGTTACACTTGTAGTCAACATAGTTCCAAACTTACCCATAGTGCTTCCAAAAGTCATTAAATTCTTCCCTAATCTTTGCATTGATAGCGCTGTAGCATTAGCTTTCATACTTACACCATTTAATGCTGGTCCAACTCTCGTAACATCAATATCAACTAACCCTTTAATTATGAATGCATCCATGATTAACCCCCTTTCTTAAATTTTTCTAGAATACGATTTGTATTCTCAACTATTTCACTAGGAGTTTTCTTTTTATATACCTTATTTGATAATTGTTTTTTATAATCCAAATAGCTTTCTGCAATACATTTACCACCTTTATATTGTTTTAAAATATTTGTTATTGTAAATGTAAAGAAATTTCTATCATCATAATGTTGGTTTATTGTGCTACTACAAATAAAATATAGCTCCTCACAATTAAGATCCTTTAGTTCTGTATAAGAATTATGTTTTGTAATTATCCCTAACCAATCATCACCTGTAATAATTTCTATTTGAATATATTGGTAAAAACCTTTTGGAATTCCTCACACATGATTACTCCTTTAATCATGTCTACAAATTCACTAAATGGTGTTTCTTGTAGCTCCTTACTACTTTTTTTATAAACTGAAGATAACACTTCATAAGTTTCTTTCTCTGCCCTATCCACACCCTCTAATACTAAGAATATAACCTCTTGAATTAAATCTAAATTTGACTCTTGTATTTTTTGATTTTCTTCAGCTAAATTAGGATTTGTAGTAAATAATCCTTCTACATTTCTTTCTATATATTCTTTGTCACCTAAAGCAACCTTTATTTTCATTCTTAAAATTTCAGCATCATTATTCATTTTAATAGCCTTTTTAAATATAGCTCCTATTTCCTTCTTAATTCCTAACTTATTTATTAATCTTATTATTTTAAAAGTATCTTTACCTAACACTGTAACTTCCATCTTTATCATTCCTTTCAAATATAAAAAGAGCCAATTAAGGCCCTCTTATTTAATTCCTTCACTTAATGTAGCTGGAGCTGTATCCTTTAATACAAGAACTTCTACTGGTACCTTGTTTAAATCAGCCTTATCATAGTGTGCTTCAAACTTAACCGCTGATTTAGCTTCATCTCCATCTGAACTATCTATTGCAAACTCTGAATTATAAGTATTGTGTAATAACACTAATAAGTCTTGTCCTGTTACCCCTGTTCCTACTAATACTAAATCTTTATATTTTGCATCTTCTATAACTCCACTTACAGGTCTATATACATCATATTTTGTAGATGTATTTGTTTCAGTTCTAAATAAGCTCATATCTAAAAGCTTTTTATTTATTACTAATACTTCACCTTCAATTGAAGCTTCAACCTTTAAAACTCTCTGATTCCCTTTAACCTTTTTACCATTAAGTTTAGCAAATGGTATATCATGAATATCATGTGTACATGCAAACTTAACACCTCCATCACTCGTAGCTAATCTTGTTTCTGGAGTTAATTTAGTTATCAAAGTATCTATATTGGTTATATCTTTAAAATCACCATAAAACAAATCACAACTATCAAAAACAACTTGTTTCAATTACATCATCCCCTTATTTATAATTTAGAACATAATATTGTAATGTAGCATAATATTTATCATCAATAGTTGCTGGTATAAACCAAGCATTTTGACGTATAATCCTACTTTCACTTAATATTGTTCTATTTAATTTCTTATCAAGATTTATTGCTAAATCCTGTGATTGTATTTTATTTTCTTTATTACTTACAACTTGAGCCTCTAAAAATATATTATCTCGATATGATCCATTATCTATATCCAACAATCTATAAGTAACATAAACCTTATTAATATAATCTAAGTCCTTACCTAACTCATCCTTTAAAGGTAGTTCATCTAAAAAAACATTATTTGATAACGTAACTATAACATTGTATATTTCATCTTCTATCAATTTTAAATTCATAGTTTGGTACCTACTTTCAAGATCTTAACAAGATTCTTTCTTACTATATCTTCTACTGTTTCACTAAATCTATTAAAGGTCCTTCTAAACCACCCCTTGTTTTTCCTACTTGTTAACTCAACTTTTTCAGCATAATAAATATAATCAGGAATACCAATAATTGTTTTAAAATTATTTTCCTTATTATCATTTTTTGACGTTATACTCTTTTTTGTAGCACCTGCAACAACTGGAGAATTAGACTTTAATTCTGCAACACCTTTGATTGCAATTTCTCGTTGTGACTTTCCCACACCTTGTTTAATTAACATTTCAACTTGCTTACAATTATTTATTACTTTTACTGCCATTTAATATCTACCTCCAGTAATGAGTAATTATAATAGTCATCCCATTCAATTTTCTTTTCTATTCTATAGGTTTTATTTTTGTATAAGATAATATCATCTACACTAAAGCCCTCATCTGAAAACATCTGTTTAGTACCTTGTATATCCTGTCCAAACTCGTACTTTTTAGCCTGTTCAGTAATTGGTTGAATATCTACATATATATTATTGGTATCCTTAGTATTAATGACTACAAGCCTTCCTAATTCCTTTATAGGAGTCTTCTTAATTCTATTTATTACTTTGTCATAAAACATAAACTTACCACGCCCTAAACTTCTTTGGATTTGGCAACAGTAAGGCTATATCTCTTGTTATAGACATAGCCTCTACACCATTTTCATATGTTGTACTTCTAGGTCCTTGTGTCATTGATATAACTCCTACAGTTTTAGTTCTATCTAACTTTTTCGAATTCTCTATTAATCTTTTTAATGCTAATGGATATTTAGACTTTATTTCTATATCTGTTATTTTACTTTTTAAATAGTTTCTTATACTAATACAAGCCATTTGCTCATATTCCTGATCTGTGAACATGTTACTCACCTACTTTGACAAGAAAATAAGGTAGCATTAAGCCACCCTATTTATTTTTATTCTTATTTGATTTCTTTTCTTCAACTGTATCTACTTCTACTTCTAACTTCTTAACTTCAAATCCATTACCTTCAAACCATGCTGCAAACCAAGGATTTGAGGTTTCAGTTTTACCATTTATAAAATTACATGGTCCATATTCACCATTATACTTATTTTCTTTATCTTTAAACTTTATTTCAAACTTTTGATTTTCCACTATAAATCCCCCTTACTATTGAACCTTAATATTTCTTAGTACACCTGCAGCTCTAGTTTTCTTAAGGACTGCTGCTGCAACCATTTCAACTTCACCTTTTTTAACTGCGCCTGCTTCTTTGAAGTTAGGTAAAATAGTTTCAATAAGTTTACCACCTAATGGAGATGCTGCGTGCAATCCATCTAATGCAAATCTTGCTGCATAAAGATCTGTCAGGCCTGTTTGTGCACTACCTACTGTCCTGTTAACTATAGGAACTACTGGTATTGTATTTGTTCCATTGTAAAAGTATTTCATATCTACTAATGGAATTCCATTGTATGCATCTACAGGTCTACCAAAAGCATCAAGTGATTTATCCAAATATCCTAACCTTCTTGCAACTGATCTTATTTTACCTATAAGTTTTGTATTACCCATAATCATATCTGGAGTACCGTCTAATTCTGCTAACATTTCATCAATTGCATCTAAGAAATCTTTTCCATTAGCTTCTATTGCTGAACTTGTACTTAAATCAATAACCTTTGAAGTTCCTACTTCTGTTACAGAACCTACTAACATTTTATCTAATCCATCAAAGCCTTTTACTGCTTTATCTCCATTTATTAATTGATTATGGAAAGTATTAATTGTTGCAGTTATCTTCTCTTGTAACTGGAAATTAACCTCATTTACTGCACCACTAGTTTTTGCAATAACTCTATCAATATCAAAACTTCCACCAAAGATTTTCAAATCAACTGACTTGTTTTGTCTATCTGCAACTTGTGGAGAATATTCAGTATTAATATCTCTAAATGCTGCTGTTGCTGGAGATTTCAATTGTGTATAACCATAAGTTAAATTACTTCCTCCAGTTCCTGGAGATACTGTATCATCAAATATTAATTTATCCATTAATAATGATCCCCTTCTAAATTCATCTACCACCATTTGGTCTACTTTATTACTCATTCCTACTTTTGCTTGCGCTAATGTAATTGGCATATTTTATCATCCTCTCTTATTTATAAAAATCTGCTAATGCACCACCTAAAGTGGTTTCTACTTTTCCACCACCTGCTGGTGGAGTATAAATATTTTCACCTAATTTTTTATCTACTTCTTTATTAGTAGATGTGTTTATTATTTCTGTTAATGTTTCTAATTTCTTATTAAAGCCTTCTTCTGTATCATCATAAATAAAATCTAATACTCTACTATCAACACCCTTTTCACTTAATATTTTTGTGTACTTGCTAGAATTATCAGATTTTATTCTAAGTTTTTTTTCAGCTTCAATTTCTTTTCTTAAATTTTCAAGTTCAATTTGCTCTGGAGTTTTATTTTTGTTATCTGCTTTATCCAAAGCCTCCTGAATCTTTTTAGGTAATGTTTTTTCTTCATACCCATTGATACCTATAGATACTGCTCTGTCTTTTTCACCAGTCCAATACCCTTTGATTGTTTCATTATTGGCCAATAACTCTTTAAAGTCTTCTAAACTCATATTAAAAGACTTAGCTAAATCTTTTATCTCTTCATGATCCTTTAGAGTATCAATAACATTATCCTCATCCCCTAAAGTCTCTATTAATTTTAATAATTCACTTTTTTTCATTTTCATTTCCTCCATCCCCCTGTAGTTTGCTACCTACAGAGTATTAATTTTTATATAATAAAAAGCCTTAGTTTCCTAAGACTTAATTACCTTGTTACCTCATTATAGATTTTTTGTTCTGTACTTACTACTGGAAGATCCTTTGCAAAGAAAGTACATTTTAAACCTAATTCTAATACCTCTAAGTTGTTATCACTTAAAATTTTATTTAAATTAGTTTTTATAGTAGTCATCTGGTCAACACTTTTACATATCAATCTATTTCTACATAACTCACATTTCCCCATATCATTTAAATCTATCCACTGTTTAGGTGGATTTGTTGGATTTGTTGGCATTAGTTTACCTCCTTTACTTTCTCATATTTTTGAATTATTCTATCTAAAGTTTCTTCAATTTCTTTTAGGTCATCTTTAAATTCTTGTATACCTTCAACTTCTATTTTAAATTTAAAAGGATTTTGTTCCACCTAAATCACCCCCTTACTATTTATTTCCATACCAATATGGTTCATATCTTGCTGATTCATGTTTTGCTATAATTTCTTTTCTCTCTAAGCATTTTTCACAATAATAAATATCTATTTTAGTGAATGTATCATTATAAGTTCCATTACTTCTTTTATAGTCGCTTCCTTGGAAATTCCATTTATGTTCACACATTCTATACCCTTCTTTCTTAATTTTAGGCATGAAAAAAGCACATACCTTTTATTTAGTAAGTGCTTCTTAATTTTTTTCTAATTTCTTTATTATTTTTTCCAATTCTTTCATTTCTTCTTCAGTCATTTCTTTTGGGTCTGGTTCATTACCACTATCATCATGAATTAAAAACATATCTTTCATTAGACTTCACTCCTATTTTTCTATATAATCAAACAACTTTAAATTATACAATTCATCAGTTGCTCTAATTCTTGCTATATCTGAATTCATAGTTTCTTTCTTATATTTAGTATAATAGTATTGATAGATTTTTTCAATATCTTTTGACCTATCCATATTGTAAATATAATGTATTGAACCATCATGTCCAGCTACAATTGACATTTCTACATTCTTTTGATTGTATATTGCTTTTATATCTGAATATGATAATCTTCCACCTCCTGGGTGATTGTGTAATAAAATTATTTTATCATATTTTTGTATTTCATCATATTGCTCTTTGGTTATTCCAGTAGCTAAATTTTCGTTACTAGTTCTATTTGAAACTATTTCTTTTCCTGTTTTACTATCTATAATTACTATATCTTCTGAACCTGTTCCATCTCTGTGTTCTAATATCTTTTTACTTTCCGAATATAAACTTTCTTTAGCATTTTTACTTACAGGTAAGTTCTCAAATTTCTCATGAAACTTCTGACTATTAACAATTTTTCTATCAACTGTATAATCATTTTGAATATCCTTTTTGCTAATCTTTACATTATTATGGTGAAGTTTATATTTATCATCATACCACTCTTGATATTTCTGATAGTCAATATTCTCCCCATTTTCATTGTCAATTCGCTTTTCAGGTCTCCAGTCCTTATCAGGTAATCCAATATAGCAACATCTACAACCTACGTGTTTAGGTATTGGTGGTCTATCCTTATTTTTTTGATATGTTTTACCATCTAGTCCACTACAATCACTACAAGTCTTACCATCTAATGTAGCATCATATAAAAGCCACTCAACATCATTTTCTTTGAACCATTCTTCATTTGCTTTTGCTTGTGCTCTAGCTATCTGATCATTAACTAATCTTTTAGTATTATATGCATTTGAATTATAAAGAGTTTTTATTTCTTTCTCTATATCATTAACTGATATTTTACCTTTAAGGAATTCATCTACCCTTTTCTGAGTATGCTTATAAACCTCATCTTTGTTATTCCAAATTCTACTTTTAGCAGTTTTACCAGCTACTTTATCATTCTTAATCTTATCTATTACCTTTTTATCTATAGGTTTAACACCTGCATCTTTACCTAGATTAGTTACATAATCATTTATTCCCCATTTATCCTTAGCAGTTTTTTCTATTATTTTATCTAGAGCTTTTACTTCTGATTTTGCTTCTATGGTAAAATTATCCTTTATCAATTTATCTAATGCTTTTTTACTTTCAAAATAATCCTTATTAGATAATTCCATAAACTCATTTTTTACTGGTTTAAATAGAATTATTGAAGCTATAGCCTGTAATAAGAAATCTCTATTCTGCTTTTGTTCTAACAACATTGAATTTATATCTTTTTCACCATTTTGATATAACTCTGCCGTTAGATTCATCATTATATCAATGAATAAATCATTCATCTATACCAGCCCCTAAGTTATCTAAATCTTCTATAGGTTTCTGTTCTAGTAATTCCTTTTTAATCTTCTCACCTTCAGCTACTGGATTATTTATTTTAGATATCCAACTCCTCTTAGTCTCATTTGAAACTACTTCTTGTGGTATTTTAGATATAATATCTGCAGTAGCTACGTCATCAACTGGAATCTTTGGAGTAAATTCTATTTTAATTAAACCAGGATCATATACTTTAGATTCTTTAACATCTAAATACCTAAACAAGCAAATCAATCTAGTTCTAAGTATACTAGACAATGCTTTTTCATTATCCACACACTTATTTTCAAGCGAGTTCATTCTAGTCCTAAGAGCCATTCCTGAAATATTACTTTGCATCTTCTGATTTTGGTCCACATGTGATGTTAATGTATAAATTAAATCCTTCAATTCATCTCTTGTATTTTTTATAAAAGTATCATTAATATTCTTTATTAACCATTCTGCATCCTCTATTTTCTTATCACCAAAATATAAAATAGAGTTATTCTTTATTACTGGTTGCCTTTTCTTTGGTTCTCCTTTTTCATCTATAACTACATTACCTTTTTCATCTACCTCATCTTCTAATTCAATCCCAAACATTTTTAATATAGCATTCTTTATTTCACTTATTTCTGTTGCCATATCACTTATATTTTCTTCAAAGGCATCTTGAATAGTCTTAATAGTTCTATAGATAGTTTTGTCACCTTCTACATAACCTCTTTCTTCAGTGTATACTTTACCTCCTATAGTTCCAAATCCTACTGGAACTACTCCAAAATAATGTGATGTTGGTGATATTAATTCGTTAAATTTATTATCATAATGATAAATATATTTATCATCATATACATCTATATAAACTTTATCTGAAAATGACTTAGTAAAAATTCGCATAAAAAAAAGAGGCTCTCCATATTCATCAAAATACATATACCCCTCAAGAGGATCAATTATTTTATTTTTAAATTTCTTATACTTATCCAAATAGTTTATTTCAAATGCTGCACCAAACTTAATTAATGTTTCACCCAATATAATATCGTGATCCTCTTTATTGGCTTGTAAATAATAATCTATATCTTTTATAACTTGCTCATTATCATCTTTACTTGTATAAGTAATTGGATTTCCAAAACTATACCTTGCTTCTTCATCTACTAACTTTTGTATAAAATTAGTTTTTATGTTAATACTTTTTCCCGGTATAGCATTTAATATAGTCCCTTCCTTAAAGTTGCCCCAGTAATACCTATTTATATCTTCGTAATGTGTTAGATTACTCAAAAAATCATCATAACACTTTTTTAAAATATCTATATCCACTATTGCACCACCTTTCTAATAACTTCCTATTCTTAAAATTGTTCTTTTAGATATTTTCTCTAGTTGAATTGAGCATTCTGAAACAACATCAGGAGCATCATCATGTACACTATATTTTTGCCCCTGAAAATCTAATATCTGTTGTGTAAAATCCTTATTATCATCTACAAATATTATCTGCCCATTGTTAACATCATCAGCTATTACGGATATCTTTTCATCCTTATTCTTTTTCTGCATTTCATTAATCCAAATAAATCTTCTATGCCTCAATCTAGGTTCTTCACCTATTAATTCTTTAATCTTAACTACATCTGCCCCACTAAATACATTTTTTTCAATACAAATATGGGTTATATCCTCAAATTCTAATAAAAGTTCAATAACTTTTTTACAATAATTATCAAAACTTAATTTCTCTAAAATTAACTTTCTCATATATTTAAATCCATTAGTAGCAATTGATCCAACTACCATAGCATTAAAATCTGATTTTTTATTAGTTGTTGCTGTTGGATCTATACAAAGCATTGTCTTTCTAAATCTGTGATTCTCAATTTCTTCTTTACTTTGAGTCCTTACACCCTTGAACCACTTCTCACCTATAGCACTTGCATCATTCATCATTTCTGACATAAAAGCGGACCTATTTTCCCAATATGGAATAGCCAAGTCATTAAAACAATCCCACTTTTCTTCCCATAACACTGGAAACTTCATTTCTTCTTTATGCTTAATATAAAACTCATGGGCCACTTTCTTACTATCTTCAAATTTATCATTGAAGTATAGTTTTTTACACTTTATCCATAAATCACTATCAAATATATCATCTACAGATTGACCATCCTCTAATAGAACTGCCCTTCTTAGAAATGTTTCATAATCTTTACTTCTAGATAATTTTGAAATCAAGCAATCTACATGTAGTACTGTTCCAATACTTATTATCTTAGTAGCAGATTTAATTTTCTTACCATTTCTAAATACTGCTGTATCTCCACACTTTTCAATTTCCTTACACCATTTTTGCCAGTGCTTTTCCCTTGCATCATCAGTTAATATGTTCTTTTCGTCTTGGAAATCATCAGCAATTATTACAGTAGGTCTTATTCCTTTCCAGTTTGCCCCTCTGACCGAGGAAGCTGAACCAACTGCTCTTATATAGGTGTCGTTTGTAAACTCAATCTCGTTGGCATTTACCTTATATTTTTTTGTATCTATAAGCATTCCAAAATGTTTTATTATAACCTTATTTTCATTGAATACTTTTTTTATAGAATCAATAAACTGTGTTGCATCATCATCTTTTTTGGCACCAAGTAGAGTAAACCTTGATTTCCTATAACAATGATTCCAAATTGACAAAGCTAAATCACAAACTGTAGTCTTTGCAAAACCTCTAGATACTGCTATATTCAATTTATCTATTTCATCATCAACAAAGGTTTTATTAAGAATATCCCACATTTCATAATGATCCTTACTTAATTCTCTAGCTTCATTTCCTTCCTTCACAACAAATATATCCTGGAGAAAATACAAACAAAAAAATGATATATCCATTTGACCTAAAGATTTAGCCAGTTTAGAAATATCATTGTTTCTTATAAGTTTTATTGCTTTTTCTTCACCATAGTATTTAACTAAATACTTTTTCAATATATATACCCTATATAATTCATCACTAAACTCTTTATTATCATAATAGATCATATACTTTCTCCTTTCTATAAAATAAAAAGAACCCCTTTAAGAGTTCTCATATTCTTTAACTAATTTATAAAATGTATTTCTCTTCAATCCCATTTCTTCCATTGCTGCATTAGCAGTCATTTCTCTTCTTTTCCATATTGGGTAAACCTCTTTCCAATTTTCAGGAAACTCTATTTCTTTTCTACCTTTATACTTTCCCTTTTCCTTAGCTAAGGCTATCCCCTCTCTTTGTCTCTCTAACAAATTAGCCCTTTCAAATTCATTTATAGCACCTATCATAGTAAGCATTAACTTACCAGTTGGAGTTGCTGTGTCTAGATTTTCTTTGATACTCTTTAGACTTATATTTTTACTTTCTAATTGTTCTATTATTTCTAATAGATCCTTAGTGCTTCTTGCAAGTCTAGAGAAATCCCAAATATATATTGTATCCCCTTCACGAGCAAACTCTAACATCTCTTTTAATTTTGGTCTGTTAGTATCTTTACCTGATACCTTTTCTGAAAACCACTTTTCTATATTATATTTCTTTAATCCTTCTAATTGTCTACCTTCATTTTGTTCTACTGTACTAACCCTTACATAAGCAATATTCATAATTATTGACCCCTTTCAAACTTGAAAAATACTACAGAATTTTTTGGAGGTTAAAGGCCCAAAAACGAGAATACCCTTTTAGAACCCACCCATTCGACATTATGCGACATTTTGTCGATAATATCTCTTTTACTCCTCACTTCTTAATATTATTATATCATTGTATTTGTTTGAAGTCAATAACATCAACAAACATTTGTTTATTAATTAGCAAATAGATTTATAACAAACATATTTTGATACTATGCAATATGTTTCTTTAGGATATAGTCCAAACAAATATATTATTCTGCTTTATCCAATTGATCTAACATATCATTTATATCTATTATATTATTATCTTCTTCCTTGCCTGTAACATCAGCAACCTTACTTGTTGCTCTTCCTAGTACCCTATCTATTAAGTACTGGAGGTTATCACTCTTTATCTTCTCGCTATCACTTGTAAGAGCTATCTTCTCCAGTTCAGATATATATATGTCTAATTTGTGCTTAATTCGTGTATCAGCCTGTTTTTTTATTTCTGCCAAGCGCGTGTCAACTTCTGTCTTTATTTTCTCATTATCTAAATACTGATAACAAGCTTGCCTACTGACACCTATTTTCTCTGCTATATCTGATATCTTATGACCTTCAATATATAATTCTATAAACTTAATTTGATTTTCAGTAAGTCTTACTCTAGCATTCACATTACCCCCTCCTTCGCTTTACAGATTTAACAAAAAAAGCAAGTACTATATATTGCATAGATGGGGGTCTATTCACATCCTTTCAATATATATTTACCTGCTTTTTAATATTTACAAATTTTACTACTATCATAATATCATTTTATAAAACATACTTCAATCCCATAAAAAACTAACATTGTTTTTATACCCTTTGGCTATATAGCTATATTTCAATTAATTTTAGAAGGACATTTTTAAAGCTTTAATCCATCAATTCCGAAAAATAAAATTGATAAATCTTCTATTGCTAATCTTACATCTCTTCCTACAGTTTTTATATTTAAATCAAAATGTTCTGCTGCTTCTTCATATGTTACTAATTCATTATTTTTAGGATCAATATAAACATAATCAATTATATTATATCTTCTTAATTTATTTTCACCTTCTGCTTTACATATATACTCATAATACTTCATAGCCTTATCTATATGTCTTAATATATTTTTAGTTCTTACTTTAGTTCTTCTTATCGCCTGTACATATTGTTCTTCAGTACTAATATCCTCTATATCATCCAGTACATCAATAACATTATCTTCTTCTATATAATTTATTGTACTATCTGATATTTTGCTATGTGCTTTTAAGCTTCTATAGTGTCTTAATAGTAATCTTGTATTCCTTAATCTTCTATCATATTTTTTAGTTGTTTTACTATATTCCTGTTCTTTTATATATTTTATACCTTCTCTTATACCTATCTTAACTGCTTCTTCATAATTTATATTTTCCATGTCATTCACTCTCCCTCAATCTAGCTTTAACCGCTTCCAGTAATACATTTTGATTTATTTCCTTTCCATTTAATGCTTTTATAACATCTTCATCTACTGTTCCTTTAGTTATAATATGATTTATAATTACTGTTTCTTTTTGTCCTTGTCTATATAGCCTTGCATTAGCTTGTTGATATAACTCTAAACTCCAATTTAAACCAAACCAAACTACTATATTTCCACCATATTGAAGGTTTAATCCATGTCCTGCACTTGCTGGATGTAATAATGCAACTTCTATTTTTCCTTCATTCCATTTTTTAATATCCTTGCTATCTTCTAATGTTTGATGTTTAATTTTCTTTTTACTTAATGCTTCTTTTATTCTTTCATAGTCATGCTTAAAGTTATAAAATACTAAAACTGGTTTACCATTTGCTACATCTATAATTTCCATAAGCTTATCTATCTTTTCATCATGTATATTAACAACTGACTTATCTTCACTATAAATTGCACCATTGGCCATCTGCAATAATTTGTTTGTAAGTACTGCTGCATTACTTGCTGTTATATCATCATTTTCTAATTCTAAAACTAAATCCTTCTCTAATTTCTTATACTTATCTAATGCTTTATCATCTAACTTAACTTCTATCATGTTATCTATTTTTTCAGGCATATTTAAATAATCTTCTGCCTTCATACTTACACAAATATCACTTATCTTATTATGAATTGCTTCCTCTGAACCGTCTCTTAATTCCCAGTTAAATATAATATTTTGATTTCTTCTTCCTGGTTTAAAATATCTATCCTTATATCCAGTTACTGTTTTCCCTAATCGTAGTCCACCATCTAATAAATATATTTGTGGCCATAGATCTATTAAACTATTAGGTGCTGGTGTACCAGTTAATCCTATTATTCTTTTAAAATGTGGTCTTACTTTCTTTAATGCTCTAAATCTTTTTGCCTTACTACTCTTGAAACTACTTAACTCATCAATAACCACAGTGTCAAAGTTCCAATCTTTAAAACATCTATTTACTAACCATTCAACATTTTCTCTATTAATAACATATATATCAGCTTCAGTATTTAAAGCCATTATTCTGTTTTTCTCTGGACCTAAGATTTTACTTATTCTTAAATCTTTTAGGTGGTCCCATTTTTCAACTTCTGTACTCCACGTATCCTCAGCTACTCTTAAAGGTGCTATTACTAAAACCTTATTACACTCACCTAACCATAATAATTCTGATATTGCAGTTAATGTTGATACTGTTTTCCCCATACCCATATCAAGGAATAATCCTGAAGCTGTATGATCTAAAATATGATTTATTGCATATTGTTGATAATCCCACGGCTTAAAATTCATGTAGTCACCTCATTTACAAACTCATTTACTCTATCTAAACTATCTATTACTTCTACTGTAAAACCTAATTTTTCTAATTCCTTTCTTCTATACTTCTGTAATTCTCTTAGTTTCTTTTTAGGTGCTTTAAGTTCAACAAATATAATCTTTCCTCCTGGTAGTAATACAATCCTATCAGGTACCCCTGACACTCCTGGCGATATAAACTTTAGTGCTTTTCCACCTAACAATTCAATTTTCTTCTTAAGTTGTCTTTCTATATTACTTTCATCCATAAATACACCTTCTTTAAAATAATCTTAATGGATACAATGGATACAAAAATTAAGGAAAAAATAAAAATCCCTATATTAGGTGTATATATGTATATACGTATATGCCTAATTATATAAATACTACTTATATATATTATTTTGTATCCACTGTATCCAGTCTATCTGTAAGCCTGTCGGCTACTGACTTTGATATGGATACAAAGAGCGGATACACAATTATTTTTTTGTATCCACTGTATCCACTATAATTTTTATTTTGTATCCACCCGGATACAGAATTTTTGCTTTGTATCCACCTTCTGTATCCACTATTTTAATGTTTCTTGAATTGCTTGGTAGATTTCTGTAGCTTCCTTTTCTGATTCATATCTGAATGTAATTTCACGTCTTTTGTCAATTTTAAAGTCATAATTTAAAACAACCTTTATATTTTTTTCATCTTTATATATAACATCTACCCTATTTAAGTTTATAATTAAGTCTTTATTTTTATCTTTTATACCTATAAACATTTATATAACCTCTTTCTATTTCTTTCTAACATATGCTCGCTGTCTTCCATAGATCTTCCCAAACCTTAATGTACCATTAGCTTTTTCCCATCCTGGTAATCCTGCTAATATATCATTAATTTCTCTACTATACATTGGAGTAAGTTGCTTAGAGTCACCTCTAAACAATTCAACCCATATCTCCATTACACAAGTTTTAGTTCTTTCTATAGTTCCTTCTTTTTCACTTATAAAATCCTCATCATGTATAAATGACCTTCTTTCACTTATACCTAACTCATTCCAACCTTCAGGTAATAATTTATCTAGGTATTCAACTATTACTCCTGTCTTAGCGCTTTCCTCACTATGAGATTCTTGTTGTTTCTTAGCTTCTTGTTCTTCTTCATAATTTAGATATAGCTTTTCACCAGCTTTAAACAATTGAACTGCTTCTGCCCATAGTTGGTCTATCTCATATTTTGTTAAATCCTCAAATATACTCATAGTTGGTTCAGTGTGATAAATATCTATTGGCCAAAACCTTCTATTACCTGTTTTATCTCTTAAGAACTCTCTTTCATTTGAAGTACCAATAAATATACATTGTCTAGGAAATCTGCTTGTCCTTCTTCCATATGCTACCCTGTATATATCTTCTGTCTTAGATAAGAAGTGTTTGGTCTGCTCTATTTCAGCCTTCTTTGTGGCCATCATTTCAGCCATTTCTAATATCCAAACACCTTGTAGTTGTTCATAAGCTTCTTTACCACTTACCGTAGTAAGAGAATCACTATACCATTCTTGGCCAATCTTTTTAATTATTGTACTTTTACCTACACCTTGCTTACCACTAAGTATGAGCATATTATCAAACTTAATACCAGGTACAAATATTCTAGCAACTGCAGCTGTTAAAACTTTTCTAGTTACTGTTCTTACATACTTACTATCTTCTGCACCTAGGTAATCTATCAGTAAAGTATCGACTCTTTCTTTTTCATCCCATTCAAGGCCTTCAAGATATTCTTTAACTGGATGTATTGAATGTTTTTCAAAACTTAAAGCTAATGCATCAGCACATTTTGCAGTACTTGAGATATTGTAATACTTCTCTATAAATTCTCTTAATCCACTATCATCAGTATCAGTCCAATCGCTCATATTGCCTTTTCTTCTCCAGGGCAATTGGCCAATAACTGTAGCTCTATTACTAAATTCATTAAATGCTATTTTGTCTTTTAATAATGGCTCATTATCTATAATTAAGTTAAAGTTACTTATTGTATTTTTTAAGTTTCCCTTCTCTGTATAACCCAAACTATTAAGCCATATAGTATCATCTTCAGCTATATCTTCTACTACTCCAAAATCGTCCTGAGCTTTTTCCATTCTCTCTCTACCTAATAGAGCTATAACTTTTTTATCACTACTAGCTAACTCAGTCATTTTAGTAAAACTAGGCATTCTATTTTGAGGAGTTCCTTCTTTAGCTTCTTCATCTAGTTCTCCAAATTTGTGAATCCTTACTAAGTCAAAGGCATTACATAAAGTTCCACTTGATGGATCTGTTCCATGGTGGCTATAAGTAAACTTATCATCATAAACAACTACTCCCCCACTTGTTGAACCCTCTGAGTATGTATATCTAGTATTATCTTCTCCAGCTACATACACATCTTTTAAGAATTCTTCTATAGCTTCAGTTATACTATAAGTTCTACAAAAAGCACCTATAACACCCTTCTTAGTTAATGGATCTTCTTGTTTACTTAATGCCTTTGATAACTTTGCCCTAGCTCTTGAACTTTCTGGCCAATAACTAACATCTTGCCAACCGAATGTATATCTATCTAATACTTCATCTGGATTAAGCCATTTTTCATCTTGCACTTTAAATACATACTCTCCATCACAACTAGTTGATGGCCAATACATTAACCTTTCCGGTTCATATGTTGTATCGTCAAATTGGTCCATACCTAAATCATTAGCAACCATTCTACTTATAGCCTGATACTCTTCAGGTAATACTGGTCTTTCTAAAGGAATAACTAATCTAAGTCTTTGGTTATCACTTGTATGAGTATGAGTTGAATACATAACTACCGCAAAATCATAAAGTAATTCTATTGAACTCCATACATCACCTTGTGCATAATCTATATCTAAAGTAAGAAGTGTTCTATTAGCTACATTAGCTTTTAATCTTCTACCATTCTTAAGTGTTCCACCAACAAATCCACCAACATCTTTTATTCTATCTTTTTCAGTTTTAGATGATTTCTTATAATCTGATACTGTTTCTGGTGTTCTAGTAGTAGAGCCTAGTTTTTCAACTAGGCTACTCCAATTCATAGATTTGTTTTTCCATTGCTTTGAGTTCTTACTCTTACCTGTTGCTATAGCTATTTGACCATCATATTTAATTTTAGGTATCTCATTTATATTAGCTTCCATGGTCATCACTTCCTTAATACTATTTGTCCTAACCTTTTCAATTTAAAATCAATAAATTTATTTATTTCCTTAGGATCATACATCATTTTTAGTTGATTCAACATTATCTGAACATCTGCAATTTCTTCTTCTACATTGCTTGAACCTTTTCCATTTAAAATTTCCTTTATTAATGCTTGTGTTAATTCTGCCATTTCCTCAATGGATTTTACTTTTTGTGCATTCTCTCCAAATTCAAGTATAGCTGCCTTATAAATATCCTTCTCATTCATACCTATAGTTTCTTTTATTAGTTCTTCTTTTGTTACACTTGTATCTTTACGATATTTACAAACAGTACATGAGTGTCTAAAACAACATTCTTTACTTGCATCTTTGCAAGCTATTTCATATAAACTACATTTCATATATTTCACCCCTCAATACCTTATTGAATCCTTTATCTTATTTCTATTAATCTTAAAACTGCATTTTGTAATCTATTAACTTTCCTATTTAAAATAGAATTTTCCTTATCTACTTTCTTGCAATATCCTTGTAACTTTGCTAATTTTTCTTTGGTACCATTTAATTCATTTCTTAAATCAGCAACTTTAAATTGTTCTTCATAATATAGAGCTTCAAATTTATCATTTTCCAATTATCACACCTCCAATATTAATACCTTATTGAATCTTTCTTAAATTCTGTTATATCAATCTTTTGAGTATGTCCAAACTCTTCATGATTGAATGTTCTTCTGTTATTAGTAAGTTCTTTAATTAATAAATCTCTATCCTTTTCCTTAGCTTCTTTAATCCTTTTATCTAATTCAGTAGCTTTTCTTTTTATCATTGGCTTAAAATACAATTCATTTATTGTCATAAACATAAATATACAAATTATTAATATACTTACTAACTTCACTATTAACACCTTCTTAACTAGGTTTTACTAATACAAAACATACATTACTAACATTTAATAAATCTTCTAAAGGTATTTCATTTAAATTACCTTCATTAACTTCTTTTATAAATCCTATAGTTTCATACTTCTTAAGATTATCTCTACTAAATGCAATGATCTGTGCTTTACCATCCAAGGTATTTATTCTTGATATATCATTTTCTCTCATCTTCATTAATAAAGTCTTTTTATATAATTCTAAGTTAGCCTCTATTGATCTTTGTTCTTCCTTTAAGTCCAATATCTTACTAACTAAAACATTAAATTCTTGCTCCATTCTTAACACCCTCTCATTAATTTTAGGTTAAACTAAACCCATTATTTTCATATATTATTTCATCTTCTCCATCACAGCATCCACTCCAGCTACAACTTCTACAATTCCCGCTACAATCATCATTCGCATAATAACTATAGCTATAGCTACTATCATTATTGTCATGATAGTAATAAAATCTTTTTAGTTGTTCAGCTCTTATTTCTGATGCTTTTTCAATATTTTTACTAATATAAGTTCTTGCATCATCTTTACCCTCACCAGTAAATTCAATATCAGTCATATTCTCTATAAAACTTATTGCCTTTAGTTGTCTTTCTGTAATTTGGTCCACATAGCCATCTATAAAATCTTGATATACACTACTCATCTATATCACCTAGTCTTTCATATAATAATTACATTCATAACCATCAGCTTTTAATGGGAGTCCTGGAGCCCATTTTATCGGTAGCGCAAATATCTCATTTACTTCTTCTAAACTTCCAAATTCTTTAGGTACATCTAAAACTAACTCATCATGTACATGCATTACAATCTGATACCCAGCATCTTCTACCCTTAACATTGTTTCTCCTAAACAGTCTCTTGCAGTAGCTTGAACAATATTCTCTACTAGTTTAGGCCCATAAGTTTGTAATATAGTCCATTGTTTACTGGTCTGTTCCATACCCTCATAAGTAATTACATCTGATCCATGTGAACCTTCTTCTATCTTTGGTCTTAAGTAACTCAATCTTCTTCCTGAAGGTAATTCTATAAATAAAACTCCTGGATCATATATAAACTTAAGCCCAAATTGCATACTAACTGTAGTCCTTTCATTAATAGCTTTCTTAGCAGCTTTATCACAATCCCACCAAAACTTAGTTATATTAGGATTTGCATTTCTCCAACTCTTAACTAATCCAGGTAATTCTTCTTCAGGTATAGACTTTGATTTATCCATACTCATAATAGCTCCAACGCTTCCACCATAACCTAGTGCCAATTCTGCTATCTTTCCTTTTTGTCTTAAGTCACTACCTTTAGTAACTGCTTCAATAGGCACTTTAAACATTTGACTTGCTGAAGCTTCATATATCTTTCCATGTGTTTTAAAAACTTCTAGTCTCCAACTCTCTGATGCATACCAGGCAATCACTCTTGCCTCTATAGCTGAGAAGTCTGATACTATAAATCTATTTCCTTTACTTGGTATAAAAGCTGTTCTAATAAGTTGTGATAATGTATCTGGAATACTATCAAATAAAAATTCTACATCATCATATCGTCCTTCCTTTATACACTCCCTAGCATCATCTAAGTCTGGTAAATGATTCTGTGGTAAGTTTTGTACTTGTACTAATCTACCTGCCCATCTACCTGTCCTATTAGCCCCATAGAACTGTAACAGTCCTCTTACTCTATTATCTGTCCTCTTAGCTTCTAGCATTGCCTGGTACTTCTTAATGCTTGTTTTAGCCATTAATTGTCTTAACTCTAAAACTCTTATAACACTTTCATCATTAGCATTTTCAATTAGTCCTGGGATACTATCTTTAGTAAGACTTGTTACTTCATATCCAACTTTATCACTTAGCCATTTTTTTAATTGAGTTGGACTATTTGGATTACTTAATCCTGTTAGTTTTATAGCTTCTTCTTTAAGTCTTAATGAATATTCTTCATCACACCTTATTGCATTTTCTATTAACTTAATATCTAAGTTAATTCCTCTATCATTTATTACTTGATCCAAATTCCATAGTTGTTTTTCTTTATCTAAAACTCTATATCTACTTAATTTATTTCTTATTTCTCTTTCTACTTCAACGTCTCTTATACAGTACTGTTTAAACAGTTCCCATTTTTCTAAATCATGTTCTGGAAGGTTTCTAGTTCTACCTCCATTTACTTTAGTTGGTTTACAAGGCTTACAGAAGTAATTTATTAAGGCTTTACCTTCCTTCATCTTTTGCTTATCTTCTTCAAGGTTTAAAGCCTTACCAACCATATCAAGACTTCCTGGTAATCCTAACCTTAAAGCTCTTACCATTGTGCAATCCCAATCTTTTGGATTACATTCTATTTTTTTAAAATTACTTCTAATAGCATTTCTTTCAAAATTAGCATTAAATGCAGTCTTTATAATATTTTCATCATATAACCCCATTAACACCTCTCCAGATAGTTTCTCTCCTTGTGTAAAATCTATTATTTGTACTGGTTCATCGTCAAAAGCATAAGCAAATAACATTATTTCAAAATCAGGGGCCTCTACATATTTGTAGGCCCCTGTCTTTTTAATATCTGCACTGCTATATGTTTCAACGTCTATAGCTAACGTCCTCATACTAGTTACCTAAGAAATCATCATCTGCTGATCCTAAAGAATCAAAGTCATCTTCTGCTCTAGTGAATCCTCCAAGTGATTCTCCATCTGCTAACTTTTGAATATTTCCTAATCCTGCTGCTATTCCTTTATTTCCATTTGCATTGTAAGCATAGAAGTTAATTGTTAGTCTTGCATAGCAACCACTATATACTTCTGTTGCATCTAGTACAGGTTGTACATTTATATCAACTATTCCTGGTTTATTTTTGCTTGATGCATTTAAGAAGTAGCAACCTGCATATGCTTCGTCTCCTTCACGATCTATATCTCCATCTCTTAAAGGTGTCTTTAAATTAGCTGGTATCTTATTACCAAACTTACCTTTACCTTCTTCTTTGGCTTGATTAACTGCATCCTTTATAGCTTGTAATGTAACCTTATCTGATTTTGGAATTATTACTGATACTGAATACTTTGGTTCATTTCCTTCTATTGCATGAGGCTCAAATATATGAGCATATGATAATCTAACCTTTCCTGTAGTTACCTTAGTTCCTTTTCTGCTTGCTTTTACATTTGACATTTTAATTTCCTCGCTTTCATTATTTAAAATTTATTTAATAAGGCTCTTTCGCCTAAAAATTGAATTGCTACTTGATTATATTTTTTAGCTGCTTCTATAGCACTATCAAAATATCCTAATGATTTTCTCTTACCAGCTATGGTTATTCTAGCTTGATACTTACCTTCTTTTTGGTGTGTAACTCCTCTATACCCAGTTATATTGGTTCTAATAAACACTCTATTGATAGCCCAGTTAGTATTTCTATCTACATCATTTAATCTTGCGTATCCCCCAAATAATTCAACAGCTTTTTCATTATAAGCACAAGCTGCATCTATCTCATTATTGAAATACCCTAGATGAATTGATTTTCCATCTATTTTTATAAGAGATAACCATAATGACTTTTCTTTGCTCCAAAACACCCCTTTATATACTGATGACTTTTTATTTACATTCCTACAACGATTAAAAGCATTTTGTTGAGCTGTTACTATCCTTAAATTTGCTTTTCTGTTATCTAATCTATCTCCATTTATATGATCTACCACATATTTACTACTAGCCTTAACTAGTCTTCTATGAAGAAATACTGTTATTGTCCTGTTATTCTTTTTAATACTTCTTGCAGCATAACCACCTTTATGCATATACCACTTATACTTAGCTACTAAATCATAATCTTCGCTATCTATTAATGCTATTTCTCCACTAGCTAATATTAATTCTTTTACCATTATTAGGCTCTCTCGAAATCAATTTTAGCTGGGTTATATATTTCCCTCTTATCGGTTTCTGGAACTAGGCAAGGACGTCCTGGTGGCTTCTCTATGAAATCACCTACTAAAGCATTGAATTGTTTCTTACCAATTGATTTCTCCATAGCTGTAACTGTTAATAGCTCCTGAGGTTTAAATATATTTTCTTCTTCATAACCTTCTGACCTTAAAACTTCTACTATAGCTGACTTATCTGTATACTTTCTATTACTTCTACCTTCTACTAATTTAAAGCCTTCAAACTCTTCACCTTGCAATGCTTGTTCAAGTGCAAAGTCTTTAATATCACTTGCCCAATTAACTAAATCATCAACTCTTTGTAATATATAAGCTACATCATCATTATCTAAAGTTTTAGGTTCTTCAAAGTCATACTTAGCTAATTCCATATTCTTATCAGCTCTTGCCTTACATACTGCTTTAGCTCTACAGAATCTACAATGGTCCCCAGCACAAAACTCACCTTCACCTTTAAACGCAATCTCAGCAGTCGGTTTAACTTCTTCATTTGCCCAGGTTAATAATTCTTGTACTGTTATTTCATCAGTACTTATACTATCTAGTCTAGGTTGTATTATAGTCATTCTCACTTTTTCAATATCATACAAGAAACTAAATTCTTTTAAAGCACCTAAGGCATACAATCGCATTTGTTTATTGTTTTCTGCACTTACTGGAACACCCTTACCATACTTAAGATCTATAATCTCTATAGTTCCATCTGCTATTATCGTAAAGTCTCCTGTACCAAATCCCTGTGGTACCCATTCACTAAAATCTAACCTTTGTTCTATCTTAGATACTGCATCAGGTGTATTTGCTTTGGCTTCACTAACTCTCTCCATACAAGTTTCAATGTATGTTTCAACATAATCAGGCATATCTTCACTAAACAGTTCATTATCCTTTGTTAGCTTATTTACCCTAGTTGTATAAACTCTTTTAGTAATCTCACCTAATGCAAGCTTTAAGCCTAACTCTCCAAGTTCATGAGCTAATGTTCCTTCTGCTGCAAACACACTTGACTTGTTTTCAAATCCTTGTTCTAGTCTTGCAGATGGAGGGCAAGCCATCCACCTACTAGCACCAGACGCACTTAATATTGCGTGTGCCATTATAATAACGCCTCCACATCCTTAACTATTGCTACATAATCTTCTTCTTTAACCTCTGTTACCTTCTTAACTCCATATCGCCCCAATACCTCTTTAGCTTCAGAACTTCTTCCTAGCTTAGAAAGTTCTATAAATTTGGATCTTACAAATTCCTTAGTAATTTTAAGTTCTTCATCTTTCTTCTTATCCTCTGTAACTACTGTTTCTTCTTTTGGATCATCAGCTTTAACTTCTTCATTTACTTCTTTAGCTACTACCTTACCATCTTCTCTAACTTTTACTATCTTCTTAGTTTCTTTTTTGGGTTCTATATTAAACTTTGGAAAATCTGTTGGGGTATCACCTTTAAATAACCCTACGAAATCTAATATTTCCTCATTTGAATTGAACTCTGCTAAAATTTTCATAATTTACATTCCTCCTATTTATCTTAAAATTTCAAAACCTTCTATATCAACTTTTTGTACTATCCATTTAGTGGCCTTCTCTACCTTACTTTTAACCTTTGTATACCTTTGGAATATTGCTACTCCATAGGATTCGTTAGCTTCTACAACTACTACATCACCTTCTTTTAATTCCTCAATGTAAGTTAAATAAGAATACTCCTGGTCAAAACTACCTCTTACAAATTTAACAACTGCTACTGTATTCACCATATACCTCCTAACGCTAAGATCTTCTCTCTTCTTCTCTTAGGAAGCTTCATTAGTTCATCAAAATCACAAACTACAAAACCTGTTTTCCAACTAGTTATAAAAAATGCTCTTGGAGTTATATCTTTTATAGGTGGTTCTGGAACTAATCTCATATCAGAAATCTTATGTTTTCTAATATATTCATTTCTCCAAGCTTCTCTTTTAGTTTCTATAATCTCTTTCTTAGCTCTTTCTATCTCTAATTCATAATTTCTAATGACTATCACCTCTAATTCTGTTATAATTTATTTAAGTTTTTATTTGATTTGCACGCATTGGTATTGGTAGTACTAATGTGTGTATTTTTTATCTCTTGGGATAAGTCTGCTATTATTCTTTCTTACATCAATCTTATATCCCTTTCGCCTTAATTCATTTACTCTCTGTAAGATTGACGTCTCTGTCCTCTCTAATGCAAATGCCATTTCTTCAGAACCTATTTTTGTATACCAGCCAATTAGATAATCCATATCTTCTTTGGTCCACTTTGATCCTGTTTTTCCAAAAAACTCTTTGTTATATTTAAGTCTTCCAAACCTATCAACCTCTAACATCTCAATACCTGACCTCCCTAGTCTCACCAGTGTGAATATTAACTATTAAAATGTTATATGGAGTTCTTTTCACCCTGAACCATTCCTCAGGATCTAAGTCTATTTTCTTAAGCGCCATTTTTTCCAATCTTGTCAATCTCTTACCATTTTTCATGGTTTGTCCTCCTTTTCTATAAACTTGGATTAACTTTAATCATTAATACATCTTCTGTTATTTCATATCCTAATATCCAATCTTCCTGGCAACAATAAATTATTCCTTCTCTATTCTTAAATATAATCATGTTTAAGCAGTTTCCCCTATAAGCCTTATTAAATATCCTTGAATATGTTGAACCATCTTCAGCATTGAATACAATTAAGGTAATCTCTCTTTTATTACCTTTAAGTTCTTCTAATATCTTTTTAATCAACTATCTTCCCTCCACTTTCTCCATTTTTTCCCCATCATGAAGTCATTTAATTGTAAAATTTCTTTTTCAACTTCTATCCCATATTCATCATAAATCACTCTATAAACAGAGTTATTATGAATTTCAAGCCTACTTATCCACTTATTCTCTTTAAAGTAATACTGGTTATATGGCAGGTCTTTTAATACCTCTAGTAATCCATACCCATTCATGCTTAAAACTCCATATTTTCTATATAAGCAAATACTGCATTATATTTACCTACTGGTATCTCTTCCCACTTAGTAACTCCAAATTCTCTAAAAACTTTACTTTTAGCCTTAGTATATAAATAATGACTAGCAGGTATTGTTCTTTTATAGGCTTTAAATAGCTCTTCTTTTAGCTTGCCTGTAAGACTCTTAGTATTTCTTGCTCTTAACCCTACCATGTCCGCCATAGCTTCTATCTGACTATCTTTAACCCTAATACTATCTTTCACAAACTCATGTAACCCTGCGGTAACAACTTGTAATAATTGAGCTGCTTGTACTTGTGTAGTTTGACTTACTGTTAATTGATTATTTTCTCTTTCTTCATCTAAACTAACTAAGAAGTTCTTAAACCTCATTGCTTTCTCACTGTGACATTCTAATGCTAATCTTTTACTCAACCAGCTACTCATGTAAATTTGATTACGATCATCTGAATTTTCTATTTCTTCTAAGATGTAACTTATTTCTTCTTTATTTTGTGTCGGCATATCTTTGCCGATAGCTTTAATTACTTCTAACCTATCTTTTACTTGAGTCCATCTAACACTTTCATATCCCCTGGTTTTATTTACCAAACCACAACATTTAGCTACATGAACTAAATTTATAATTGTCTTCCCTTCATTGGTTGTAATTTTTACTTCTTGTCCTTCAAATATTTTTAATTCATTCATCTACTCTTCTACCTCCTTAATTTGCTATTAAAGCATTCATTGAATTTACAATTGCTCCTAATGACTCTATTTTCATTTTTAATAATTCATTTTCTTTTTCTAGTTGCTGAATATAAATATTACTTTTATATTCTTCTTCATTTTTAACACCTAAGAATAGATTTAAATCTTTTTCTAATATTCTCCATTCACGCCCTATTTTTCTACCTTGTATTTCTTTAGTAATTAACTTCTCTCTCACAGTCTGTTTACTTACACCTAATCTTTTGGATATCTCATCAACTGTTACATATTTCATTAAACCACCTCCTTTATATTTTCATTACAGTTTTCCGGAAATAATTCAGATAAACTTACTCCCAGTACTGAACTTATTTTTCTAGCATTTACAAGGCTTGGAGTAGAATTACCATTCACAATATCATAAAAGGTTGATGTTGATATCCCTATCTTTTTAATTACAAATGTGGCTTTTAACCCTTTTTCATTTATAACTTTCTTTATTATGTTATTCATAATCACACCTCCTTTCGGATAACCGGTTAATATATTCAAATTATATTTCCGTTTTACCGGTTTGTCCAATTCAGAAAACCGTATAACGTTTCCAATTTTTAAATTATCTCTTATTTCCTCATTTTTTCTCTTTTTTTCAATAAAATACTATTTACTTTACCGAAATTTAATGTTATTATATTTCTGTAAACCGAAATATGAAAGGTGATGTTATGAAATCTTTAAGTGTAGTATTAAAAGAAATTAGAGAAAATAAGGGATTGACATTAAAAGAACTTTCACAAAAAAGCGGCGTTGGACCTAGCACTATATCTGATATAGAAAATGGTAAAGCCCAAAATCCAAGAATAGAAACTTTGGTTAATTTGTCCAAAGCTCTAGAAATTGAGCCTAAAGTATTATTAAATGTATTTTGGGGTAATCCACCTAACGAATCAGAAACACAAAAAAACAACATTATAGATGATGATGTAAGAGCTATAGCTCGTGATATGAAAAAACTATCAACAAAGAACAAAAATTTATTAAAGCAATTAATTGAATCTATGAAAGAAGCCGGAGATGATGATTAGTAATTATGATACCAAAAAAGGCTCGCTATGAGTATTGCATAAAGAAATCAATTGAATTTATACTAACTGAAAACACAACTTCTTTTCCTCATGATCCTAATCGTATAATAAAAAAATATAATTGGTCGCAAATAAAATATTCTACTCTTGCATATAAACATAACGTAACTATTCGTGATATATGCGCGACTTATGAAAGTGACGATGGTTATAGTATATATACAGGTTCTAAATATAGCATTGCATATAATGATAACGCTCCTGAAGGTAGAATATATTTTACAAAGTTCCATGAGATTGGTCATATTTATTTAAATCATTTTATCGATTTTGATGAGACAATATTGGCAAGAAGTAAACTTAAAGAAAAAGATTATAAAATTTTAGAGCATGA
>JBOFZL010000086.1:0-5665 GCA_051655155.1 Filifactoraceae bacterium
AGAATACAATACTCCTCATACCTCTTGCTTATCTCTCTTACTAGTGCAACTTTTCTATTTCCATTGAATACTTTTAATAAATCTTGAACCATTTCTTTAATTCTATGAGGCGATTCATAAAATATCAAAGCCTTGTCCACGTGCTTATATTTATCCAAAAAAGCAAGTCTATCTTTTGATTTTCTTGGCAAAAAACCTAAAAATAAAAATCCATCACTAGCTAAAGTCGAACCCACCGCTGCCACTATAGCGGCAGAAGCTCCTGGTAATACCGTATAATCAAGATTTTCTTCCATTACAGACCTTATAACCAAAGCCCCTGGATCAGATATCCCAGGCATACCAGCATCAGAAATTAACGCTATATTCTCTCCAGATTTTAAAATATCAATAATATAGTCTACTCTTTGCTTCTCATTGTGTTCATGCAAGCTAATAAGCTTTGACTTTATATTAAAATGATTTAAAAGCTTAAGACTATGTCTGGTATCTTCACAACAAATTAGGTCCACCTCGTTAAGAATATTCAGTGTCCTAATCGTAATATCCTCTAAATTACCTATAGGTGTTGGACAAATATATAAAATTTAAATCACCCCCAAAGTGTCAGAGCTATATATTTCATTTATTTCGTCAGTATAATTTCCAAATTCATCATATACATAAAGTGGCTCCAGTATCTTAAGATCTGGCTTTCCATTCTTAACAAACTTCATCAAGCAAATGTTTGGAGCCTTAGTGACTTTAGGATGTACAAATCTAATCTCCTTAAGTTCCAATTTATACTTTCGAGAAAATATGCTCATGTCTATAATCCTATTTGGTCTATGAACCATATAAAAAGCTCCACCCTGCTTCAAAAGGTAAGTAGCTGCAATAAAAATATCCTCCAAACTACATAAAACTTCCTGTTTAGAAATTCTAACAGCTTCATTTTGATTTTCCAACCCCATTGGATTCATGTATGGTGGATTAGATGTTACAAAGTCAAAACTATGCCCTTCCAAATAGAATTTAACGTCTTTTAAGTTGCAATTAATAATTTTTAATCTATCTTCCAAGCCATTAAGTTTAACCGTTCTAGATGCCATATTTGCAACATCATCCTGAATCTCCACACCAAAAATACGCTTAACTTCACTCTTTCCAGCTATGATTAATGGTATAATTCCTGTACCAGTCCCTAAGTCAACTCCAATTTTATTTGCTTTAACCTTAGTAAAATTAGCAAGCAAAACTGCATCTATCCCAAAGCAAAATCCATTGATATCTTGAATTATCTTAAGGTTTTTTATTTGAATATCGTCTATTCGTTCAGATTCTTTAACATTAATATCCATTAATCCTCCAAAAGAGCCTTAAGCTGCTTTTCTAATTGATGATCCTCATCAGAAGATTTTCTTGCCATTTTAATAGTTCTTATGTCTGAAGATTTATATCTTTTAATTTCAATTACCTCCGGATCTTTATTATTAAGTTGAACCTTAAGTTCTTGAGAAATAACGGTTACTTCTAATATTTTGCCTATCCCATCAGGAGTTTCTACTATACTACCAACACTTGGTAAATCTCTTATTAACTCTTCATAAACCTCATGTTCATACTTTAAACAACAAAATAATCTACCACAAACTCCAGATATTTTAGTTGGATTAAGAGAAAGGTTTTGATCCTTAGCCATTTTTATTGATACAGATTGAAAATCCCCTAACCAAGTTCCACAACAAAGAGGTCTTCCACAATACCCTAACCCACCTAAAGCCTTCGCTTCATCTCTCACTCCAATTTGACGAAGTTCAATTCTAGTTCTAAATATAGCAGCCAGATCCTTAACTAATTCCCTAAAATCTATCCTACCATCAGCAGTAAAATAAAAAATAAGTTTATTTCTATCAAATGTATACTCAGTTTCAATTAAGTTCATATCTAAATCGTGGTTTTTAATTTTTTCTTTAAAAATTTCACTAGCCGTCCTAGACATTTCCAAATTTTCTTCATAATGCTGAATATCCTCTAATGTAGCTAACCTTAAAATTGGTTTAAGGGGAGCAACTATATCCTTTTCTTCTACTCTCTTATTGGCTATTTCAATAGTTCCAAACTCAATACCTCGTGCAGTTTCAACAATAACCTTATCACCCTGATTATATTCTATTCCCTGAGGCTCAAAATAATAAATTTTACCAGCTTTTTTAAATCTTATTCCTACAACTATAATCACCCAACACCTCCAATATATTAAACGTCAAAGCTTCTAAGGAAGCTGAACAATTTCCATTTCCTTCCACAATCTTTATAACATGATCTAATAACAACGTCACTTCAAATTTTGTTTCGTAGACCTTAACATTTTTATCAACACTAATTCCATCTAAATATAATAAATAATCCTTCATAAAACTTAAAGCTTTGTCTTTTTTTGATATAGCCTTAATATCTTGAAATAAAATTCCAACGTTATCTTCATAAAATCGTTCAATTAACCTTAAATTTTCATGTTCAATATCAATAACTTTGTCAGTCAAAGTTCCAGTATAAACATAATTACATCTTGATCTTAGCGTTGATAATATTCCTCCTGCATTTTTACATATGATTCCAAAAAAAACATAATCAGGTGGTTCTTCTAAAGTTTTTAACATAGCATTTTGCATAAGATCACTTAACTCTTCGCCATTTAAAAATAAATAAACCTTTATATTTCCTCTTGGCTTTACAATTACACTGGCTAAAATTTCTCTTAATAACCTAATATCTATTTCTGAACAATCAAAAATATTAACATCTAGACTCTCTCTCTCCAATCTAACTTGATATCCTTTATATAGAAGATCGCTAACATAATCCTGACTATTTTTAAAATTACCTTCAAACAAAAAAACGTTTACAAAAGATTCTCTATTCATACTCTTCATTAATATACTCCAAAACAACATCAAGCACCAAACTATGTATCTCTTCAATGCTTTTAATTTTTTCATTACTAACACACTCTATGGATTTCCACCCTAATTTCTGGCATAACCCCCTAGCATTCTTATAAGCCTTTACACTATGGTCTTCATCTCTTTCGAGTATATCCTTCTCCAAACTTCCTGTAATCTTATTTCCTCTATTCAAAATTAATTCCTTCGCATTTTTAGATGGCATATCTAAAAAAATTTCTAAGTTAGGTCTTGGTATTCCGAACTTAACATATTCAATATCATAAATCCATTTAGCAAACTCTTCTTTTTCAAGTTCAGAATCCATTCTTACAGCCTGATGAATCAAATTAGAAGAAACATACCTATCCGCAATAATAATGCAACCATCTTCATAATCTTTTCTCCATTTACGTCTAAAAGAAGCAAACCTATCAGCTGCGTATAACATCGAGGCAGCAAAACCACTAACCTCAGAAATCTCTCCAAACTCTCCAGCTAAATATAACTTTACTAATTCGGATGATCTACTTTCATAATCTGGGAAACTAATCAATCTACAATTATACCCTAAATCACACAACCCTCTATATAAAAGTTCTGACTGTGTCTGCTTACCAGACCCGTCAGTTCCTTCAATCGTAATAAGATGATAACCCATAATATCTCCTTATTTATTGAAATTATAAAAAGCCTTATAACCTTTGTAAGTATTATAAAGATCAACCTTACTAATCAATTCATAAGGTGCATGCATTGATAAAACTGGAGTTCCACAATCAATAACATCCATGTCATACTCAGCTAATATATAAGCAATAGTACCACCTCCACCTTGATCCACCTTGCCAAGTTCACCAGTTTGCCAAACAACCTTAGCCTCATCAAAGATACCAGCTATTTGTGCCACAAACTCAGCAGTAGAATCATTGCAACCACCTTTTCCCCTTGACCCTGTATACTTTGTAAGAACAACACCCTCACCTAAAAAAGGTGTATTCTTCACCTCAGAAACGCTAGCAAAAGTTGGATCATAACAATGATTAACATCAGCAGAAAGTGCTTTTGAATTTTTCATTGCCCTTCTTAGCTTTAAATCACTATAGTTTCCCTGAATATTAATAAGTTCAGCAATAGAATTTGTAAAATATTGAGAATGCATGCCAGTACTGCCATTTGAACCAGTTTCTTCCTTGTCAGCAAAAATAGCTGCCACTGTATACTTAGGACTATCAACCTCTAAAATAGCCTTAAGTGATGCAAAAGCACAAACCCTATCATCATGGCCATAAGCAGCTATAACACCTCTATCAAATCCTACATCCATAGCCCTCCCTTGTGGAACTATTTCAATCTCAGCAGTAATAAAATCCTCTTCCTCAATATTAAACTCATTTGAAAGAATCGATAGTACATTTTCTTTAACAAGTTCCTTTTCTTCGCTGTTTTCAAGTGGAATATGACCACACAAAACATTAAGTTGTTCTCCTTCAATGCCTTCACTTAAGGTTTTTTTCATTTGCTCAGATGAAAGATGAATCAAAAGATCCGTTATAAAGAATACAGGATCTCCAGGCTTGTCTCCAATAGCAATATTAATTTTTTCACCATTTCTTTTAACAACAGTTCCATACATACTCAATGGAATAGTAGCCCATTGATATTTCTTTATTCCTCCATAGTAATGAGTCTTTAAAAGACACATATTCCCTTCTTCATAAACTGGAGAAGGTTTTAAATCTATACGTGGACTATCAATATGAGAACCAATAATCCTTACTCCTTTCTCAATATCTTCACTTCCAATAACAAAAAGAGTAGATGCATGATCTCTGTTGTTAGTATAAATTTTATCACCTACTTTTAAGCTAGCTCCACTTTTTATAACATCTTCAAGATTAACAAACCCACTTTCTTCTGCCATCTTTATTATTGTTTCATTACATACTCTCTCTGTCTTTGACTTGTCTATAAAAGTCATATACTCAGAACCAAAATTAAAAATAACTTCTTTAGAGTCTTCTTTCTTCCAGCCGTTTTGTTTAACTATCTTTTTCATTATAAACTACTCCTTTTCTATTGTTGGTAATATTTTAATATAAATATTTTTATCCTTTAAAGAATCTTTCATCTTAGTAATAATGCTATTTTTAACATCAGCGAGTCTAGTTTCCCCCATAACAATTATATCTATCTTGTTTTCCAAAGCAAAATTTATCAAGGTATCAAGAATATTATCAGTTTTTAAAACAGATATGCTTGCCCCATAATTAGAAGCTATATCAAAAAGATACTCTAAAGCATCTCTTGACTCCTTAGTAGAAACAACTCCTACCCTAGAACCATGAATAATAAATAACTCTAGCTCAAACTCGCTAAAACTTCTAATGGTGTTAACAATCAACTCTTCACATACTTTTTGATCAGTTACACATACCATTATTCTCTTTTTCATTTTAATCTCCAATCATTAATCTAAAACAAATAAACTAAAATCATTTTCTCCCATTTTATTAAAACCATTTTTCATAATAGCTTTAACCGACGCAAAATTGTCATTTCGAATAAGTGCAGTCAAAATTAAATCATCAAACTTATAGTGATTTATAGCAAACTCTACAAATTCTGATCCTATGCCCTTACTTTGAAATTCAGGTAAAACTGCTAATAAATCTATCCACCACCCACTATAATGTGGAGTAAAAGCTTTCATGAGTCCTATAAATCCCACTGGAACAAAA